>NZ_CATKPP010000051.1:0-255 GCF_949767635.1 Pseudomonas sp. IT-93MI4
GTCGAAAGCGGAGAAAAAGAGGTGTTGACAGCAGCGTGTAACGCTGTAGAATTCGCCTCCCGCTGACGAGAGATCGGAAGCGCAAGTGGTTGAAGTTGTTGAAGAAATCTTCGAAAGCTTCTGAAAATAATCACTTGACAGCAAATGAGGCTGCTGTAGAATGCGCGCCTCGGTTGAGACGAAAGATCTTAACCAACCGCTCTTTAACAACTGAATCAAGCAATTCGTGTGGGTGCTTGTGGGGTCAGACTGATA
>NZ_CATKPP010000052.1:0-250 GCF_949767635.1 Pseudomonas sp. IT-93MI4
CGCGTTGCTGCCAACTGATGAAATCATCGCCACCTGGACTGGCGCTGACGGCACGCCGGCCGGCGGGTCGCACACCTCAGTGCCGCGTGCGGTAAGCGAAGGGCTTGAGTTTGCGATCCCCAACAGCGTGGTCGCGTTCAATCTGGGTAAGCAGGTAAAAATCTCCTACGTCGTCATCATTGATGGTCATCCAACACCGTCCCGGGTATTTGACCTGACGGTGCAAGCAATGCCGCAGAGCGCGCTGGCC
>NZ_CATKPP010000053.1:0-243 GCF_949767635.1 Pseudomonas sp. IT-93MI4
ATTGTCCTCGGGGTGCAGAACGGCTTCCTCGACCCGGCCACACTGCCCGGCGGTACCAGTAAACTGACCATCCCCAGGCCTGTGGTGAAGCCATGGGTAGCCAACGACGAGGCCACCTGGAAGTGGGTGGGCGATATCTCCGGCGAGGAACCCGGGTCCCGCACATTCAATGCCGTAACCGCCCAGCAAGACTGGGTCATCAACCTGGACGCCGCCTTCGTCGCCCAACACATCGAACCGAAC
>NZ_CATKPP010000054.1:0-422311 GCF_949767635.1 Pseudomonas sp. IT-93MI4
CGATTTAGCCAATCTGTTGCGTCGACCGGTTGAATCCACAGCCATAAGCGGACGTTCGCGTTCGGCTGCTGCCGGCGAAAAGCAGCCCGCCACATTAAACTGCTTTCGACTCGATGCAGTCACTCGAAGGACTTAAAGCCAAAGTCGTTCAGGCTTTTCCGGATGGTTCAACAGGGGCTTTACCCTCACCGACGTTTTCAGCAGAATCAATCCAAAGTGCACGCATCGATGCGAAGAAAATGAATGCGTAATTTGGGAATCGTTTATACCTTCTTCCCGAATGCGTTCAATGGGGTTCTGACTCAACAGCAAACACGGACTACATATGAATAAGGAAGGTCATCAGGCAGATTTAACCGAGAAAGCCGCACCGTATTTATATCGAATGTAGCGTTTTGAGTACCAGTCACCATCTGCCTCAGAACGCAGCGCACCTGAACAAATTGAGCGCCCATAATGAGCCAAGACTTCTACCTGCCTCGAACGCTTGCTTCCGATGAGAGGACATTCACAGAGCGGGAGCTGATGAGCGCTTCGGCCTATGTGGTCGTACTATCTGAGCCAGGGGGCGGAAAATCTTCCTTGCTCAAAAGCCTTGCTGATCAGCTGAACGTCGAATGTGTGACTGCCAACCTCTTCAGCTATATGGGTGCAGATTCGAAGAATGGCTCTTTGGTCATCGATGCATTTGACGAACTTGCGAAGATCGATCAGGTTGGTATTAACAGGCTTCTAGCCTATGCGAAAAAATCTGATCCAAAACATGTCATCATATCTAGTCGGTCGAGCGAGTGGGGTGCATCGTCAACGAAGGCTTTCGAAGATGCCTTAGGACGTACCCCGCTGGTGGTCAGATTAGAAGAGTTTAACGAAGCAGAACAACAAGCCATATTCTCCTATCACGTTGCAGGTGAGGACTTCGTTGCTTTTCGTGATGAAGTGTCAAGGTTTTATTTGGAGTCTCTTCTACCTAATCCACAGTTTCTTAAGCTCTTCGCTGACGCTTACATAGAAAGCGGTAGACAATTCAAAGACAAAAATTCGATATTCTCGATGGCCGTTGACCGGCTAGCAAGAGAAGTCAATACGAGTATTGCGAGCAAACACAACTCTTTTCCAATAGCAGAAAAGGTTGCTTTGGCGGAGGAGGTTTTCGCCAAATTACTTCTCTCCGGCTCAGATGGGGTTACTACTAGCGAGGCAAGCGAGACGCGAATATTTCCGATGCTTAACGCGGTACAAAGTAAAAATAACTTTAACATCGATATACTGTCGACGAGATTGTTTAGGCCAGGAGATCACCCCGATCTTCACCGCCCCGTCCATAAGGTTGTGACTGAGTATTGCGCAGCTTGCTATTTAGTAAGACGAATTGAAAACGCACAAGATACGCTGACGCTATCAAAGTGTTCGTCGATAATTGCACCAAACTCTACTGTACGAGATGAACTGCGTGGATTACTCGGATGGATGGCTGCACTGGGAGGTAGAGACGTACAGAATACTATTGTTCAGCTTGATCCGTACGCAGTACTTGCTAACGGAGATCCTTCTCAGCTTCATCCATCCACAAGGCGTGCTCTAATACATAAGCTCCGTGAAATTGAAATAAAAGATCCATATTTTCGAAGAGGCGATTATGGACGGAGTTTCAGCATGGCTGGGTTCTTCTCGAAGGATGTCGTCAATGAAATTAGACCAATTATATCAGCTGGAGCAGATGGACATCTTCGAGATCTTATAATGGAATTGCTAGTTTCTAGCAAAGAAGCATCAAATTTTGAGGCAGAACTTCGAGGCATTCTCCTATCAGCGGAAGAATCTCAAAGTTCTAGATTGCTAGCGAGCAGGTGCCTGCTTTCAATCCCATCCTTCGATCATAAAAAAAATCTTTCAGCCTTAATCTCTGAGGCTAGTCATAACTCATTGCACGTTGCCTCAGAAATCATTAAGTCCCTTTATATATCCCCATACAATCATGAGGTTGTGCTCGACTTTCTTAAGGGGTGTGCAAAACTCTATCCAGAGGGGTATGAACAGCATTATCCACAGATTGGTTCTCGCTACTTTGTCAAGCGTTTCATGGCGGATTTAAATTATAGAACAGCGGAGCGCCTTTTAGACGATCTGACGGTGGGATTAGAGTGCATCTGTGACAAAAAAAACTACCAGTGTAGTTGTAGAACTGGAATTAGCAAGATAATAGGCATGTTGTTGGACAATTATTTTAGTACTGCGCTCCCACCCTACAACCCGATTCAGATCTGGCAATGGGTGAAAAACTTAAACTATTTCTATCAGAAAAGTACTGAGCAGAGCGCTGCTGTTAAAGTGATGCGCGAGAATGTCGAATTGAGACAAGGCGTGCTCGCACTAGTATTTTCTCCCCTTACTGATCGAGAGGAGATAATTAACACAAGAATCCACAACTTTGATTTTCATTCGCACTCCGGGCTTGGCCTGTTTCAGGAAGACACACAGTACTTAGCTGATCTTGCGTTTGAAAATGATAACCCTGTTCTATGGGCTACTTGCATTCCTCTACACCACAAACATCGTATGAAGGATGAGCGAGGGCCTGATCTACTGAGGCAACGCCTGCGCAAGCAAGCCCTGACCAAACCTGCATTCATGCGCGCTTGGGCCAATTTTTCTCGTGCGGCATCTAAAATGGGAAGGCTTGATGGAATACCCAGAAATCTCAAGCGAAGAATCAAACGCAGTCAAAGGAAGCAGGCGTTAATTCATGAAAAAAATATTCTATACGTAAGGGAGAACAGAGATCTAATTGCGTCGGGCGCACATTGGGCATGTCTCGCGCGATTCGCAGAGCTCACATTGATGCAGCCAGAAAAAATAAATGAAGAGTTTGGTGATAAAGAAATAGCACATACAGCATTGAAGAACTGCCTCAGCTTTATAGGCCCATCAATCCCAGGGCTACGCGAACTGGCAGAATTAAGCTGCTCTTCCAGAATTTCCAGAAATATTCAGATATTGCACGCTGCCTGTGCTCTAATCATGGTGGAAAAAAATTCATTGGATGAGGTTGATCCGAACCTGCTTCGATCATTGAGAGCATGCGTCAATACTCATTACAGTACTATTGACGAGAACGCCAGGGCCGCTCTGACGCAAGAGATTGACAGAATTGTATTTGCAGAAGCAGGTGCATTAGAGGTTTTTTTGAGGCAATTTGTCGAGCCTCAATTGGAAATTTCATCTTGTACGAATCCGGACATTTGGTTGCTCTGTAGCGATGATGCATTCAGCGAACTGAAACCCAAGCTTTCGATCGATTGGCTCGTTAGATTCGAAAACTTGGATCTTAACACACTCGAAACTTTATTTGACATTGCCTCAGAATATGGCGAGCGCTCCCTGCTTGTCGATATCATTAGAGAGCGGACATCTGCTTTAGTGGAAAAAATCACCAAATTCCCAGATGACCCTGACATAATTTGTAAATGCAAGTTCTGGTTTGTTCGCGAATTTTACTTCATTGATTGCATAAATTATCCGCAATGGCACTGGCTGCAAGCAGATCCAAATGCAATCTTTAATCTGTGCAACCGGTCGAGTCGATTTGGCCATCGGAGCCATGGCTGGCCTAGTTTGACAGCCTTAAAAGCAAAAGCTGTGCTTGATGCATATGTCGAACGGTGGCCGAGTGTATATTTGCCAGACCAATGGGGGAGCGATAGTCCAAATAGCGAAAGAGCATACCGCTATATACAGGATTTGGTTTGGAGCTTTAATTCCTATGACCCAGATGACGCCATAGTCCCGCTAACGGAGCTAATTGCAGATGCTCGGTTCAGCGATCTGCACAGAGATCTTAACAGCATTTATAGTAGCCAACTTAGAAAACGCTCCCTTCAAGATTACGAGGCGCCCAGCCCAAAGCAGGTTTCGGACCTATTGGATTTAGATTCGATTGCAACAGTAGAAGGATTGCGTCAATGCATCATTGATGAGCTAGGTGATTTTCAAAGAGCTATCGATGGAGGCGAATTCAACTCAGGCGCTCGCTTCTTCGAAAACGGAAAGCACTTAGATGAAAACTCTTGTAGATCAATCATAGCGGAGCGGTTGAGTCTTAAGCTTTTGCCGAAAGGCATTATAATTACACCTGAGCATCATCTCAAAGATGACAAGCGAAGCGACTTCACCGCATCGAAGGTGATAGACGGAAAAAGACGACTACTGGTCACGGAGGTTAAAGGACAGTGGCATAGAGAACTATATACAGCCGCAAAATGTCAGTTGCATGAGCGCTATTCAATACATCCCGACGCCGAGTACCAAGGAGTTTTCCTGGTTCTGTGGTTTGGGCCAGACATACCTATAGCGGGTCTCAAAACCTATGATATAGGATCAGCGGAAGAACTAAAGCTAAGCATTCAGTCATCGCTGCCGTCTGAGATCTACGGACTGATTGACATATTTGTATTAGATTTATCTAACTCCAGATGACGGTCGATAATCACATGCCTAGCTATTTGAAGGTACAACATTGCTGCCAGTCAACCTAATGACATCTGCACATTTTGGCAAAAGGTTGCTAGCGCGAGAATCCAATCTAATTCTTAGCAACTCGAAAAGGTGTTCGCTCTGGGTTGAATACATCCTCTTAAAACTGGCTGCTAATTGCCGTCAGCAGTCGCGTGCCGATGTCCGCTTTTGGCCGGAAGGGGACATTCAGGAGTGCCAGACTCTGGTCGATGCAGGCCGTTCCTGGAGTGTTTTTTCCTGGATACACACGCCGCGACAACGTGAATTCTGTTCCGCAATTTTTTGAACAGCTACGAATTTATTGGCTCTCAAGGGTGCCAGAAACCTATTCCTGCGGAAAAATTAAATCCATAAGTAATTGATTTTATTATATAAAGATCCGGACTTAAAATCCCCCGCTCGTAAGGGCGTGCCGGTTCGATTCCGGCTTCGGGCACCATCTAAAATCAAGGGTTTGCGGGCGAAAGCTGAGGCAAACCCTTGTTTGTTTTCGGATTGCCATTTTTAACTGGCTCCTCGTCAATTCCTTGTGTTTCTGCGCGCAGAGACCGTTGGTCACTTCTCGATGCAACCAATCCTGCAAGCGTCTACGTTTGTGGCTTGGTCGAAGATATCAAAAGTCATTGAGTGAACATTTTAGCTTGACCCGGTGGCGTTGATATCAGGATGGATCTTGATCATGGCGCGGTGCATCGCTCAGGCGATGGGCATTCAGACGGCCTGTCTGTTACGCCAGACCCGCCATTTTTGACGTGTTAAGGAGAACACCGATGGCAATCAATCAAGTGCACGCAGCAACCGATAAAACCGCTCTCGTCGAAGCCGAGGTGTACCGTTGGTACAATCTCTTCTTTCCGTGGTCGCGCGGTATGTCTTCCCGGTCGGAGGGCGCCATCAAGCCTCTGTACGATGCGTTGGCGAATGACTTCCGTGTGGTACTCACCGATGGAGAGATCATGTGTCGGGCGGACTATTGGGAGCGACTTTGGGGCTTGTATGGCAAGCGTGCTGGAAGCCCTGAATCACACATCACCAACCTCTCGATCACAGCGCTTCCCGGGGACTGTTTCCTGGCCGTCTTCGACCTTGTCAAAGACGGCATTACCAAGAAGAAAGTCGATTCGGCGCTGATGTGCGTCGATCAGGCCTCGCCATCTGGAATTTCATGGGTTTATGTCCATGAAAGCGAGCACGAGAGGAGCCTGGCGTAAGTCACTTGAGTTCCACTCTCGCGGCTAAAAAGCCCGGATGTTTTTAACCTTGACGAAAAATCAGGCCCAGCCCCGCGCTGGGCTTTTTTGTATCTGCTGTTCGGCCAGAAAACAAAAAGCCCAGGCATACCCGGGCCAGTTGAGGGAACACATTCAGCGCGAATCAACCTCTTTTGCAGCCTGGGCGTTTGATCGTTCCTTGCGCCTGCGCAGCCAGCTGAAGAATGCATGTACCGGGTGTAAAAACGCAGCCAGTACGCACAGTAGCATGATGGTGAAAATGGCAATCAGCGGGAGGCTTTCGTGCGAGAACATGGTGGGGTACTCCTGTAGGCACTATGTTGGAACCTGCAGGCTAGACGCATTGAGCCATGCTTGCGATGAACGTATGTTCATCCTCGGGCGCTTGAACTGTGCTACGGAGGGCTCACCAAAATGATCGATTCCAGAGGTGCGCAAGTGCCGGCCTTCAGTTGAGGCCAGCGCCGTGCGTGGGGTGATTACGCAGGTGTGTTATTAGCTGCGCTTGGGCAACTTCCAGTTCGGACGGATGAAGTGGCAGGTGTAGCCATTCGGTATCCGCTCCAGGTAGTCCTGGTGCTCAGGTTCCGCTTCCCAGAACTGTCCCGCCGGTTCGATTTCGGTGACTACTCGGCCCGGCCAGAGACCGGAAGCGTCAACATCGGCGGCGGTATCCTCGGCGATGTCGCGTTGCTCTTCGCTGAGATAATAAATCGCCGAACGATAGCTGGGGCCAAGATCGTTGCCTTGACGGTTGGGCGTACTCGGATCGTGGATCTGGAAGAAGAACTCGAGGATCTGCCGGTAGCTGATCACCGCCGGGTCGAAAACGATCTCGATGGCTTCAGCGTGGTTGCCGTGGTTGCGGTAGGTGGCGTTCGGTACATCGCCGCCGCTGTAGCCGACTCGCGTCTGCAATACGCCGGGATAACGCCGCAGCAGGTCCTGCATGCCCCAGAAGCAGCCCCCGGCGAGAATCGCGGTTTCGGTTTGTCCGGTCATGATTTTTTGCCTCTCGGTGACGGTGGATACGGTTCTGGTTATGAGGGCGCGTTGGCTATTTGCAAGCTTGCCTCAGGGCTACGGGCTGCTCGAACCGGTGTTTTCAACAAAAAGCCCTGACGATAAGGCCAGGGCATTGATGGGTTCGAGCGGTGAATTCGTGGCAATTCACGTCGAGTGATGGACTAAAAAAACGACATCAATCGGTTATACGAACGCTTGCCCGAAAAAGCCCCTTGGCAGGCGCTGCGGCCCGGCCAGCGCGGTCAGGCGTTCGATCCACTCCGAACGCCAGTTCGACGCACCATGATCAGCTTTGGTGTGGCGCGCTGCGCGGCGTGCGGCATTGCGCTGGGTCTTGCGTGCTTCTTTATAGGCGTCGGTGTTGCGGCAGCTGCGGCATTTGACGCGATTGAGTTCCAGGCTTGAGGCAAGGTTGTCGCCCTTGTGACCACAAGCCAGATGTCCGTCTGTTTTGAAGTGGATAACCATGAACCGTCTCCTGGGTGACGTGTACAGGTTTTGACCGCCCACACCTCGGGGCGTTCGGTACACCGGCCAGACGGTACGCCGGTTGGCTGTCGTTTATCGCGGTGCAGTCATCTGAAACGTGGCAGTGGCCGTTCGACCGGTTGTAGCGACGACAGGGTGCTGCGGATCAGCGGTGTGTCTTTTTCGATGTCGTTCAGTCGGTCGCGGATGCGCAGGGCGGTCGGATGGCCGCCTTGATGGTCGACCCAGTCGGCGATTTCCTTGCAGGCCGCGGCAAGTCGCGCCTGACGAGAGTCGAGCAAGGTGAGGAGGGTGGTGATGGACTCTTTTTCGGACATGGAACACCTCCGTTCAGACAAACCGTTGAGAGGCAGCAAAAAGCCCGCGGGCTGCGAGCTCTGTGCCGTTGGGGCGCTGGTCCGTCAGCTGCTTTGAGTATAGACCCCGCCTGTCAATTGCATCAGCCGGCCGATTGTCGCGCCGGCAGCGGCGAGCTGGCCGCATTGAGCCGTTGGCATTCGCGTCGGGCATCTTCCTCAACATCGTAGCCATCGCCGATGAAGCCGCCGGTGCGGGTGTCGTTGATTCGAAACCAACTTCTGGCTTCAGCGTGTTCATGCTGACTTTCCCCGGCGCGGCGACCGTGAATGATGATCTTGTTGCAGCGTTTTACGACAAAGATGTCTTCCATGGCGTCACCACAGCAAATAGGTGTCAGATCAACTATAGAAGCCTTGGCCAATCGTGCAAAAAATAGCCAGTCAGTTCGTCGGTTGTAGCCGCCATTCTGTGGCATGCCAATTCAGACGATGCGTCGGTTTCAGCGCTTGTAGAAACTCAGGATCGTGGGAAACCGCGACAATTGCTCCGGGAAACGTCTGCAATGCCTGCTCGAAAGCCTGAACCGATGCCAGATCCAGATGATTGCTCGGCTCGTCGAGCAGCAGCAATTGCGCAGGGTTTTTGCCCCACAAGGCCACCGCCAGCGCGGCTTTCAAACGCTCTCCACCGCTCAGTGAAGCGCTCGCTCGAGTGACCCGCTGCGCGTCCAGTTGCAGATGCGCCAGATGGCTGCGCAATTCGCTCTCACTCAACGGACTCTGCAGCGCGAGCAGTTGCTCGATGACGCTGAGACGGTCATCCAGCAGCTTCAGATGCTGGTCCAGATAAGCCGCAGGAACATGGGTGATGCATTCGCCGCTGGCGGGATGCAGTTGACCTGCGAGCACCTTGAGCAACGTCGATTTGCCGCAGCCATTCGGACCAATGACGGCGACGCGCACGGGCCCGCTCAGCGTGACATTGAGCGGTTGCGCCGGCAACCATGGCACGCACGCATCAATCAGCGTACAGACTCTGCGCGCAGCAGGCACTGCGCTGCCGGGCAGGTTCATCAGCACCGCATCATCCGCGAGCACTTTGGCGTAGGCATCGCGCACCCGTGCATCAAGCTCCGATTTGCGCTGCTGATGACCATGACGCACCTGGCCCATGATCTGCCTCGCCGCACCTTTCAGGCCGGCGCGTTCGAAGCCCGAGACGTTGGCGGATTTCGCATTGCGCAGTGAGCGGGCGGCATGCCGCTGGATGGTGTCGTGCTCGTTTTGCAAGCGCTGCTGCTCGCGCCGGCGCTCTGTTCGGCTTTGATCCAGCGTCGCTTGCGCCGCCGCCTGATGGATCTGTCGTTGCTGCTGGTAAGCGGAAAAATTGCCGCCGTACACCGTGACACCCAGCGGCGTCAGCTCGACGATACGCTGCATGCGCTCAAGCAATTGCCGGTCGTGACTGACGACGATCAATCCGCCGCGCCAGCGTTCCAGTTCGCTCATCAACCAGTCGCGGCCGGGGCCGTCGAGATGGTTGGTCGGTTCATCCAGCACCAACAGATGCGCCGGATTCAGAAGCGCCCCGATCAACGCCAGCCGCGCTTGCTGGCCGCCGCTCAGCGGTTGGGTCAGATCGGTGGGAGCAATGTCCGGCAGACCGGCGTCATCCAGCGATTGGCGCAGACGTTCGGGCAGATCCCAGCGCTCGCCGAGGATGTCGAAATCTTCTGCTGCCGCCTCGCCAGACTGCAGCCGTTGCAATGCGCGAAGGGCGGCGGCGGTGCCGGTGGCGTCGGCCACGGTCTGCCGCGCATCGGCGGTGAATGTTTGCGCCACATAGGCCAATGGCACCGAGCAGGTGACGCTGCCGGCAGTTGGTTGCAAGTGCCCGGCGATCAGCTTGGCCAGCACGCTTTTACCGACGCCGTTGCGCCCGACGATGGCGGTGTGGGTGTGATCGAATTGCAGATTCAGGTCGTTGAAAATCGTCTCGCCATTAGCGAACTGAAAACTGGTTTGATTCAGGGAGACGAGGGCAGGCGTACGCGAGACGTGAGTCATCGGCACCTCCGAAAAATGTCGTGAAGACTGACAGGCGCTATTCAGCGCTTATCGCGATTACATTTTCAGAAGGCTTGATTGTTCACTGTCTGCGGTCGTCCTGAAGGGGAAAGGTGGCTAGCCTAGATCACCCATCCGCCGCGATCAAGACGCGTCCATCATTTGCTCGAGAAACATCGCCAGCGCCACTTCCTCGGAGCGCAAGCCCTTGCGCACCCTCGGGCGTGGCAGTTCGGCCAGCGCACCGAGCAGGAAGCGCTCGACCACGGCTGGATGGATGTAGCACTTGCGGCACACCGCCGGGGTGTTGCCCAGCTGTTTGGACACGCTCTTGACCATCTCCACCACATGCCGTTTCGCCTCGGCTTCCGACTCCCATTGCAGTTCGCGTAATACCGCCAAAGCCAGTGCGCTGCCGGCCCAGGTGCGGTAATCCTTGGCAGTGAAGTCGGCGCCGGTGAGGGTTTGCAGGTAGCTGTTGACGTCATGGGAACTGACGGTGTGCCGCTCGCCGTTTTCGTCCAGATACTGGAACAGATTCTGCCCGGGAATTTCCAGGCAGCGCTTGATGATGCGCGCCAGGCGACGATCCTTGACGGTGATCTGGTGTTCGATGCCGCTTTTGCCGCGAAACTGGAACAGGATCGCGCTGCCGTTGACCTCGACATGCCGGCTGCGCAGGGTGGTCAGGCCATAGGAGCGGTTGTCCCGCGCGTATTGGGTATTGCCGACACGAATCAATGTGGCGTCGAGCAGCGTGATGACCGTGGCCATGACTTTGTCGCGGCTGAAGCCGGGGGCGTCCAGCAGGGTTTCGAGCTGTTTGCGCAACTTCGGCAATGCCATGCCGAACTCACGCAAGCGCGAGTACTTGTCGGCATCGCGCACCTCGCGCCAGCGCGGGTGATAGCGATACTGCTTGCGGCCCCGGGCATCGCGTCCGGTGGCCTGCAAATGGCCACGCGGATCGGCGCAGATCCACACGTCGGTGTAGGCCGGCGGCACTGCCAGCGAATTAATCCGTTTGATCTCATCAGGGTCGGTGATGCGCTGCCCGGCCGGATCGAAATAGGTGAACTTGCCACGCAGCTTTTTACGGGTGAGGCCGGGTTGGGTATCGTCGACGTAATGCAGGTCGGGCGGTAAGACGTCGGCTAGTGCGGTGTCGGGCATGGCGGTGTCCTTGGCGAATCGCTCTGTTACAGCGATTGACCGCGCGCCATGGCCGTCGTGCCAACCAATTCAGGCCAGCACGGCGACGGCCTTGATCTGCGCCCACAAATGCTGGCCCGGGTGGATGCCGAGCTGATCCCGGGAAAACCGCGTGATCCGCGCCAGCAACGGTGTGCCGCCGGCATCGAGCCGAATCAGCACATGCGCGGCATTGTCCGCCGCCAGCTCGCTGACCACGATCACCGGCAAGCGATTGAGGATGCTGCTGGCCTCGCTGTTGTGCAGGGCCAGACTGATATCGCGGGCGTGCACCTTGCAGCGCAGGGCTTGACCGACCGCCATCGGCGCGTGAGTCACCCGGATGTTCATGGCAGTCGCCGGCAATTGCAGACTCAGCAACTGGTACTCGGCATCATAGGCGCTGACCTGGCCTTCGATGATCACTCCGGCGTCATCGCCCAACGCCATTGGCAGGTCAAGGCGCGCGAGGGTTTCGCCAATCGGGCCGCTGGCCAGGGCCTTGCCGTCGCTGAGCAGCACCAGATGATCGGCCAGGCGGGCCACCTCGTCCTGCGCGTGGCTGACGTAAAGCACCGGGATGTCCAGCTCGTCGTGCAGACGTTGCAGGTACGGCAGGATTTCGTTTTTGCGCTGGCTGTCGAGAGCGGCCAATGGCTCATCCATCAGCAACAGTTTCGGGCTGGTCAACAGCGCGCGGGCGATGCCGACACGTTGGCGTTCGCCGCCGGACAGATGCTGCGGATGACGCTCCAGCAAATGACCGATGCCCAGTAGTTCGGTGGCTTGCGCCATGTCGACCCGGCGCTGGGCCTTGGCAATGCGTTTAAGGCCAAATTGCAGGTTGGCCAGCACTGACAGGTGCGGAAACAAACTGGCTTCCTGGAACACGTAACCGATTGCACGTTTGTGCGGCGGGACAAAAATCCGCCGTTCGCTGTCCTGCCAGACTTCGTCGTTGATCTTGATAAAGCCCTGTTCAGCCCGCTCAAGCCCGGCGATACAGCGCAGGCAAGTGGTTTTGCCCGACCCGGAATGACCATACAGCGCAGTCACGCCACGCCCCGGCAAATGCAGATCGACATCCAGACTGAAACCCGGATAAGTGATTTTCAGACGTGCATCAATCATCGATCAGCTCCAACCCGCGCGGGTCTTGCGGCTGGAGTAGAGCGCCAGCAACACCAGAAACGAAAACACCAGCATCGCCCCGGCCAGCCAATGGGCCTGGGCATATTCCATCACCTCGACATGGTCGTAGATCTGCACCGAGACCACGCGGGTCTTGTCGGGAATGTTGCCGCCGATCATCAGCACCACGCCGAATTCACCAACGGTATGCGCGAAACCGAGGATCGCCGCCGTCACGAAACCGGGGCGGGCCAACGGCAGGATCACGCTGAAAAAAGTGTCCCAGGGATTGGCGCGCAGGGTCGCGGCCACTTCCAGTGGGCGGGTGCCGATGGCGGAGAACGCGTTCTGCAACGGTTGCACCACAAACGGCATGGAATAGATCACCGAACCCATCACCAGCCCGGTAAAACTGAAGGTCAGAGTGCCCAGACCCAGCCATTGCGTGAAGTGGCCGAGAAAGCCATTGGGCCCCATCGCCAGCAGCAGATAAAAGCCGATCACGGTCGGCGGCAGTACGAGGGGCAGGGCGACGATTGCGCCGATGGGGCCACGCAGCCAGGAACGGCTGCGCGACAACCACAGGGCAATCGGCGTGCCGACGACCAGCAGGATAGCGGTGGTCAGGGACGCCAGTTTCAGGGTCAGCCAGATCGCCGCGAAGTCGGCACTCGTCAGCGACATTTAGAGCTGGTAACCGTAGGACTTGATCACCGCAGCGGCTTTCGGCCCCTTGAGGTATTCAAACAGCGCTTTGGCGGCGGCGCTGTCCTTGCCTTTGTTGAGAATCACCGCGTCCTGTTTGATCGGGTCGTGCATGCTCGCTGGAACGATCCACGCCGAACCGCTGGTGACCTTGCCGTCCTTGTAGATCTGCGACAGTGCGACAAAACCCAGTTCGGCGTTACCGGTGGACACGAACTGGTAGGCCTGGGTGATGTTCTGGCCTTCGACGATCTTCGCCTTGGTCGCCTCAGTCAGATTGAGTTTTTCCAGCACTTGAGTAGCGGCCAGACCGTATGGCGCGGCTTTCGGATTGGCGATGGACAGGTGCTGGTATTCATTCTTCTTCAGGACTTCACCTTTGGCGTCGACATAACCATCTTTCGCCGACCACAGGGCCAGGGTGCCGATGGCGTAGGTGAAGCGCGAACCCTTGACGGTGTCGCCTTCTTTTTCCAGTTTTTCCGGCGTGGTGTCGTCCGCCGAGAGGAACACTTCGAACGGTGCGCCGTTTTTGATCTGGGTGTAGAACTGGCCGGTGGCACCGTAAGCGGCGACCAGTTTGTGCCCGGTGTCTTTTTCGAAATCGGCAGCAATTGCCTGGATCGGCGCGGTGAAGTTGGCGGCAACGGCCACCTGCACTTCATCAGCCTGAGCGGTACCGAAGGCGAATACCGCAAGCAGGGTGGCCAGGCAGGTTGGGGCAAAACGTGGGGCACGAATGGTCATGTAACAGCTCCGTTATGGGCGAGTGCAGAGGGCAGTTATTGTTGGAGGTGGACTGCACCGATGCGAAGGGTGGAACGCTATATAGCGAAATATATAGCGAAATGCCGCTAAACAGGAAGTGCTGGTGAACACAGGGTGAGGTGGTGCCATGTCTCACCCTGCGCCGGATCAGCGGCGGAGCAGTTTTGCCAGAGCGCCATCCGCCAGTTGCCGGGTCAGATCAGCGCTGTTCAGCTCTTCGCCCAATGGGAACGCCTGACCGGCCCAGAGGTTGCTGAACTGCGCTTCACTTTTGGCACGCAACGG
Organism: Pseudomonas sp. IT-93MI4; assembly: GCF_949767635.1. NCBI lineage: Bacteria > Pseudomonadati > Pseudomonadota > Gammaproteobacteria > Pseudomonadales > Pseudomonadaceae > Pseudomonas > Pseudomonas sp. IT-93MI4. The sequence goes on from NZ_CATKPP010000054.1 coordinate 13,709, forward strand.
TATCAGCGCCCCGCCGGCCAGCGGGAAGGCCGGAGCTTTCGGTGACATCGGGCCGATTTCGCGCATCACCCGATTGAGAATGCCGCGAGCCGGGCGGCCGGTGAACAGGTTGGTAATCGCGGTTTCGCTTTCCTTGGCGCTGCGCAGCGCCTGGTGATGCGAGGCGCTGACTTTCGCTTCCGGCGTGAACAGGTACGCGGTGCCAACCTGCACCGCCGATGCACCCAGCATCAACGCCGCCGCCACCCCTCGCGCATCGGCAATGGCGCCGGCAGCGATCACCGGCACCGTGACCGCATCGACAATCTGCGGCACCAGCGCAAAGGTGCCGACCTGACTGCTCAAGTCATCGCTGAGAAACATCCCGCGATGCCCGCCAGCCTCGTAACCCATGGCGATGATCGCGTCGCAACCGTTTTGCTCAAGCCACAGCGCTTCATCGACAGTGGTGGCGGACGAGAGGATTTTCGCGCCAGTGGCCTTGACCCGATCCAGCAGAGATTTTTCCGGCAGACCAAAGTGAAAGCTCACCACCTCAGGACGAAACTCTTCGAGCACGGCGCACGCTGCCGCATCGAATGGCGCGCGGTTGGAAACCGGTGTCGGTGCGTCGAAATCCACGCCCAATTCGCGGTAGTAAGGCTCCAGCAGGTTTTTCCAGTCTTGCGCGCGCTGTTCATCGGCGGCCGGTGGCTGGTGGCAGAAGAAATTGACGTTGAACGGTTTGCGGGTGTGCTCGCGAATGGTCTTCAGCTCTTCGCGCAACTGCTCGATGCTCAGCATTGCGGCAGGCATCGAACCCAAGCCGCCGGCGTTGCACACGGCGATCACCATTGCCGAAGTCGTGGCGCCGGCCATCGGGGCCTGAATGATCGGCAGCTCGATGCCGAGCAGGTCAAGAATGCGAGTGTCAGGCCATTGGCTCATGAAAGCGGTTCTCCGAACGATGAAACGGGGCAGGGACGGCAGAGCCGGTTTTTTAACAGCAAAACCGGACTCGGGGCCAGTCTGAATTTTCAATGCAGCCATCAGCGGCGATGAAAACCGCCACCCCCGCCGCCCCCAAATGAGCGGTTCATGACTTGCGAGGAATTGTGAAAGTTGTTGGTGCGCTGGTTGCCGAAGTTGCGCGCAACAGACTCGCGATTGAGGTTCTGCAGTTGCGCATTGTTGTTGACCGGCGCCGTGCGGGCCGGGCTGCCCTTGACCATCGATTGCCAGCCGTTGTCGGTTTTCTTGTAGACGTTGCCGTCGCGCCCGGCATAGACGTTGTCGCCAACCCGTGCGGCGCCGCCGTTGCGGCCTTTCACGCCGGCATACTGCGTGGTCTTGTCGGTGTTGGGGTTGTACACCGCGCCACGATTGGCGGTGACCTGGGTGCCGGTGCGAGCATTACCTGCGGTGACCCGGCCACCGGCGATGGCGCCGCCGTTCGGCCCGACCACTTCACCGCTGCGTCCAGCCGCGTAGTTGCCGGTGTAGGCGTTGTGCACCGCGCCGCGTTGGCCTGCCGCTGCAATGCCGGTGCGCGAGTTATAGGACGAACCAACCTGGCCGGCCCAGCGATGCCGGTCCAGGCGTTGTAGCCGGCGCCATAGCGGCTGACGGTCGCGCGATCCCCCCACTGCCGATAAATATTGCCGGTGGTGCCAGCCCAACCACCGGGCCCCCAGGCCACAGCTCCGCCGCGATAACCATAAGCGGCGCCACCCCAGGCCAGTGGCGCCGGATACAGGCGCGGCCCCCAGGCATAACCCCAGCCGTAATTGCCCCACCATGGATAAGCGCCCCAGCCCCAACCCATCGCCACGGTGTTGCCGCCCCAGCTCCAGCCGAAGCCGAAACCGAAGGTCCAGCCTGTCCACGGCGTATAGCGCATGGCGACGCCGAAACCGTAGGTCACCGGTGGCCCGTACCAGACGCTGCCGACCCACGGCGTGTACGGATAACCGGTGCCGTAGACCACCACGCCGGTGGCCGGATCCAGATTCGACCCTTGATAACCCGGGGTATAGCCGACCACCACGGTGTCACCGCTGGACTCATAGACTTTGACGTAGGTGAGGTAATGCATCGGCGAACTCGGCGGGATCGAATAGATCACCGCCGGCACCGAACTGGCGACGCTCCATGGTCCGTTCACCGAGGTGGCGCTGAACCAGATACCGTTTTCCACCGCATACCAGTTGTCGTTGTCGACACGAATAATCGGCGTCGCGCTGTTGACCACGTACTGCAGGGATGTGCCTTTGATTGCCTTCAACTGCGGCTCGCCGTCGAACTGCGGCGCGGTCATTTTCACAGCGCTCTTCTTGATCGCCGAGGTTTGCGGGATGGTCGCCGCGATCGCGGCTTCCTTGGCCTGCGGTGTGCCGGCGACCGAAGCCTTGACGTTCTCTTTCGGGCTGTCATCCGGGATGTTGGCGAAATCTGCCGGTAGTTTGTCCGCTGGGGTAAACGTCCATGGGCCGCGCATGTCGGCAGCGCGAAACCAGCGCCCGGAGATCAGCACGTAACTGTTCTGGTCACCGATTTCCTTGAAGATGTGCCCGGTGGTGTTGCTCACGTAGAGCAGGCTGGTGCCCTGAATCGGTAGCCACTGCGCTGCGCCGTCGGTGACGATCAGTTCAGTGGGCGTGGTGGCGATGAAAATTTTCGGCTGCGGCGGTCTGGCCAGATTTGGCACCTTGTCTTTCGGATCACTCTGCCCGGTCAGCAAATCGACCTGACGGCTCTGGATCGCCGCCTGTTTGGCCTTCTCCAGATCGGCTGGCGGCGAGGTCAGACGAGTGTATTCGCCGCTGAGGCTGTCAGCGACCATCCAGCCATCGAACACATGCAGGTAGTGCTTGCCCTCGGCGTCCTTGAGCAATAGCGGGCGGGTGTTGATCACCCGTTGCAGCGCGGTGCCATCGACCGCCCGGTACACGGCGTCGCCATCGATGTAGACGAGCAGTGCGGGAACGTCGGAACTGATGATTGTCGGCGGGGTGTTTTGCAGTGGCGCGCTGTCGGCTTTCTGCTCGGCCGACAGTACGCCGACGGAGGCTTCAAGTTGATCGAGGGAAATGGTTTTCTTGCGACTTTCGGCATCTTTCTGCAGCGCGCCGAGCCAGACGTCGGCCTGACTGGCATCGGCAGGGAAGTCGGCCTTGATGATCTTGTACTGATCCAGTGCGACCCAGCGCGTGGCTTTGTCGACCAGCGTGTGCGCGCTGAACAGGACGATGCCGAAGGTGGGTTTGCCGTCGGCGCCGGTGGCTTCGACGGCAGCCCGGGCATTGAGGGTGTAGCCATCCCAGCTGTCGAGTTGCGGCTGGTACACGGTCAGTTTGGCCTTGCCGCTGGTGATCACTTGCGGCCACGTCGGAGCGCTGGCGGCAGCGTCGGCAGCAGCAGGTTTGCTGGCGGTAGCCGGGGCCGCCCAAGTGTCGCCAACCGTCAGCAGGCACAGCATCAGTATCGCAAGCAACGAGCGCGGGTAAGACATTGTCAGCTCCATCGACAGGGCCGCTTTCAGCAGGATGGCAGCGAAAGCACGACCGTCGAAAAAGCATAGCCGCCCGCTTCACAATTACCGGGCGGATTCGCGAGTTGGCGCAAAGTCGGGTGGGGCAATGTGTTGCTTTGTGTTATTTCAGGGCACGAGGATTTGAATCCATTGATTGAGAGGCAGCCATGTTCAACGGCATTTTGATCGACAAAGACGACAGCGGTTACCGCGCCAGCCTGCAGCAGATCAGCGAAGCGCAGTTGCCTGAAGGCGACGTGACGGTGAAGGTCGCGTACAGCACGCTGAACTTCAAGGACGGACTGGCGATTACCGGCAGCAGCCCTGTGGTACGCAAGTTTCCGATGGTGCCGGGGATCGACTTGGCGGGCACGGTCGAGGTCAGTTCGCATCCCGATTACCAGGTCGGTGATCAGGTGCTGCTCAACGGCTGGGGCGTGGGCGAAAGTCACTGGGGCGGATTGGCGCAGAAGGCGCGGCTCAATGGCGACTGGCTGATTCCGTTGCCCAAAGCCTTTACCGCCGCGCAAGCCATGGCCATTGGTACCGCCGGCTACACGGCGATGCTGTGCATTCTGGCGCTGGAGCGCAACGGCGTGACCCCGGATCAGGGCGAAGTGCTGGTGACCGGCGCCAATGGCGGGGTGGGCAGTTTCGCCATCGCCTTGCTTAGCAAACTTGGTTATCGCGTTGTGGCGTCCACGGGCCGGGTGTCCGAGCATGAGTACCTGAAACAACTGGGCGCCAGTGAGATCATCGACCGCGCAACTTTGTCTGAGCCGGGCAAGCCCTTGGCTAAGGAACGCTGGGCCGCAGTGATCGATTCGGTCGGCAGTCACACCTTGGCCAACGCCTGTGCAGGCACCCGCGCCGAAGGTACGGTGGCAGCCTGCGGTCTGGCTCAGGGCATGGATTTCCCGGCATCGGTGGCACCGTTCATTCTGCGCGGAGTGACCCTGGCCGGAATTAACAGCGTGACCCAGCCCAAAGCGCGGCGGATCGAGGCCTGGGCGCGTCTGGCCAAGGATCTGGACTTCGCCCTGTTGCCAGTGATCAGTCACGAAATCGCCCTGAGCGAGGCCATCGACGCGGCGCCAAAACTGCTCGCCGGACAGCTTCGCGGCAGGGTTGTGGTCGACGTCAATCGCTGACAGAGTAGGCGTCATTGCGGCCCTGTGTGGCCGCACTTCTATACAGGGAGCCGCAATTTCGATGGATTTGAAACGACAGCAAATCGACGCCTTCACCGTTGCTGGCCTGCAGGTTCGCACCACCAACGCCGCAGAGCACCAACCCGAAACCGCGAAAATCGGCCCGATGTGGGGCCGGTTTTTCGGCGAGGAGTTGGCCGAATCCATTCCCGGCAAGTCAGCCCATTCGCCGATTTATGGCGTGTATTCGGCTTACGAGTCGGATGCTTCGGGTGCGTTTGACGTTACCGCTGGCGTTGCCGTGAATGCTTCAGTCAAAGACTTTGAGTCCGTGCGGATCGAAGCGGGCGAGTATCTGGTGTTCGAAGCGCAGGGGCCGTTGCCAGATGCGGTCATCTCGACCTGGGGAAAGATCTGGGACTTCTTTGCAGCCAATCCGCAGATTCAGCGCCGTTACGCTACCGACTTCGAGGCCTATACCGGCCCCGAGTCCGTGTCGGTCTACATCGGCGTGCGCTAAGACTGGGTTTCGCGTTCCAGCAACTGGCGCTTACGCTCTACGCCCCAGCGATACCCCGACAGATTGCCATCGCTGCGCACCACGCGATGGCAGGGGATTGCTACAGCCAGACGGTTGGCGCCGCAGGCTTGCGCCACGGCGCGCATGGAGGTCGGCGCGCCAATGCGCTGAGCGATTTCGGCGTAACTGGCGGTGCGACCCACTGGAATCTCCCGCAACGCCTGCCACACCCGTTCCTGAAACGCTGTGCCACGCACATCCAGTGGCAAGTCGAGGCCTAGCGCTGGCGCTTCGATGAAACCCACCACTTTGGCGATCAATTGCTCGAATCCGGCGTCGGCGCCAATCAGGTTTGCGTTGCGGAACTGATCCTGCAGATCGCACACCAGTTGATGCGGATCGTCGCCCAACAGAATCGCGCACACGCCGCGCTCACTCTGTGCCACCAGAATCGCCCCGAGCGAACATTGGCCAACGGCAAAATGAATGTCGTTGTTGCGACCGGCAGCGCGGTAGTCGCCGGGCTTCATGCCCAGTACCTTGTCGGCTGACTCATAAAAGCGGCTGTTGGAATTGAAACCCGCGTCGTACAGCGCATCGGTCACCGTGCCGCCATCCGCGAGCCGTTCACGCACCCGGCGCGAACGATGCGCCGCCGCGTAACCCTTTGGTGTCAGGCCGGTTGCGGCCTTGAACACCCGATGAAAATGGAAAGGACTGAGGCCGGCGGTTTCGGCGAGTTCATTGAGTGCGGGCACTGTTTCACTCGACTCGATCTGCCGACAGGCCATCGCCACGGTCGCGGCGTGCTGGCTGGCGACGTCAGTCTGATCTTTGCTTGTGCGTTTGCTTGGGCGGTAGCCCGCCGCTTCGGCAGCTTCGGCGCTGTCGAAAAATTCGACATTTTGCGGTTTGGGCAAACGTGAAAGGCTGCTGGGGCGGCAGTAGATGCCGGTGGTTTTCACCGCATAGACAAACTGCCCGTCGGCCTGTGGGTCCCGTGCAACGACGGCGGCCCAGCGTGGATCGGTTTCAACGTTGATGAGGGGTGAAAGCTTTTTCATGGCGAGTAGTCCGTTGACCTGTTTGATTCAGGTTAACCAGCGGCAATGTTGGTAACACTCCGGGCCTTGCGGTCAAACTTTTCAGATCACCCGGCGACACGCAAGGTCAGGTTGATCCGGCGTTCGCCCAACTGCGGATGCCGCCCGGGTTTGATCGGCAGCACGCCGTGAAAGCGCAAGCGATCAACCCCGCCCCAGATCACCATGTCGCCATGCAGCAGAGGAATGCGCTGGCTTTTGTCGCTACGGGCAAAACCACCGAACAGGAACATCGCCGGCAACCCCAATGACAGCGAAACGATGGGCGCCGCGTAGGCATTTTCGTCTTTGTCCTGATGCAAAGACATTTTCGCGCCGGGGACATATTGATTGATCAGGCAGGAGTCTGGATGAAAGTCGGCAAATTCAGCGCGCTGTGCTGCTTTGCGCGCCAGTTCTGACAACACTTCTGGCATCGCCGGCCAGGGCTGGCCACTCAGCGGGTCGACGGTGCTGTAGCGATAACCGCTATGGTCGGTGATCCAGCCCAGGGTTCCGCAACTGCTGGTGCCCACCGACATGCTGAAACCGCCCGGGGTCATCATGTGGCGCAACGGTGCTACGGCGAGAATGGCTTCCAGCGCTGGCAACAGTTGATCGATCACCGGCAGGGCGAAGCCGCGCAACACCCACGATTGTTCGCCGATCTGCTCGGCGCGGGGTTGTTGCTCGGGTTCGTGGTCGGCGAACAGGTCGAAGGTGGTCGGGTGCATGGTGTTCATGATGCGTCGTGGAAGATGATGCCCAGAGTATGCCGATTTCCGCTGTGCAGGCGACTGACGCCGTGACGCATGGTCACTCGATAATCGCCGCGAGTGCCGCTGACCGGACGCTGGTTGACTGCAAATATAACCGCGTCACCCTTGTGCAGAGCCACAACGTGCGGGCGCGACTGCATGCGTGGACGCTGCTCGGTCAGAACGAACTCGCCACCGGTAAAATCCTCTCCGGGCTGCGACAGAAGAATCGCCACTTGCAGTGGGAAAACCAGTTCTCCGTACAGATCCTGATGCAGGCAGTTGTAGTCCTGCGGGCCGTATTGCAACAGCAAGGGTGTCGGCCGCAGCTGGCCGGCAGCCTGACAGCGCTGCACAAACTCGGAATGGGTTGCGGGAAAGCGTACAGGCACATTCATGCGTTCGTACCAGCGGTTGGCAAGCGGCACCAGGCGCGGGTAAAACGCAGTGCGCAGACGTTCGATGGCTGTCGGCAGGGGATAGCTGAAGTACTTGTATTCCCCGCGACCGAAACCGTGGCGGGCCATGATGACCTGCGAACGAAACGGTTCGGTCTGCGAATACAGGGCGCTCAAGCGTTCACAGGTTTGCGCCGACAGCAACGAGCGGACGATGGCATAGCCATATTGATCCAGATGCTGTTCGAGGCTTGCACAATCGAGCGCATCCAGCCGAGACGGGGACATTGACATGCTGACTCCTGAACCCTTTGGTCGAGGCTGTCAGTCTGGGCAAATACCGGCGGCAGAACACTCCGCCGCTTGCGGTCGAATCCCGAGTGTTGCGTTACAGGGCTTTGCTCACGGCGATGTCGCTGATCACGTCTTCGGTGGTGCCATGGATGGCGTCCAGTGCGGCCTTGGCCTCTTCGACGGTGCCGTTTTCCAGTTGCGCGAACTCGAAACGGCGTTCACCGTTGAGCTTGTATTTGATGACGTATTTGGTCGTTTGGGCCACGGTCGTGCTTACCTTTGCGTTAGGGGCGACTCAGCTCAGTTTGGAGCTGGAGCGGCGGATGATCTTGATCGAGTGGGTCAGGGTCGGCTTGCGCGTGACGCTGATGGCGCGACGGTTGACGGTGTCGATGGTGATGTTCCAGAAACCGGTGCTCGGCGCGGTGATGCGTGCAGGAAACGTGTCGAAAGCGCCGCCGTGGTAGGTGTGGCGGCCGCCGTTCTTGAACGCGCGGAAGTTGGCGTCGTTCATCAAGCGGATGTTGCAGGTTTGCGAGCATTGGATGACGACGATGTCGTCTTCGTTGAGGTGCTCGCGCTGGTGAATGAATTTCATGGGCGCCTCCAGAAGGGCTTTTTCTACTAAATCAAAACGATAGCATGTGCGATTGGCGCAGTTTATCAGCCCGAACGGGTTATTATCCCGCCGTCGAGCGCTGCTTTGACAATTAAAAACAGTTATTCGCGATTCCATGCGGGTTTAATGGAGTAAGCCTCGGAGAAAAATGGCATTACTGCTGTCCGAGGGTCTTTATGGGAGGTATTTGTATGAAGTGGGGTGTGGTGTGTCTGCCGTTGATGTTGGTCGTGGGTGGTTGCGCGAGTGTTTCCGAAATCAACGAAACCTTGCCCACCATGAGCGTGATTTCCGGCAAGAAACCCCATGAGTATGCTCAGTGCCTGGCCGACAAGCTTGCCAACAGCCGCGGCGCGCTGCAGATGCAGCCGCACAAGGATGGCGTGCGAGTGATTGTTCCCGGGAAATTTTCCACTGGCGCGGCTGCGGTGTTTGATATCGAAGACCGTTCCGGCGGCAGCAGCATCAAGCTGCATGAGCGGATGTCCAATGTGCCGGTTCGTCCCCGTGACGTGCAAAACGCCGCCAATGCCTGTATTTCCGGCTGATAGAATAGCGTCCATCAGCACCGATGCCGTCACAGTCCTGCTGTGACGGCATTTTCATTTCTGGAGTCGCGCATGAAGCGAGAGCAAGTACGGGAACGGCATGCAGAGGGCCTTATCTCTGCCACGCATGTGATTCAGAACCCGGCGAACTCGGGCGAGTGGATCGTGTTTTTCAAGAAGAGCGCCGGTCGCAGCTATTTTCTGGTGGACGATAACGACGAAGTCGAATCCTTCGCCCGGCTCGACGACCTGATCGAGATCGTGCGCGGGCTCGGGATCAAGTTCGCCGAGATCCACATGTAGGGTCTATTTGCAGACCACCACCACACTGCGGTTCTTGTAGTTGCCGACGTCGACCCCCAGGGTTTTGTCACTCTCCTTGGGCGCCGGCGTGCCGTCGGTACCGACGATGCGATAGCCGGTGCCGGCGCAGGAGGCGTCAGCCTTCTCGTAGCAGGTGGCCCAGGAGTTGGCTTCCCCGGAGCAGTCGATGCTTAAGCCCTGTTCGCCGTTGTTCAGGTAGGTGGTTTCCGAGGTGGCACAGCCACCGAGGGCCAATACCGCGATCAGCGGCAGCATTTTGTTCATGTTCATAAGTGTGTCGTCTTCAGCGAGGGAGGGGCTAAACGCTCTGACAGCGCCAGCATGAAAAGGTTATAGCGATTGGCCACTTGTTTTCATCATGCTGCGAGCGGCCACAAAAAAGCCCTGCACAAGGGCAGGGCTCGGCGCGTGTCGCAACAGATCAGTCCTGATCTTTGCCACGGCGTTTGGACGACGCAGGGGTGTCGGTGAATACCGACGCTACATCAGTCGCCAGCTGCTCGCTGTCGAAAGGACCAGCGATGTGTTCGCCATTGGTCGTGGTCAGGTTCCACTTGCCGTCTTTCTTGTCGATCACATACCCGTTGATGATTTTTACCGCGGCCATCTATCTGTCTCGTTCGCTGGTTCAAAGGCGCCATGATACCGACAAATCCTCACATTGGGGGATGATGAGCGTATGGTGATGCAGCGCATTTGCGTGTTTGAGCTACTCTGTTTTCGCGGGTCGAAGTCGCCAACGGAACTATCGGCGAGAATATTTCTCTATGTTGGCATCGGTTAGCCAGTGCGGGGCATTGTAAGGTGCACGCCGCCTGATTAGACTGCGCCGAAACTCGTACACACAGCCCTTTCAAGGACTTATATGATCAAGAAATGCTTGTTCCCAGCAGCCGGTTACGGTACTCGCTTCCTGCCAGCGACTAAAGCCATGCCCAAAGAAATGCTGCCGGTGGTAAACAAGCCACTGATCCAGTACGGCGTTGAAGAAGCTCTGGACGCTGGCCTGACTGAAATCTCGATCGTGACCGGTCGTGGCAAGCGCGCTCTGGAAGACCACTTCGACATCAGCTATGAGCTGGAAAACCAGATCAAAGGCACCGACAAGGAGAAATACCTGGTCGGCATCCGCAAGCTGCTCGACGAGTGCTCGTTCTCCTACACCCGTCAGACTGAAATGAAAGGTCTGGGCCACGCGATCCTCACCGGTCGTCCGCTGATCGGTGACGAGCCGTTCGCCGTGGTGCTGGCGGACGACTTGTGCGTCAACCTCGAAGGCGACGGCGTACTGACCCAGATGGTCAAGCTGTACAAGCAGTTCCGCTGCTCGATCATCGCCATTCAGGAAGTCGATCCGCAGGAAACCAGCAAGTATGGCGTGATCGCCGGCGAGATGATCCGCGACGACATCTACCGCGTACACAGCATGGTCGAGAAGCCAAAGCCGGAAGACGCGCCGTCGAACCTGGCGATCATTGGTCGTTACATCCTGACCCCGGACATCTTCGATCTGATCGAGCAGACCGAGCCAGGCAAGGGTGGTGAAATCCAGATCACCGACGCCCTGATGAAGCAGGCCCAGAACGGCTGCGTCATGGCCTACAAGTTCAAGGGCAAGCGTTTTGACTGCGGTGGCGCTGAAGGCTACATCGAAGCCACCAACTTCTGCTTCGAGAACTTCTACAAGACCGGCAAGGCTTACTGATAGCGCCGGACCTGCATCGCGAAGGGTGTGAAAGCACTCAAGTGAACGCATCCACAAACGCCCCGACTTGTTCGGGGCGTTTGATTTTGTGCTGGAACAATCCTTGATCCTGGTGGTGCAATTTACTGGCGCCTTCTGAGCGCGCTGGCTGCTCTTTCAGGGAGGAGGGTACGTGCGAGCATGCTGGCTGCTCCGATTTCCCTCAGGCGGTACAGTAGAGCCCCATAAAGCGGGCTTCCTGAACGCCCAAAACGAAAAAAGCTCCGTATCTTGCGATACGGAGCTTTTTCTTTATGCGTTACACCGGTTGCGATCTCTCGAAACCGATGCCTTCCGAGCGGTTACTGCTGCACGACATTCGCTGCGGCAGGGTCGACCTTTTTTGGCTTCATCAGGCTGAAGTCGATCAAGGCGCGCTGCTCGCGTTCGTACGGGTTGCCGATCATCAGCGGACGCGGTTTGAAGCTGTCGCTGACCAGACTCTTGCTGCGGTCCAGTTCATCGAAACTTAAACCGGCCATGTCCGCCCAGGTGTGGATCAGGTGCGAGCTGCTGTACGGCCGGCCGAGGTCGGCGGCGAAGTTCCAGTCGTGGTTCTCGCGCCATTTCGGTGAAGCCCAGGCCATGAATGGAATGGTGTACATCGGCGCGGTCGGTTTGTTCTCGTTACGGCCGAGGGTGTTGTGGCCGGCGGAGTCGAACACGTCTTCACCGTGGTCGGAGAGGTACAGCAGGAAGCCGTTCGGATCGGACTTGGCGTAGTCCTTGATCAGGCTCGATACCACGAAATCGTTGTACAGCACGGCGTTGTCGTAGCTGTTGTAGGTCGGCACCTGATCGTCACGTACGCCGGCCGGCACGCCGGTACGGTCCTGGAACTTGTCGAAGGTCGGCGGATAACGGTACTGGTAGCTCATGTGAGTGCCGAGCAGGTGCACGACGATCAGCTTGCGCTGCGCCGGGTCGGTCAGCGCCTTGTTGAACGGCTCGATCACATCACCGTCGTACTGCGCGGCGTTCTGGTTGCGGTTGTTGTTCAGGTACACCTGCTCGTCGGCCTGCTCGGAGAAGGTCGTGAGCATGGTGTTGCGCTTGGTCATGGTCTGCTGGTTGGTGATCCAGAAGGTCTTGTAACCGGCCTGTTTCATCATGCTGACCAGCGACGGCGTGGACAGGTACAGATCAGGATTCTCTTCGTCGGCGAAGGTCAGGACCTGCTGCAGCGCTTCAATGGTGTAAGGGCGCGGGGTGATGACGTTGTCGAACACCGCGAGCTGATCCTTGAGCTTGTCCAGTTCCGGGGTGGTCTTGCGTCCATAGCCGTACAGGCTCATGCGCTGACGGTTGGTCGACTCGCCGATCACCAGCACCAGGGTCGACGGTTTATCTGCATCGGCCACCTTGAGGTTATGCAGCGGCGGCACCTTGCTCGCGCTGTGCAGCATGTCTTGCATGCCGGCCAGGGTGTCGAGGTAACGGTGGTAAGCCACCGCCATCTGCCAAGGCACGGCTGGCTCGATACGGTCTTCGAACTTCTCGAAACCGCCGGCGAAACTGCCGGTACGCTGGGTCTGTTTGATCAGCGGGTAGCCGACTACGGCGAAGACGATCGCGATCGCAGCCACGAACGCGCGGCCTCGGGGCATGTACACCGGGCGCAGGCGGGTCCACAGGAAATAGGCGAAAGCGGTATGGGCGAGGAATGCCGGGATCATCCACCAGGCGAAGTACTGGGTCATGTATTCGCCGGCTTCAGAGATGTTCGACTCGAACATGATGAAGATGACGCTTTGCGAGAATTCCTGCTGATAGATGAAGAAATAACCCAGGCTGGCCATCGAGCAGGCCCACAGGACGATACCGATCAGCGCGGCCAGCAGTTTGGTGCGTTTGGGAAACGCCAGCATCGGGGCGAGCCACAGCGCGCTCATCACGAAGGCCTGACGGAAACCGCTGAAGCCGGAGGTGCCGGTCAGCTGAATCAACAGTTGGGTGATGCCCGAGAAATACCAGAAGAAAGCGAACAGCCAGAGAACCCCGGCCCAGTCGAAACCTGTCGCAGTCGTTTTGCTGCGTTTGAACAATGCCATTCAGCACTCCAGCTCATCGTCACTAACCACCGTCGGAGCGCTACATCAAACCGACGAACGGAAGCCGCGCGCAAACGCACGGCCAGAATGGGCCGGAGTATCACCAAGGCAGTGTGAAAACTTCGTTAGTTGCTGATCAGGGGCAGGGGAGCATCATGTCGGGAACGACAGGCGCCGTTCCCGAAGCTGGCGGGGCAGGTCAGGCGTGCGGATGGCGCTGGACCACCGGCAGAGGTTTGGGCTGAGCGCCCTGGGTCAGCGAGCGCAGCTGCGCCAGCTCCTGCTTCAACTGGTCGCGCTCGTCTTTCAACTGGCGCAATTCATCGCGACGGATCGTGACGTACAGGGTTTGTGGCGGCATTGCTGTGTGTACTGTGCCCATTGCTCACCTCGCAAATGGCGTGTCTCAACTGCAAATCGTCCCCGCGTCGGGGCTACTGACTTGCTATCGGCGCCAATTTTGATTTCTTTTGCCCGTGAATGGAACTTTTTTATTTTTCATGGTCGGTGTGTCTTCGGCAGGATTCGGGGCGTTATCAGTCTGGATCGGGCACAATGCCCGGAAACTTCATCGCAACGCTCTGGACTAACCTCCATCAGTCGCGTTGGGCTATAACCAATGACACACATTTATTTGTAGTAAGGAGCATCAGCACATGCAACTCGGGATTATTGGACTGGGCCGCATGGGCGGCAATATTGCGCGACGTCTGATGCTCAACGGTCACACCACCGTTGTTTACGACCGCAATACCGCTTTCATCGATAACCTGGTCGCCGAGGGCTCCACCGGCGTTGCCGACCTGCCCGCTCTGGTGGCAGGCCTGGCCAAGCCACGTGCCGTATGGGTCATGCTGCCGGCCGGCGCGCCGACCGAAGACACCATCAACACTCTGAGCGACTTGCTGGAAGCCGGTGACACCATCATCGACGGCGGCAACACCAACTATAAGGATGACATTCGCCGGGCGAAAACCCTGGCCGAGAAGGGCCTGCACTACATCGACGTCGGTACCTCCGGCGGCGTCTGGGGCCTGGAGCGCGGCTACTGCATGATGATCGGCGGCGACGCCGAGACCGTGAACCGTCTGGACCCACTGTTCGCAGCGCTGGCGCCGGGCATGGGCAACATACCGCGCACCAAGGATCGCAAATCCGAGGATCACCGCGCCGAGCACGGATACATTCACGCCGGTCCTGCCGGTGCCGGGCACTTCGTGAAGATGATTCACAACGGCATCGAGTACGGCATGATGGCCGCCTTCGCAGAAGGCTTCGACATCCTCAAGACCAAGTCCAGCGAGCGTCTGCCGGAAGATCAGCGTTTCGACCTGAACGTGGCCGACATCGCCGAAGTCTGGCGCCGTGGCAGCGTGGTCTCGTCCTGGCTGCTCGACCTGACCGCCGACGCACTGGCCAGCGATCCGAAACTCGACGGCTTCTCCGGTTCGGTGGCTGACAGCGGCGAAGGTCAATGGACCATCGAAGCGGCCATGGAGCAGGCGGTGCCGGTTCCGGTGCTGTCCAACTCGCTGTTCTCGCGCTACCGCTCGCGCGGTCAGGGCACTTTTGGCGACAAGATTCTTTCGGCCCAGCGCTTCGGCTTCGGCGGCCACGTGGAGACACCGAAGAAATGACCCATACGATCCGCAGAAAATCCAAGGCAGAACCCGCACCACCGACCACGCTGTTTTTGTTCGGTGCCCACGGCGACCTGGTCAAGCGCTTGCTGATGCCGGCGCTGTACAACCTCAGTCGCGACGGCTTGCTGGACGAAAATCTGCGGATCGTCGGCGTTGATCACAACGCCATTACCGATGAAGCTTTCGCGCAAAAACTCGAAGACTTCATCCGTACCGAAGTGGCGGCGAAAGTCGGCAAGGGCGATCAGATGCTTGATCCGGCTTTGTGGGCCAAGCTCGCCAAAGGTATCAGCTACGTCCAGGGCGACTTCCTGGACGACAGCACTTATTCCGCGCTGGCGGCAAAAATTGCCGACAGCGGCACTGGCAATGCGGTGTTCTACCTGGCCACCGCGCCACGTTTTTTCAGTGAAGTGGTACGCCGACTCGGCTCGGCCAAACTGCTGGAGGAAACCCCGGAAGCGTTCAGAAGGGTGGTGATCGAAAAGCCGTTCGGCTCCGATCTGCAAACCGCCGAAGCGTTGAACGCCTGTCTGCTCAAGGTCATGTCGGAGAAACAGATCTATCGGATCGACCATTACCTGGGCAAGGAAACCGTGCAGAACATTCTGGTCAGCCGGTTCTCCAACAGCCTGTTCGAAGCATTCTGGAACAACCATTACATCGACCACGTGCAAATCACCGCGGCAGAAACCGTCGGCGTCGAAACCCGTGGCAGTTTTTACGAGCACACCGGTGCGCTGCGTGACATGGTGCCCAATCACCTGTTCCAGTTGCTGGCGATGGTCGCCATGGAACCGCCGGCCGCGTTCGGCGCTGACGCCGTGCGCGGCGAGAAGGCCAAAGTGGTCGGCGCGATCCGCCCGTGGAGCGTTGAAGAAGCGCGAGCCAATTCGGTACGCGGTCAATACCGCGCCGGTGAAGTCGATGGCAAAGCGTTGAATGGCTATCGCCAGGAAGCCAACGTGGCGCCTGACAGCAACACCGAAACCTACGTCGCGCTGAAAGTCATGATCGACAACTGGCGCTGGGTCGGCGTGCCGTTCTACCTGCGTACCGGCAAGCGCATGAGCGTGCGCGACACCGAGATCGTCATCTGCTTCAAACCGGCGCCGTACGCGCAGTTCCGTGACACCGAGGTCGACGAGTTGCAGCCGACCTATCTGCGTATTCAGATCCAGCCTAACGAAGGCATGTGGTTCGACCTGCTGGCCAAACGGCCGGGGCCGGCGTTGAACATGGCCAACATCGAGCTGGGTTTTGCCTACAAGGATTTCTTCGAGATGCAGCCGTCCACCGGCTACGAAACGCTGATCTACGACTGCCTGACCGGCGACCAGACGCTGTTCCAGCGCGCCGACAACATCGAGAACGGCTGGCGCGCGGTGCAGCCCTTCCTCGATGCCTGGCAACAGGATGCGAGCGTGCAGACCTACGCTGCCGGGGAAGACGGCCCACAAGCCGCCAATGATCTGCTGACTCGCGACGGTCGCGTCTGGCATGGTCTGGGATGAGTGAGTCGATCCGCTTTTTACTGAGTGACATGGACGGCACGCTGTTGCTGCCCGATCACAGCCTGAGCCAACGCACCATCGACGCCGTTCGTTCGCTGCGCGAGGCCGGCGTGTTGTTCAGCCTGGCCACCGGGCGCCCACCCAAAGCCATGTTGCAGCAGATCGAAGCCTTGGGTGTCGATCTGCCGACCGCCGCCTTCAATGGCGGCACCATCGTCAATCCGGATGGCAGTCTGTTGGTGGCGCATTACCTGCCGGTGCCGACCGCGCTGATTGCTCTGGCGTTGTTCGCTGACCAGCCGGATGTGGAGATCTGGGTGTTCAGCGGTGGCGACTGGTTGCTCAAGGATCCGCACGGGCCGATGGTGCCGCGCGAGCAGCACGGCCTCGGTTATCCGCCGGTGGTGGTCGAGAGTTTCGAGCCGTACCTGGAGCGCATCGACAAGATCGTCGCCACCAGTAACAACACCGATCTGCTGATCGAGCTTGAGGCGCGCCTGTTAGCCAAGGTCAGCGGCATGGCTCAGGTTTCGCGTTCGCAACCGGTGTACCTGGACGTGACGGCGCTGGAGGCCAACAAGGGCACCGCACTGGCAACCATTGCCGCGCACCTCGATATCCCGCTGGCGCAGACCGCCGCGATTGGCGATGGCGGCAACGACCCGGCGATGTTCCATTGCGCGGGATTGTCGATTGCCATGGGGCAGGCGGAAGAGGCGGTGAAGCGCCAGGCTGACGTGGTCACCGCGCCAAACACCGACGACGGCGTGGCGCAGGCGATCGAGAAGTACATCCTCGGTCGCTGAACTCACCCCAAAAACAAATGTAGGAGTGAGCCTGTTCGCGATTGCAATGTATCAGTCACCATTTCTTGGGCTGACACACCGCTATCGCGAGCAGGCTCACTCCTACAGTTTATTCGGCGTAATTACAGCCAGTAGCTGACGGCGTACCAGCCCAGCAGGCCCATCACTACGGTGTACGGCAGCGCCATCCACACCATCCGCCCGTACGACAGGCGCACCAGCGGTGCAATCGCCGAGGTCAGCAGGAACAGGAACGCCGCTTGGCCATTAGGTGTCGCCACGCTTGGCAGATTGGTACCGGTGTTGATCGCGATCGCCAGGGTCTCGAAATGCTCGCGGCTCATGTGCCCGGACAGGAAAGCCTGTTTCACTTCGGTGATGTAGATCGTGGCGACGAACACGTTATCGCTGATCGCCGAGAGCAGGCCGTTGGCGATGAACAGCATGCCCGGCTGTTGTTCCGCCGGCAGCGCCAGCACCCACTGGATCAACGGCGCGAACAGTTGCTGATCGTGAATCACCGCGACCACGGCAAAGAACACCACCAGCAATGCAGTGAACGGCATTGCGTCCTTGAACGCGCTGCCCAGACGATGCTCGTCGGTGATGCCGGTGAACGCAGTGATCAACACGATCACCATCAAACCGATCAGCCCGACCTCCGCGACGTGAAACGCCAGGCAGCCAATCAGGATCAATGCGGCAGCGCCTTGCACCAGCAGGGCGGCACGCTGACGCGGGGTGCGTTCGGCATTGTCTTCGGCGGCGTAATTGGCCAGCACGGCGCGGACGTTGTCCGGCAGCAGGGTGCCGTAGCCAAACCAGCGCAGTTTTTCCAGCAGCACGCAGGTCACTAGACCCGCCGCCAGCACCGGCAACGAAACCGGCGCGACTTTCTGGAAGAACTCTGCGAAGTGCCAGCCCATTTCATGACCGATCAGCAGGTTCTGCGGCTCGCCCACCAGGGTGCAGACCCCACCGAGTGCGGTGCCGACCGCGCCGTGCATCAGCAGGCTGCGCAGGAATGCGCGGAATTGCTCCAGATCTTCATGGTGCAGGGCCGGCAGATGGCAGTCGTCGCTGAATTCGCTGTCCTGACGCGGATCATTGCCCGAGGCCACGCGGTGGTAGACCGAATAGAAGCCGACCGCCGCGCTGATGATCACCGCGGTTACGGTCAAGGCATCGAGAAACGCCGACAAAAAAGCTGAGAGAAAGCAGAACATCAGCGCCAGCAGCGCCTTGGAGCGCACGCCCAGCAGCAACCGTGAGAACAGAAACAGCAGCAGATCCTTCATGAAGTAGATGCCCGCGACCATGAACATCAGCAGCAGGATCACCGGGAAGTTGTGCACCAGTTCATCGTACAGGGCCTGTGGTGAGGTCATCTTCAGCAGCAGGGCTTCGATCAGCAACAAGCCACCGGGCATCAGCGGATAGCACTTGAGAGCCATGGCCAAAGTGAAAATGAACTCGATCACCAGCAGCCAGCCGGCGGCGACCGGGCCGACAGTGAACAGCACCACGGCGTTGAGGATCAGGAACCCGACGATGCACGCCTTGTACCAGCGGGGCGAGTGCCCGAGAAAATTATGCGCGAACGCCTGGGCCAGTGAACCGGACATCGGTTGCTCCTTGTATTAAGAAGCGCGCAAGTTGCCGCATGTGTCTGGCAAGTTCAAGTCCGGGAAGTTATTGATTCAGATAGCGCGCGACCATGGCGCGGTAGTTGCCGTCGAGCGAGTAGCCGCCGACAAGAATTTTCCGGTCTGGCTGGATCGCGAGAGAATTGGCGGTATCCAGGCTGCGGCCCAGGCGCGTGCGCAACCAGCCGTGGCCGTTGCCGAAGCTTCGGTCGAGATGGCCATCAGCTTTATAGCGAGCAACGATGAAGTCGGCCTCGACGCCGCCGATCGTTGCACCCACCGCCATGATCCGACCATCCGCCATGCGTTGCGCTGCGCTCCACTGGCAGCCACTGGGGCCGATTTCCAGCAGATGCGGGTGGCCAGTGTCGTTGCGCCAGTCCGGGCGGCCGTTAGGATGCAGGCTCAGTGCCAGGCAGCGGATCGGATCGCGACTGCTGCCAAAACAGTGCAGATGTTCCTTTGACTCGATGACCTGACAGACCATCGCGCTTTTGCCGTTGGCTTTGAAAGCCAGGAAGCCATCCACCGCGAAGCGCTCATCAAGACGCCCGTCAGGCAGGTAGCGCGCCACCAGCCCCTCTTGGGGAAAATCAATTGAGCCGGCGACAAGGATCCGCCCGTCCTTCTGCAATACGAGGCTGCTGAGCCACGTGTTGAGCAGCAAATGTCGAATCATCACGAAACCGCGCCCATTGAAGCTTTCATCGAGCGTCCCGTCTGGTGTCAGGCGGATCAGCATTCCGGCATGGTCGGCGAGTTCGAAGTGGTGATTGGCGATCAGCAGAATATGCCCGTCGTCCTGCACGGCGATGTCACAGGCTTCAGCCCCCGGTACGCCGGGTGGCAGCCAGCAATCGCGGGAACCGATGGACAGGTCGCCGGGCAGGCGCACTACTTTGCGGCCATTTTCACCAAAGCTCGGGTCGGGGATACCCTCGGTGCTGAACAGGGCAAGGGCTGGCAGGGTGCGATGGGCGTTTTGATAATGCAGCCCGGCCAGCAGGATTCGTCCGTCGGGCAATACCTGGACCTTGCCACCGGTGGCCTCAAAACCGCGTTCGAACTCGCCAATCACGCTGCCATGCTGGCCGAAAGCGAGGTCGGCCGAACCGTCCGCGAGTAGGCGTGCCAGACCGAAACGACTGCCTTGCGCAGTGCCGACCTTGGCGGCGACCAGCACGCGCCCCTGTCGATCCAGTGCGACACCCTGAGTCATGCTGGAAACACTGCCGGCGAAATACACTTGGGCAACGCCAGTGTTGGCAAATTGTTTGTCGAGTTGCCCGGAACTGTTGAGTAGTGCCGGGCGCGCAAAGGCGTTCTCGGGTGACATGCATGCCTCTCCTTGCAAGTTGACCAGGCCCGAATGGGCGGTAACTGCATGAGCGGAACATTCAATCCCTGAATACACGCAAGTTCAACTGACAGAACTAACAGGTGGAGGGTCGCACTGTGCCATAACAGTGTCTTTTTGAACCAAACGAAAGCCTGCCAAGCAGTGGCGCCTGGCAGCTTGAAGAAAGTTGTACAGAAGCATTGAAGATAAACAGCAGCGGATAACTAACAAAGAACAGAGCGGATGACGTGAAAGTCATCCGCATCAGCCTCTGATCAATGTGGCATCGACCACGATTGCAGCAGGTAACCTTCTTTGCTCAATTCGGCGCGGGCCTGTTGCAACAGCAGTTCCAGTTGCGCCGGATCGGAGTAGGCGCTGCTTGGAATCTGCTGGCGACCGATGTGCGAGTTGGTACGGTCGATGACGGTCAGGTTCAGTTCGCCATTGCCGTCTTGTGGGGCCCAGGCCACGCACTGAAAGGGTTTGAACGCGTGGTTGGCAATCAAAAGAGCTTCGTTGATACGGAGCGGGGCGGTCATTGGGGTCTTCTCTCTGTCGTGCCCAATCAAGTGATGTGCCGTCGGTTGGGCTTACCGTTCGGCTGGTTACTTGTACTGATGCACGCAACCCCGTGGCAGGTCACACACGAAACAGAGAAATTTCATCTTAATTGCTCAGGATCAACATTCCGAACGATTTTGAAAGCCTGGTGAAAGATAGCAACTCGATAGCTGACTAATAAACTTGCTTCTTATAACTCGTTAGCTTGTACACCTATAAGCAATCGATACAAGGCCCTGTCAATTTCTTGCTAATGTTACAGTCGGGTCTGCCAAATGACTGTTTTTACAATAATTTCCTTAAATTTGGCGCCAAGGAACAGTCATGATCGAAGCGCCTGCGTTACGACGTTTATTGGTGGTCGACCCGTGCGACGACTGTCACCGGTTATTACCTGGTTTGCGCTCGGTGGGCTGGGATGTCGACAGTTGTAGCCTGGAAAATGCCGCCGATCGGACATGCGATGTCGGACTGCTGCGACTGCAACCTTTTCACCTTGAACGTCCCGAAGCGGTCAAGGAACTGATCAGCCGCAGCGGCACCGAGTGGATCGCGGTGTTGAACCAGGAAGTCCTGCGGTTGCAGAACGTGGGTGACTTCGTTTGCGAATGGTTTTTCGATTTCCACACCTTGCCGTTCGATGTCTCACGGGTTCAGGTGACCCTGGGCCGCGCGTTCGGCATGGCGCGTTTGCGCGGGCAAGGCACGATTCACGTCGACCAGCCGGAACATGAGCTGCTCGGCGACAGCAAACCGATCCGCGAGCTGCGCAAGTTATTGAGCAAACTGGCGCCGACTGAATCGCCGGTACTGATCCGCGGTGAAAGCGGCACCGGTAAAGAACTGGTGGCGCGCACGCTGCATCGCCAGTCCCAGCGCCACAGCAAGCCGTTCGTGGCGATCAATTGCGGGGCGATTCCCGAACATTTGATTCAGTCCGAACTGTTCGGCCACGAAAAAGGCGCTTTCACCGGTGCGCATCAGCGCAAGGTCGGGCGCATCGAGGCCGCGAATGGTGGCACGCTTTTTCTCGATGAAATCGGCGATCTGCCGCTGGAATTGCAGGCCAATCTACTGCGTTTTCTGCAGGAGAAACACATCGAGCGCGTGGGTGGCAGCCAGCCGATCCCGGTGGATGTTCGCGTGCTGGCGGCCACCCACGTCGACCTCGAAGCGGCGATCGAGAAAAAGCGTTTTCGCGAAGACCTGTATTACCGCCTCAATGTGCTGCAAGTGGTGACCGCGCCATTGCGCGAGCGCCACGGTGATCTGTCGATGCTGGCCAACCATTTCTCGCATTTTTACAGCCACGAAACCGGCCGCCGCCCGCGCAGCTTCAGTGAGGATGCGTTGATCGCCATGGGCAAGCACGACTGGCCAGGCAACGTTCGAGAACTGGCCAACCGCGTGCGACGGGGTCTGGTTCTGGCGGAAGGCCGACAGATCGAAGCCCGGGATCTGGGATTGCTCAGCCAGCACACGATTTCGACGCCGATGGGTACGCTGGAAGACTACAAGACGCGCGCTGAACGCCAGGCGCTGTGCGATGTGTTGAACCGTCACAGCGACAACCTGAGTGTCGCGGCGAAGGTGCTGGGAGTGTCGCGGCCGACGTTTTATCGGCTGCTGCACAAGCATCAGATTCGCTAGAGAACAAAGCTCAAAAGATCGCAGCCTGCGGCAGCTTCTACAGGGATTACCTCTGTAGGAGCTGCCGCAGGCTGCGATCTTGTGCTTTAGAAGTAGTACGGGAATTTCAGGCTGAAGGAGAAGTCCGGGGCATCGTCGGTCATGCCGATCGACAGGTTGGGCACGATGGTCAGGTTATCCGTGGCGGCAATGGTCATGCCGACGTTGAAGTAACCGGCGTTGGCGTCACTGGAGACCACCGATTGCCAATCACCGCCATCCTGTTTCAGCTTGCTCTTGCGTTGCACCAGGTCAGACACCGAGAACGACATACTCATCTTTTCGTTCAGAGCGAACGCAATACCGGCGCCGATCTGGAAGCTGTCGCCAATCTTTACCTTGCCCGGGTTTTTCTGGTTGACGGTCGAACTGATGTCGTCGAACGACTCCTCCAGGTTGTGGGTGTAGGACAAGCTGCCGAACAGCACTGCCGGGTCGAACGTCTTGACCAGCGAAACCCCGGGTGTGATCGACCAGACACCGTTACCGGTTGGCAGCGTGTCAGGCACGAACAGGTTGGAGTTGGCGTCGGTCTGGCGCAGTTTGATGCCGAACGGATCCTTGCCGGTTGGCGCCTTGACCCGCAGGGTGACCACGGCGTCCGGGGTGTTGACCGACTCGTCGAGGAACTTGTAGGCAATACCGAAGTTGACGTCGCCGAGGGTTGGATCACGCGAAACATCCTGTTCCGTCGTGACGTTGGACGCACCACCGTTGCCGCCACCGGACTGGTAGGTCGATTCGCGGTAAACCACCGGCACGTTCACGTCGAACTGCCAACGGTTGTCGAAGTTGTAGCGCCCGGTCAGGTCCAGCGTCCAGGTGTCAGCCTTGATCCGGTCGAGGTTGATGTTGCCGAGAAAGATCGAGTCCAGCGCGAGGAAGCCGTTGAGGATCAGTTGCCGGGTGTCGTAACGCGAGTAGGTCACACCGGTTTCAAAGCTGAATTTGCCGCCGCCGAAGAAGCCGCTGGCCTCGTCGTAGAGGTTGGACACACTCTGGGCCGGTTGCGAGTCGTCGGCCAGCGACTGGCCGTAAGAAGCGCCACTCCCCCCGGCCGCGCCCCCCGACGCTGCTGCGGCACCGGTACCAGGCGCTCCGGTACTGGTAGCGACTTTTGGATTGCCTTTCATGTCAGACGGCGACTTGGCCAAGCGTTTGGGTTGCGGGGCTGCCGGTTGGTCCTCGACCTGACGGACCCGTTGTTCGAGCACCGCCAGGGCCTTTTGTTGTACTTCGTATCGTTGCTTCAGCTCCAGAAGTTCCTGTTTCAGGGTCTCCACATCTGCGTCGGGTGCTGCTTGCAGCATCGCCGCAGGTAGAAGAGTACTCAGACATACAGCGGCACGCAGTGATACTGATCGATACATGAATAAGCCGTCCCTTTAAGCCCAATGATCGAGACTCAGCGTAGTTCAATATCCGATATTGCGTAGTGCCCTGAGTTGAGTCAGGTTGCAGTCCAGTGCGCCGGGGCTGATGCCGTTATTGTTAAGCACAACATTGAGTTGGGTCATGTTGTTGACCACGTTGGCGCTGCCCAGCAGGCGAGTGTTCTGCAGCAGGCCACCCTGAGCGACCTGTTGCAGGGCGGTGCCCTGATTTCCCGAAGCCTGAATCGCCATTTGCACACCACCGCTGCTGGCCGAAACGGCGACACTGCCGGCGGCATTGCTGGCCCCGATGGTCTGCCCGGCCATCAGCGCCTGGCCTTGTGCGGGTGCCAGCGGAGGAGGGGTGTTGGCTTCTTTTACATTGATGGCCACATTGTTGCTGGCGGTGTTGCCGTCGCCGGCGGCGCGTACGCTTTGGGTCACGCCCTGGCTGCTGTTGAGTGCCGCGCCACCAATGACATTGCCAGTGCCCGGAGTCGGGGTGCTGCCGTTGCCCTGTTCCTTGATGGTCGAGACATAGAATTCCGGTTTGATCGTGGCGGCCTGGATTTGCATCGACGTCGCAGCGCCGATCAGATCACCGCTGGCGTTGCGCCAGGTACTGCTCATGACAATGCCGAAGCTGATGATCCGCCCCGGCATGACGTAACGACCACGAAGCTGGGACAGCTCCTGATCCTGAACTTCGATGGGTTTGAATCCTGCATTGGCATAGCCTGACGCGCTCGCTGCCAGGCAGGCGGCGGCCAGCCAGTATGAGGTTTTCATCTGCTGCTCCCGGGACATCCAGCCCCATTCTTTATAATCGGCGATTAAAAGAAGTCGCTCTGTATGAACCCGAAGTCCATCAATTCGGCATCTCTGACAGGGTTGAAGTTATCCAGCTTGTTCTTCGCGGTCAGCGGGGTCGGCGGCATGCGCAATGCATTGGTTTTGTCATAACCGGGGCCGACGATGGCGAAGACGATGCCGTTCCAACCTTTGACAAAGTCATCATGGGCGTAGCGTTTATGGCCTAAGACGGGATCTCCGATATAAACCCAATCCTTGTCCGAACGCTGCAGCACCACGAAATGCTTGTAGCCGCGAATTTCCATCAGTACCACCACCGGGATGGTTACGTCGTCGAGTTTATCCGGTGGAATCTTGTAGCCCCTGGCGCGCATGCCGATGCTTTCTATGTAGCGTTTCATGTCCAGCATGGAGAAACCTTGAGTACGCACAAGGTCCTGGTCAGCGTTGACCAGCATGCCTTTGATGATGTGCTCTTCATCGACGTCGAGCCAATAAGCTTGGCGCAGTACCGTGGCCAGTGCGGCGGCGCCGCAGCTGAAATCGGTTTTTTGTTCGACGATGTCGGCAAACTTGCGTTCACGAATGCTTTGCACGTTCTTGTAGACGAGTACGCCGCCGGGCAGGGCAGCGACGGGCATCTGGGCAGCCTGGGTCAGGCCGGACAGGCAAAGCAGGGCGATAAAGGCAGTCTTACGCATGATCGATACGCCTTTGCGGACTGAGGAAAAGCCCCGTTTCCGGGGCTTTCGTTTCGATCGCGATTACATGCAGGCTTTGCAACCTGCAGCGATGGACAGCGAGTTGCTTTGTTGGTTGCCAACACCGGCGGCGTTGTTGTAACCAGCGTTACCGGAGAAGTTGTTACCAACGTTCGAGATGTTCGCGTTGTTGGTCACAGGGTTTTTCCAGCCATCAGGGGTCAGCACTTGTTGAGTGGTGACGCCAGCCAGGCCGAAGACACCGACAGCTTCGAAGGTGGCTTTCTGATCTTTGCTGCCGCCGTTACCGCCATGGCCGCGATCGTTGTCGCCATAGCCGCCACCGCCGTGGCCTTTATCACCTTCGATGGTAGCCTTGCCAACGGCAGCGAACGCGCCGACGGCGGCCACGGTGCCGGTGAGGGTATCTTTTTTGTAGGTTTGAGTGCCGTTATTGGACACAGTCAGGCCAGTGGAGCTTTGGTTCGCAGCAGCAGCAGCGTTAGCTACACGACCACCCGATACAGCAATAGCCAGGTTGTTTTTCTGTTGGTTGAAGTTGCCGGCACTGTTGTTCACGCCAATGTTGCCGGAACCGCCGTTACCCACGTTGTTGAGGTTGGCGTTGTTGGTTGTCGAGTAGTTGGCAACCGCGTTGTTGTTGTTGACCTGAGTGGCGCTGGAGACCGATACCGCGCTGCCGAAGATAAAGCTTTCGTCGGCAGTCGCCAGTGCAGCAGCGTTGTCTTGCTGGTTGCCATCGCCGGCGGTGTTGTTCATGCCGACGTTGCCGTTGGTGCCATTGGCCGAGTTATTGACGTTGGCATCGTTTTTGGTGCCTTGGTTGCCCACCAGGTTGCCATCGCTGTTCTGCGTGTCGAGTACGGCAGCCCCGGCGCCGGCTCCGATTTGCAGAAGTTGTTCCAGGGTAGGGCCTTTGGGTTCATGGTTGCCATGGCCATTGCCGTGCCCGTTACCATGATCATTGCCGCCTGCCTGAGCCGCCATTGCCATTACTGCTGCAAGTGCGAAAACCAGTGGTTTGAGAGCCATTGTAGGTTTCATGGTGTTTCTCCATCGTGCTTATTAGTTGGTTAAGTGTTGGTACTTTCTAATTGCACTGCTTTTGTTGTTTGGGTCAGTCAGCGACCCGGATGCTCAGGGTGTTAGCCATACGGTTCCCCACCCCGGCACTCTGGTTCACCTGAATCACCCCTCGGCTGCCGGTGAAGGCCTGATCACTTGTCGTGACCTGGCGACTGCCGGGTGAGGTGCCAGTTGCTCCTGAGCTCGGTAAAAGCGCCACGTTCTGTTGCGACAGGGCGCTGTCGTCAACGCTTTGCGGGGCAGCACTGATGCTGACGCGCGTCACGTTGGCCATCTGGTTGTTGGCCCCGGCGCCCTGGTTCACGCCCAGGATTCCGTTGCCATTACTGAAAGAGTTGCCGCCAATGGTGGCGCTGGCGTTCGTTGAAGGGTTGGCCGGTGTATCGATGTGCTGCCGGACGTTGGTGGTAGCACTGGCCGAGGTGCCAATGGCGATGGCTTTGGTATTGGTTTGTTGCATCTGGTCGCCAGCAGCCTGGTTGACGTTGTAGTTGCCGCGGTACTGGACGCCGGTGTCCTGAATGTTCGCGTTATTGACCGAGTCGGGGGCGGCCATCGCCTGGACGCAGCCGAAAAGGGCAAGTAAAAGAAGGGAACGATTCATCTCATTGCCCTCCGGCCATGCGGGTCAGCGGAGCAAGACCGGAACTCATCGCACGGTTGACGGTGTTGGAAATCGAGCCGCCCGCGCCACCGCCGTGACCGCCGCCCATGCCGGGCAGGCCGTTGGGATTGGTCAGGGTGTTCATGCCAGGCATGTTGGCGGTGGGCGTGGTGATATTGCCGCGAATCGAAGCGCCACTGGCTACACTGGCAAATTCACCGTCATTGAGTTCGGTGCTGGTCATCGCCTGATTGATGCGAGCCGAAGGGTTGGCATTGACCGTGGTTGGGTAGGGGTCTTTGCCACCGCTGCGCCCGATAGGAATGGGCTGAACGTCGCGGTTGAGAACGATCACGCCATTGCCTTCGGCCTGAACGTTGAAACTGATGAATGTGCTGGCGGCTGATCCAATCAGCAGAAGGCAGGTCAGGCCTTTATTGATATTCCCCACGGCGGCAATTCCTTCTTCAGTGGGCTGGCTCTTGTCAGCGTTGGGAAGGAGAGAGCGAAAGCTGTGCCGCTTTTGAGTTGTCTATTGTTTTCAACGGGTTGGCGCTGCGGCACGCAATCTTGATACATAACCTGTTTCAGCGCTGAAACAGTCACGCCGACAGCGGCGGGGGCAGGGGCGGTGCAAAGCTCTGGAACAAGGGTTTGCCGGGGACTGTTTCACCGGCGTAACAGATACCCTTTCAGAATGATGAAGGCCATTTAAATGGCTGCTTTGCGCGGGGTCGGGTGTTTCAGGAATGGACACTTGGGCTCCGAAAGGAGCTGTTTGCCAGGTCAATCAGCCATCAAACGCGCCACGGCTTCGAAAGCCTGAGACCGCCGCTCATCCCAATCGCCCTGAATGATCTGCAGCGGTTGCCGTTGTTGTTCCAGCCAGTCGCGCGTGGCCTGAAAGAACGCCATGCGTTCGCTGAGTTGCGGCTGGCAGCGTTGGTCGTCGTCGGTCCAGTCGATCTGCTCCGGCGACAACAGCAGATGCAGGTCGTAATGCCGGGCCAGCAGCTCGGGTTCCAGCCACGCCGGGCAGTCGCCAAACAGGGTCTGGCTCCAGAGGATGTTGCTCAGCAAATGGGTATCGAGAATCAGCAATTGCGGTTGCTGCGCCCGCGCCTGATCTTCCCATTGCAGCTGCCCACGGGCGATGTTGGGGATGTCGTTGAGGCAGGTATCGCGTGGATTCTGCTCGATGAACCAGCGCACGTATTCGTCCACCCGCAGGCCGCCGAAGCGCGCCTGAAGGCCAGCGGCCAGCCAGCTCTTGCCGGTGGATTCCGGGCCGGTGAGGACAACTACCTTCATCGCTGCAACGCCGGATCGGCGCGCCATTCGCGCCAGCCTTGCACAGCAATCAGGGTGAACAGGGCATACAGCGCGGCGGTGAGGTACAGACCCTTGTACAGGAACAGACCGACGAAAATCACATCCAGCACGAACCACAGCGCCCAGCATTGCAGGCGTTTCTGCGCCATCCACAATTGCGCAACCAGGCTGAACGCCGTCAGCGCGGCATCGAGCCACGGCTGCGCCGCGTCGGTCCAGTGCGCCATGGCCGCGCCGAGTAGCAGGCTGCCCAGTGCCCCGATACTCAGACCGAGCAGGATCGAGCGCCGATCCAGACGCGTGACTTCACGGCCGTCTTGCATCGTCCCGGCGCGGGTCCATTGCCACCAGCCGTAGACTTGCAGCGCGGCGTAAATCACTTGCAGCAACATGTCCGAGTACAGCTTCACGTCATAGAAAATCCAGCTGTACAGCAACACCATGACCAGGCCGATCGGCCAGCACCACGGATTCTGTTTGACCGTCAGCCAGACGGCGATCACACCGAGGGCGGCGGCAAACAGTTCAAGCCCGGACATGGGGGTTCCTTGGGGGAGTGCAAGAAGGGGCGCAATTGTACCCAAAAACCTTGAATGACGAATAACCCTGTGGGAGCGAGCCTGCTCGCGAAAGCGGTATGTCAGCAACGCAGATGTTGACTGACATTAAGCCTTCGCGAGCAGGCTCGCTCCCACAAGGGTGAGGGGTCAGACGCGGAACTGGCGCAGCAACTGGTTCAACTGCTCGCTCAACTGTCCAAGCTTTATGCTCGCCACACTCGACTGCTCCGCCGCCAGCGCCGTACTGTGCGACAGACCGGCGGCCTGCGTGACGTTCTGGTTGATGTCCTCGACCACATGCGCCTGTTGCAGTGTGGCGCTGGCAATCGAGGCATTCAGGCCGTTGAGATTGCGCAGGGCCTGGCCGATCGCGTTAAGGCTGGCACCGGCGAGGCCGGCCTGTTCGATGGTCAGTTGCGAGGCCTTGCTGCTGTCGCCAATGACTTTCACCGCCGCTTCGGAATGATTCTGCAGGCGTTCGATCATGCTCTGGATTTCCGCCGTCGACTTTTGCGTGCGCTGCGCCAGCAACCGTACTTCATCAGCCACCACCGCAAAGCCCCGGCCCTGTTCCCCGGCGCGGGCCGCTTCGATGGCCGCGTTGAGCGCCAGCAGGTTGGTTTGCTCGGCAATCGAACGGATCACCTCCAGCACACTGCCGATCTGCGTGCTTTCGGCCGCCAGGGTGCGAATCACTTCGACCGCTTGGTCAATGGTTCCGGATAACTTGTCGATCTGTTGCAGACTGCCGTCGATGTTGATCTGGCCCTGCTGTGCCTGAGCTTCGGCATCGCGCATTTCAGCGGCAGCATGTTCGGCGTTCTTCGCCACATCCTGCACGCCGTAGGTCACTTCGTTGATTGCGGTTGCGACCAGTTCCATCTGCTGCGATTGCTGTTGGCTGCGCTGCTGGGCCTGAGTCGCATCGTTGCCCAGTTCACTGGACGACTGACCCAGCGCACTGGCCGAAACCTGCAGGTCACCGATGACCCGGCGCAACTTGGCGGTGAAGGCGTTGAAGTGATGCGCCAGTTGCGTGACTTCGTCCTGACCGTGGGTGTCGAGGCTACGGGTCAGGTCGCTCTCGCCGCTGGCGATGTTGGCCATGGCGTTCACGGTTTCCTGCAACGGACGGACGATGCTGCGGGCAATCAAAATCACCAGCAGGGCCATGATCACGGCGATCACCAAACCAATCACCGAAGCCTTGATCAACTGCCCCCGGAACTCGCTCTGCACATCA
The DNA here is from genome assembly GCF_949767635.1 of Pseudomonas sp. IT-93MI4. Lineage (NCBI taxonomy): Bacteria > Pseudomonadati > Pseudomonadota > Gammaproteobacteria > Pseudomonadales > Pseudomonadaceae > Pseudomonas > Pseudomonas sp. IT-93MI4. The sequence goes on from NZ_CATKPP010000054.1 coordinate 43,643, forward strand.
TCGACGTAAACGCCCGAACCGAGCACCCAGCCCCACGGTTCGAACAGTTTTACATAGGAAGTTTTCGCCACCGGTTCACTGGCGCCGGGCTTGGGCCAGCGGTAATCGACCATGCCCGCGCCTTTGCTTTTGGCGATCGCAACCATCTCGTTGAACACCGCGAAACCATCCGGATCACGGATCGCCGAGAGGTTCTGGCCTTCGAGTTTGGGGTTGGTCGGGTGCATGACCATCACGGGGGTGAGGTCGTTGATCCAGAAGTAATCGCTCTGGTCGTAGCGTAGGCCACGAATGGCGGTCAACGCCTGTTTCTGCGCGGCGTCGCGGGTCAGGGTGCCGGCGGTTTCCAGGTCGTGGTAGTAACTCAGCAGGCCACTGGCGGTCTGCACCACATGCTGGGTTTTCTGCGCCTTGGCGTGGTACAGGTCATCGTGGATCTGCTTGAGCATCAACACGCCCAAGGTCAACAACATGACCACCGCCACAATCAAAATGAGCCACAAGCGTCGGCTGATCGACACACTGCGCAAGCTGTTCATAACGCTGTCACTCCGATTTCTTTTTCTTGTAATAAATCAACGCCAGCATCCAACCACGTTTGGGTGGTCAGGCATACGCGACCCAAGTCGAATAACGCCGCAGCACTATTAAGGCTTGTCTGTTAGGATTTCGGCCCCGCGCGTGAAAACCTGAATCCAAATTGATATTTCACGGAATTTTGACCGTTTCGTGTGGATGCTGTGTGCGCGGAATCGGTACAGCAACAAACAGCTACGCTGATCGCAGTGAACGTAAAAAAATACTATCGGGGCATGCCGTTGTGCATCGCTCTTTGGGGGACTGATGGATCTTTGGACCGCCTTGCAGGCACTGATTCTTGGAGTTGTAGAGGGGCTGACGGAGTTTTTGCCCATTTCCAGTACCGGACACCAGATCATTGTTGCCGACTTGCTCGACTTCGGCGGCGAACGGGCCATGGCGTTCAACATCATTATTCAGCTCGGCGCGATCCTCGCGGTGGTCTGGGAGTTTCGTCGCAAGATTCTCGACGTGGTGATCGGCTTGCCGACCCAGCCGAGTGCGCGGCGTTTTACCGCCAACCTGCTGATCGCGTTTCTGCCGGCGGTGGTGCTGGGGGTGATTTTTGCCGACCTGATTCACCAATACCTGTTCAATCCGATCACTGTCGCGACCGCGCTGGTGGTGGGCGGTGTGATCATGCTGTGGGCCGAGCGTCGCCAGCATGAGGTGCACGCCGAAACCGTGGACGAGATCACCTGGAAGGACGCGCTGAAAGTCGGTTTCGCCCAGTGTCTGGCGATGATCCCCGGTACCTCGCGTTCGGGCTCGACGATCATCGGCGGCCTGCTGTTTGGCCTGTCGCGCAAGACTGCGACCGAGTTCTCGTTCTTCCTGGCCATGCCGACCATGGTCGGTGCGGCGGTGTACTCCGGTTACAAGTATCGCCATCTGTTTGTGCCGGCGGACTTCCCGGTGTTCGCCATCGGTTTCATCACCGCGTTCATCTTCGCCATGATCGCCGTGCGCGGTCTGCTCAAGTTCATCGCCAGCCACAGCTATGCGGCATTCGCCTGGTACCGGATTGTTTTCGGTCTGGTGATTCTGGCGACCTGGCAGTTCGGCTGGGTCGACTGGTCGGCGGCCAAGCCATGAGTGATTCCCGCGCGCGCCGCCCGGACGGACGCCCGTCCGGTGGCGGCATTCAGCATCTGAAACTGAAACTGGCGGTGCTGCTGATCGTCTGCGCGCTGCCGCTGTTCGGCTCGCTGTCGATGTGGCTGCGCGGCATCTCGCTGGTGCCGTTGACCGCTTATGGCGCGGTCAGCGTGCTGGCGTTTTTCATGTACTGGGCAGACAAGCGCAAGGCCCGCGCCGATGCGTGGCGCACACCGGAGAACATCCTGCACGCGCTGGAACTGGCTGGCGGCTGGCCCGGCGCGCTGATCGCCCAACAGGTATTCCGGCACAAGACGCGCAAGGTGTCGTTTCAGATTCTGTTCTGGGTGATTGTGGCGCTGCATCAGGTGTTCTGGATCGACCAGTTGTTTCTCGGTTCGAACCTGCTTTCACATATTTAAGCTTCACACATGACCCATGTGGGAGCGGGCTTGCTCCGGGCGGCGTTCCGACGAAAGCGGTGTGCCAATGGACGAATATGTTGTCTGACACACCGCTTTCGCGAGCAAGCCCGCTCCCACCAAAATCAAAAAGCTAGAGCAGTAATCCGATTTGGGTTTTCTTCGGCAACTTGCTCACCACCAACTGATGCGACCGTGTCAGCAACCCGCGTAATTCCTCCGCGCCCAGCGGGTAGGGCGGGTGCATGATGATCCACTGCGCCCGCGCCAGATAAGGCGCAGGGTGAATACCCGGGCGGTCGCAATGGCCGAGAAACAGGTCCTTGTCGACCTTGAACGCCAGTGAATCGCCGCGCAGCCCTTGCAGGGCAAACATCTTGTTGCCGGCAATCGAGAACACCCGCACGCCGCCCCATTTGTAATCCTCCCGCGCGCCCGGCAAGGCCAGGCAGAAGGCGGCGAAATCCGCTTCGTTCATCTTTCCCTGTTTCATAACAACCGCTCCCCGCACGCATTGAACGATTCGACCAGATGATCGATCCATGCCCGCACCGCCGGCATCACCCCGCGTCGATGCGGATACACCGCCTGCAACCAGCCGCCGGGCAACGACCACTCGGGCAGCAATTGCACCAGCGCGCCGCTCTCAAGGTCGGCTTCGCAATACATCATCGGCAGCAGGGTAAAACCCTGGCCGGCGAGCACACAGGCCTTGCGCACGATGAAGTCATCGATGCCCAGCCGCGCCTCCATGTTCAGTTCGACGCTGTTGCCTTGCTCGTCCAGCAAGCGCACATGCACCATGCGATCGGCCTCCAGCGCGCCGAGCACCGGCAGGTTCTTCAAGTCCTGCGGATGAGTGATGGTTTTGCCCTCGACAAAAGCCGGGCTGGCCACCACGACCATTTGTGCCTGGCGCAGACGCCGGGTGACCAGCAAGGGATCTTCATCGCCCAACTCGCGTACACGCAGGGCCACGTCGAAGCCTTCGGCCACCAGATCCACCCGGCGATTGAGCAGCACGACCTCCAGTTGCACCTGAGGGAATTTGCCGAGGAATTCGCTGATCACCCACGGCAACATTTCCCGCGCCAGACCGGTAGGACAGGATACGCGCAGGCGGCCACGTGGCTCGCTGGACATGCTGGCGACCGCTTCGTCGGCCATCTCCGCTTCCAGCAACATCGCCTGACAGTGACGCAAGTAGCGCTCGCCAACCGCGGTCAGGTTCAACTGGCGCGTGGTGCGTTGCAGCAGACGGGCGCCGAGGCGCTCTTCGAGTTCGGCGATGCGTCGTGACAGGCGGGACTTGGGAATGCCTAGCAAACGCCCGGCTGCGGCGAAGCCACCGGCCTCGACCACCTTGGCGAAATAGTAGAGATCATTGAGATCCTGCATGAAAAGTCCACCGTTCTATCAGTGGGACGAACTATCGCATTGTCGGCGGCTAATCAGCTATTGGTTTCTTCCGTAGGATTGTCTCCATTCCGTCGCCGCCGGCGATTCTTTACAGGAGATTCCACATGAAACTGCTGCACATCGATTCGAGCATTCTGGGCGACAACTCCGCTTCCCGTCAGTTGAGCAGCCAAGTCGTCAAAGCCTGGCAAGCCGCCGAGCCAACCGCCGTGGTCACCTACCGTGACCTGGCCGCCGACGCCATCAGTCACTTCTCGTCGACCACCCTGGTGGCTGCCGGTACCACCGCTGAACTGCGCGACGCCGCACAACAGCACGAAGCCGAACTGAGCGCCTCGACCCTGGCTGAATTCATCGCTGCCGACGCCATCGTCATTGCCGCGCCGATGTACAACTTCACCGTGCCGACCCAGCTCAAGGCCTGGATCGACCGCGTCGCCGTTGCCGGCCAGACTTTCCGTTACACCGAAGCCGGCCCTGAAGGCCTGTGCGGTGGCAAGAAAGTGGTGATCGTCTCCACCTCCGGCGGCATCCATGCCGGTCAGGCGAGCGGCATTGCTCACGAGGAATATCTGAAGCTGGTACTGGGCTTCCTCGGCATCTCCGACATCGAAATCGTCCGTGCCGAAGGTCTGGCCTACGGTGATGAAGTGCGCAACAACGCGATGAGTGCTGCTCAGGCGAAGATCAGCGAGCAATTGTTTGCCGCCGCGTAAGCATTGCGTAAAGACCAGCTGCCGTTCAGGTAGCCCCTCAAAAAACTCTGTATTCTGGTTCTGCAAGGGCCAGATGCGGAGTTTTTTGTTTCTGACTGTTGCATAATCTGGCCCGGGTTATGCAGTCAAACGATCAACGTCTGAGTGCACCGTTGCGCCGGATCTCCGAACCTCAGGGTTTGGGGCGTGTCGGAACACAAAGGATCTTTCGATTGAGTAACACAGGGTGGGCCATCCCATGATGCGTCTTTGTGCAACGTTACTGATTTGCCTGCTCGGCAGCCTCGGTTCAGTGCATGCCGCGCCTGGGCGACACCCTGTCTGGAGTGTCGGTTACCACGAAATGACATTCCTCGATCCGCTGGATCTGCAACCGATGCGCGCCATCGCCTTCTATCCTTCCAGCGACCGTGAACATAGCAGCCTGCTTGAGGGTTACACCGTCGAGGCCGGCGCTGACACCAAGGTGGCCATCGGTCGTTTTCCGATGCTGATGCTGTCTCACGGCAACACCGGAACGCCGCTGGCGCTGCATGACCTCGCCACCTCGCTGGCACGCAAGGGCTTTGTGGTGGTCGCGGTGATTCATCCCGGCGACAACTCCAAAGACCACAGCCGCCTCGGCACCCTGAGCAATCTGTATGGGCGGCCGATCCAGATTTCCGAAGCGATCACCGCGACCCTCGGCGACCCGATGCTCTCGCCGTTCGTCAACGCTGATCAGGTCGGGGTCATTGGTTATTCGGCCGGTGGCGAAACCGCGTTGATTCTCTCCGGCGCGCAGCCGGATCTGGATCGTCTGCGCCGCTACTGCCAGGAACGCCCTGACGACCATGATGCCTGCAACACCCAGGGTGAACTGATCGTCGACCGCGACGATTTGCAGCCAGTGGCCGATTCGCGCGTGCATGCCTTGCTGCTGATGGCGCCGCTGAGCCTGAAATTCGGCCGTAGCACCCTGGCGGATGTGCATGTGCCGGTGCTGCTGTACAGCGGCGATGGCGACAAACTGGTGGCCTTCGACAAAAACGCCGCGGCTCTGGCGCGCAAACTGCCGACCGCGCCGGACTTCAAGTTATTGGCCGGGGCAGGGCACTTCGTATTCATGGCGCCGTGCAACGAAGAGCAGATCCGCGCCATGCCGGCGTTGTGCACCGACGCCGACGGCGTGGATCGCGAAGACATTCACCGCAACCTGATCTCCGAGGCCGGGCAGTTCTTCTCGCGCACGCTGGGCAAGCCGAGCCGGGCGGGGATGCAGACCGCGGATCAATAAACGACTCAATTCCCCCTGTGGGAGCGGGCTTGCTCGCGAATGCGATAGATCAGTCACTCTATATTTTGACTGACCCACCGCCTTCGCGAGCAAGCCCGCTCCCACAGTGATTTGTACGAAATTTCAGGATGTCGAGTGGCGCTTGAGTAGCAAGGTCAACCCCAGCCCGATCACCGACAACAGCGCCGCAATGAAGAAAATCCACGCATACCCCAGATTCAACGCCACCGCACCCATCAACGGCCCGGCAATCGCCAGCGCCAGATCAAAGAACACCGCATAAGCCCCCAACCCCGAGCCACGGCTGGAGCTGGGCACCTGCTTGATCGCCTCGACCCCCAGCGCCGGATACACCAGCGACAAGCCAAACCCGGCCAGTCCCGCGCCAATCAGGGCGAATGCGGTAGAGGGCGCCAGCCACAGCAACACCAGGCCGACGGTCTCGATGGTCATGCAGGCGATCGCCGAATTGAAACCGCCAAAGCGGCTGATCGCCGAAATGAACAGCAGCCGCGACAGGATGAAACATACGCCGAACACCGTCAGGCAATACGCCGCGCCGCTCCAGCCACGGTTGAGGTAATAAAGGGTGATGAAGGTGGTCAGCGTGCCGTAACCGATCGACGCCAGAGTCAAACTGGCCCCATACGGTGCAATCCGCCCGAACACCGCCCAAAAAGGCAGCCGTTCACCGCGTACCACCGGCACCGAGGGTTTATTGCGGATCAACACCAGGGCGCCCGCGGCCAATATCGACAAGGCGATACCCAGGCTGGCAAAGCCGTAGTCGGCGACCATCACCACGCCCAGCGGTGCGCCAATCGCTATTGCGCCATAGGAGGCAATGCCGTTCCAGCCGATCGACCTCGCCGTGTGTTCGACACCGACCTGGCCCATGCACCAACTGATGGTACCGACGCCGATCAAGCCCTGTGCGACGCCGAGCAGCAGTCGACCGATGATCAGAATGATCAGGCTCGGCAACGGAAAGCCCTGCAACAGCGTTGAGATCAGCGTCAGCAGCCCGCTGAGCACAATCCCCGACAAGCCAAAAACAATCGCCCGTTTGGTACCCAGCGTATCCGACATGCGTCCGGCCATCGGCCGACTGAGCAGGGTGGCCAGATACTGCGAGCCGATGACCAGCCCCGCAATAATGGCGCTGAAACCCAGCTGCTCATGCACATAACCGGGCAGCACCGCGATCGGCAGGCCGATGCACAGGAAGGCGACAAAGGTGTAGAACACGATGGAGACGATCTGCAGGGTGATCGCCAGGGAGCTTTGCGGAGGCGGTTGCTGCGCAGACATGTGGACTCGTTCGCGGGCGGCGGTGGGAGAGTGGGCATCATGGCTGGGCGCTGGAATAAAAGGAAGCAGGCTAACTATTTTTCCTGGAGGCGGTGGTGTTTTCGAGGGCCTCTTCGCGAGCAGGCTCGCTCCCACATTTGGAATGCGTTTCCTGTGGGAGCGAGCCTGCTCGCGAAGGGCTTTGCAGCACAAAATCACTATCCCTTGAAATGCAAAAAGCCCCGTCACAAGGACGGGGCTTTTATCTTGCAGCTAGCAGCTCAATACTCGAAGCTGCTCTTAGAACACCACACCCTGACTACGCAGGTAGTCATCGTAAGTGCCGCTGAAGTCAGTCACGCCGTTGGCGCTCAGCTCGATGATGCGCGTCGCCAGGGACGATACGAACTCACGGTCGTGGCTGACGAAGATCAGCGTGCCCGGGTAGTTTTCCAGCGCCAGGTTCAGCGCCTCGATCGATTCCATGTCCAAGTGGTTGGTCGGTTCGTCCATGATCAGCACGTTCGGCTTTTGCAGGATCAGCTTGCCGAACAGCATGCGACCTTGCTCACCACCGGAAATCACTTTGACCGACTTGAGGATCTCGTCGTTGGAGAACAGCATGCGGCCCAGAGTGCCGCGAATCATCTGCTCGCCCTGAGTCCACTGACCCATCCAGTCGAACAGCGTCACGTCGTCTTCAAAGTCGTGCGCATGGTCCTGAGCGTAGTAGCCCAGTTCCGCGGCGTCGGTCCACTTGACGCTACCGGCATCCGGGGTCAGTTCGTTGACCAGGGTACGCAGCAGGGTGGTTTTGCCGATACCGTTCGGGCCGATGATCGCTACGCGCTCGCCCGCTTCAACCTGGAAGCTGAAGTCTTTGAACAGTGGCTTGCCGTCGAAGCCTTTGGCCATTTTTTCGACCATGACCGCCTGACGGTGCAGCTTTTTGTTCTGCTCGAAGCGGATGAACGGGCTGACGCGGCTGGACGGCTTGACCTCGGCCAGCTGGATCTTGTCGATCGCCTTGGCGCGGGAAGTGGCCTGTTTGGCTTTCGAGGCGTTGGCCGAGAAGCGGCTGACGAACGATTGCAGCTCGGAAATCTGCGCTTTCTTCTTGGCGTTGTCCGACAGCAGTTGTTCGCGGGACTGGGTCGCCACGGTCATGTACTCGTCGTAGTTGCCCGGGAACAGGCGCAGCTCGCCGTAATCCAGGTCAGCCATGTGCGTGCACACGCTGTTCAGGAAGTGACGGTCGTGAGAGATGATGATCATCAGGCTGTTACGCTGGGTCAGAACGTTTTCCAGCCAGCGAATGGTGTTGATGTCCAGGTGGTTGGTCGGTTCGTCGAGCAACAGCACTTCCGGATCGGAGAACAGCGCCTGCGCCAGCAATACGCGCAGTTTCCAGCCTGGCGAGACTTCGCTCATCGGGCCGAAATGCTGTTCCAGCGGAATACCCAGACCCAGCAGCAGTTCACCGGCGCGGGATTCGGCGGTGTAGCCGTCCATCTCGGCGAACTCGGTTTCCAGCTCGGCCACAGCCATGCCGTCTTCTTCGCTCATTTCCGCCAGCGAGTAGATGCGATCGCGCTCGGCCTTGACCTTCCACAGCTCTTCGTGACCCATGATCACAGTATCGATCACGGTGAACTCTTCGTAGGCGAACTGGTCCTGGCGCAATTTACCCAGACGCACGTTCGGCTCAAGCATGACCTGACCGCCGGACGGATCGAGGTCGCCGCCGAGGATTTTCATGAAGGTCGACTTGCCGCAACCGTTGGCGCCGATCAGGCCGTAGCGGTTACCCGCGCCGAATTTGACCGAAACGTTTTCGAAGAGCGGCTTGGCGCCGAACTGCATCGTGATGTTAGCTGTAGAAATCAAAGGTTTTTCCTGCGAAGCATTCTGAGTAGCGAGGGTGCGGCTGGAGCGCTTGGCCCGAGTCAAAGTGCGCTGAAGCGGGACAGTCCCGTCATCAACCAAGGGGGGCGCGTAAAGTTTGGCGGCGATTGTACTGGTCTGGCTCTTTAAACGATAGGGCGATGACGTCGCGCCTGCTGTTTGGCAGATTCAGCGGACAGTTTTTCACAGATCAGGTTCACTATTGGTTACAAAGTATGGCTAAAATGCCATCCGATTACCCAATAGCCGCTAACGGCATGGGCTCAAGGAAGTGCCACCGGGATAGTATTTGTATTCATGCCACTGCATCAGACCCTGGGCCTCCGGCCGGCAGGCGCGCAGTTTGTTCACTTTTGACGTGTGACGATTTCCGTGAAACTCATCATTGCCGCTATTTATGTCATTTCGATTGCATACGTTCACCTTCGTGGACGTGTGCGTCACAAACTGGGCCGTCAACTGAGCGATCACTCGACGTTTCTGGCCCCGATCAACTGCTTCCTTTACCTGTTTTCGAAGAAGCCGAACAAACCGTATCTCGATCCGTCCGAGTTTCCGGACCTGAGCCCGTTGCAGGCGCATTGGGAAGAAATTCGCCAGGAAGGGCAGAACCTGCTGCGCGCCGGTGAGATCAAGCGCTCGAATCAGTACGATGACGTCGGTTTCAATTCGTTCTTCAAAAGTGGATGGAAGCGTTTCTACTTGAAATGGTACGGCGAGAGCCATCCGTCGGCGATGAAGCTGTGCCCGCGCACCACTGAGCTGGTGCAGAGCATCGGCTCGATCAAGGCGGCGATGTTCGCCGAGCTGCCACCGGGGTCGAAACTGGTTCGCCACCGTGACCCGTATGCCGGTTCGTACCGCTACCACCTGGGTCTCGACACGCCGAACGACGCCGGTTGCTACATCAATGTCGACGGCGAGAGCTACCACTGGCGCGACGGCGAAGCGGTGATGTTTGATGAGACTTACATCCACTACGCCGAAAACACCACCGACAAGAACCGCATCATCCTGTTCTGCGACATCGAGCGCCCGATGAAATATCGCTGGGCGGCGGCGTTCAACAGCTGGTTCAGCCGTACCGTGATGTCCGCGGCGGGTGCGCCGAATGACGCCGGTGACCGCACCGGTGGGATCAATCGCCTGTTTACCAAAATCTACAAGGTTCGCCTGCGTGGTAAAGAGCTGAAAAAGCGTAATCGTGCGCGTTACTACATGGAGAAGTGGGCGATTTTCGGCGGTTTGCTGGCGATCTTCATTTTGATCTGACCGGTGTATCGCGCCTGTTTATGCCATCGCCAGCAGGCTGGCTCCTACAGTGGAATGTGAGTTCAGGAAAGAACGCATTTCAACTGTGGGAGCGATGAGTCTCTCAAAGCCAACCTGTCAGCTTGCTGACAGGAACCGGTTCTGACTATTCCCCAGAAGCCTTTTTGGTCTTCCTCGCCGGCGCAGCCTTACTGGCAGGCTTGGCTTTCGACTTGGCCTTGGCCGGCGCTTTGCCACCCAGGCTGCGCTTGAGCAACTCGGTCAAATCGATAACATCCGCAGTTTTGCGTTCTTCCTCGCCGCCCACGGTCTCGACATCCTCGATCTTGCCTTCATGAGCCTTTTTCTCGACCAGGGCCATGATCTTGTCTTCAAACTCGTCCTTGTAGTCCTCCGGGCTCCAGTCGCCGCTCATGTCCTGCACCAGACGTTTAGCCATGTCCAACTCGCCCTTGGCCAGTTGCGGTTTGGTCACTTCGCTGCCCAGCTCCAGCTCATCAAGGCCGCGGACTTCCTGCGGCCAGCGCAGTTTGACCAGCACCAGCGCCGATTCCAGCGGCATCAGTGCTGCCAGATATTGCCGAGTGTGCAGGACGACACGGGCGAGGGCGACCTTGTTGGTTTTGCTCAATGTTTCACGCAGCAACGCGTAGACCTTGCCGCCGCGCTTGTCAGGTGCGAGATAGTAGGGTGTGTCGATGTTCTGCAGCGGGATCTGCTCGGCATCGACGAAGGAGAAAATGTCGATGGTCTGCGTCGACACCGGGTGCGCCGAGCGGATCTCTTCCTCGCTGAGCACCACGTAGCGACCTTTTTCATAGGCCACACCTTTGACGATGTGCTCCTTGGTGACTTCCTTGCCGGTGACCTTGTTCACCCGTTTGTAGCCCACCGGATCCATGCTGCGGCTATCGAGCCAGTCAAAGTCCACGCCGTGCGAAGAGGTTGCCGACACCAGCGCGACAGGGATGTGTACCAGTCCGAAACTGATCGCGCCTTTCCAGATTGCCCGAGCCATGGTGAGTTCTCCAAGTGATGATCAGGTGACCTGTGGCGCAGTGCGAAAGTTTCCGGCATTTGCGTGGCGCGCGGCGTTGCCGGTCAAGCCGTGTTACATCTTGTTTAAGGGCTACGGGTTAACAAATCCGAACCCGGGGCGTAGCGTGGACTCGAAGGCTCTATCACCTGTGCATCGAGAGGCCACCCCATGAACCGAATACTGCCAGGCATTATCGTTCTGCTCCTTGGGGCCGGTCTGGCGCATGCCGGCGTCGCGGCACCGTCCGCGCCGCTATTGCTGGCGCAAAGTCCCACCGGCACCAACAACAATCCCTACAACAGCCCGATCCGCCGGGCCAATCCCAACAGCATGCAGGGCACGCAGCCCAGCGCGCCGGCGATTCGCGGGCCGAATACCGTGCCGGCGCCCAGTACGCCCACCGTTGGTAACGGCGGGATTGGCAATGGTCAGCAGCAACGCTCGGTGCCGAGTACGCCGCCCAAATTCATCCCCAACCCACCGCCACGCGATGGAGACAGCAACCGTTGAACGGCGGGACTGCGTCCCTGTCAGCCTTTGAAATGAACAAAAGGAATCGTGCATGTTGCGTAAAACCCTTCTAGCCACGCTGTGCGCCGGCGCGCTGATCAGCGCTCCAGCTTTCGCCGCTGCCCCCCAAGAGCTGCAAAGCGAGCAGGGCACCCTTGAAGTCACCACGATTACTCAAGGCCTCCAGCACCCTTGGGCGCTGGCGTTTCTGCCGGATCGTCAGGGCATGCTGGTGACCGAGCGCCCGGGAGCCCTGCGGCTGATTACAGCCGACGGCAAGCGTTCCGAGCCCATCAGTGGCGTGCCGAAGGTCTGGGCCAAGGGCCAGGGCGGTTTGCTCGACGTGGTGCTGTCGCCGGACTTCAAACAGGATCGTCTGGTCTATCTGTCCTACGCCGAGGGCGGTGGTGCCGGGGACAAGGCCGGTACGGCGGTGGGGCGTGGGCGGCTGTCGGATGACCTGAAGACGATCAGCGATTTCAAGGTGATCTTCCGTCAGGAGCCGAAACTCTCGACCGGCAACCACTTCGGCTCACGACTGGTGTTCGACCGCGACGGTTATCTGTTCATCACCCTGGGCGAAAACAACGACCGACCGACCGCGCAGGATCTCGACAAGCTGCAGGGCAAGGTCGTGCGGATCTTCCCCGACGGCAAGGTGCCGGATGACAACCCGTTCGTGGGCCAGTCCGGCGTGCGTCCGGAAATCTGGTCGTACGGCCAGCGCAATCCGCAGGGCGCGGCGCTCAATCCGTGGAATGGAACTATCTGGGAAAACGAACACGGCCCCCGTGGCGGCGATGAGGTGAACATCATTGAGCGCGGCAAGAACTACGGTTGGCCGCTGGCGACCCACGGCATCAACTACTCGCTGCAACCGATCCCGGAAGCCAAGGGCAAGAGCGTCGAGGGCGCGGTTGACCCACACCATGTCTGGGAAAAATCACCCGGTGTCAGCGGAATGGCGTTCTATGACGCTGACCGCTTCAAGCCTTGGCAGCAGAACCTGTTTATCGGCGCGCTGGTTAGTCAGGAGCTCATTCGTTTGCAGTTTGACGGGGACAAGGTGGTGCACGAGGAGCGTTTGCTGGGCGACTTGAAACAACGAATTCGCGATGTACGGCAGGGGCCGGACGGGTATCTGTATGTGCTGACGGATGAGCAGGATGGTTCGTTGTACAAAATCGGTCTGAAATAACTTCACTTCAGACACTGAGTTTCAACTGTAGTGAGGGGATTTATCCCCGATGGCCTGTGCAGCAGGCCCTTAAAAATTCAGGAGGGCCCGCTTCGCGCCATCGGGGCGGTGCGACGTTTCGCTAAATCCCCTCACTACAACGGGTCAGCCAGAGATTTCATTCCGGGCATACAAAACCACCGCCGCGCGCAATTTCCCACGCCCAAACCGGCTCATCTTCTCAAACTCGCCATGGCTGACCGGCACATGCTGGCAGTCCATCGGCTGACGATGCTGGCTGTGATCGACATCCGGATCGTGCAGATACACAAAGTCTTCATCGCAATCGGTGACCACCACCCAGTGCGGTGACTTGGAACGGGTGAGGCGATAGCTGCTGATCAGCACCAGAGGCTGTCCGCCAGCCTGTAACAACTTCGGCAAATCCAGGTGGGTGCCAATCTGCCGATCGATGTCGGTTTCGTGCATTTGCGCAGTGAACTCCTCGTGCACCAGGCGCATGACGTCTTTTTTATGCTCATCGCGCACGCCATCGAGGAACAATGGTCCGGCCATACTCAGCTGCAAACGCACCTTAAAACCCCGTCGCCAGGCCGCCAGTGCCAAGCCCTGGGGGCTGCAGCCACCATGGCCGGAGGTCATGAACACCGTGGTCGCTTCACGCCAGATCTGCAATTCCTCACGCCGCTCCAGCAAGCGCTCAGGTTGCAGCGCGCCCATGGCCATCAGCAGGCAAGCCGGGCCACAGGTAAATTCAGTGGTTTGCGGGTAATAGGGCACCTTGATGTTGCGCGAGTCACGGTGCTGAACAATGCGCTTTTCCAGACGCAACGCATCGGCGTGGTCTTCGTAGTAATCGTGAATCAACGCAAAGCGTCGGTAGCCGTTGCGCTCGTAAAGCGCGATGGCGGTGGGGTTGTCGATACGCACTTCAAGGCGCAGGTATGCGCAGTCATGCTCGACGGCGCAGGCCTCGATACGTTGTAGCAACTGTTTGCCCAAACCGCTGCCGCGAGCCTCGCCAGCAATGGCGATCGAGTACAGGCGCGCCAGCGAGGTGCCGCGATGAAACAGCACCAGTGCGTAGCCGAGCAATCGACCGTCAAGCTCGGCCACCAGCAATTGCGCGTGGGCGCGAGTGATCATCCATTGAAAGCTGCGGCTGGTGAGCCGGTCGGTGGTGAAACATTGCATTTCCAGGGCCAGCAGCGCTGGCAGATCTTCAACTACCGCCAAACGAAAAACAGCATTCATATGACCACCGTAAAAGTTGCGTAACGAAACGGGACTTTCGAAAAACTTCGTGCTTAATAGAAATGGTCTTGTTCTCCAACGGATCAATCTCTATGTCAGCGGTACAGGGTCATTGGCGCGAAGTATCCGAGCAAAGTTTGCCGGCGGCAACTTTTTTTAATCCAGCCATCAGAACTTCCAGTCAAGTGTTGATTATCGTCGAACGCAAGGAAGACTGGGCCTCGTACTTTCCCAGCGAGGACATCGTCACAGCTCAGGAATACCTCGAGCAAACCCGTGACAGCGAGCCGGGCAAGCGCGTGCAGGTGATCAACCTGTGCCGCAGCTACAAATACCTCGGGCACGGTTACTACTGCTCGCTGCTGGCTGAAGCCCGCGGCCACAAGGTGATTCCATCGGTGCGCACCATCAGCGAACTGACGAAAAAATCGCTTTACGGTCTGGCGCTGGACGATCTCGATAAAACCCTGGAAAAAGCCCTCAGTCATCATCTGTACAGCGATACCGAAGGTTTCACCTTGACTCTTTACTTCGGCAAGACTCATATCGAGCCGCTGCAGGATCTGGCTCGACAGTTGTTTGAAGTGTTTCCTTGTCCAATCCTGTTAGTTGAGTTTCGGCGAACTAACGGTTGGCACATCGAAGGCATAAAGTCCGGCGCGCTGCACAAGTTGCGTGACGATCAGGAAGACCAGTTCGCCAATGCGCTGGACGGCTTCAGCCGTAAAGTCTGGCGGGCGCCACGCTCGCCACAAGTGGCGCGTTACGACCTGGCGATCCTGCACGATCCGCAGGAAGCCTTGCCGCCATCCAACGCCAAGGCGCTGGAAAACTTCGTGCGGGTCGGCAAACGCATGGGCATCGACGTCGAACTGATCGAGCGCAGGGATTATGCGCGGATCGCCGAGTACGACGGCTTGCTGATCCGCGAGACCACCAGCGTCGACAACCACACCTATCGCTTTGCAAAAAAAGCCGAAAGCGAAGGGCTGGTGGTCATGGATGATCCGACGTCGATCCTGCGCTGCACCAACAAGGTGTATCTGACCGACCTGCTCAACAGCCACCAACTGGGCATGCCCGCCACCGAAATTCTCTACAAGGAACGACCGGAAGACTTCGAGCGGGTCGGCGAACGCCTCGGTTTTCCGCTGGTGCTGAAGATCCCCGACGGCTGTTTTTCTCGCGGAGTGATCAAGGTCGAAAGCCAGCAGGCGTTGCTCGAAGCCACCGCCGAACTGTTCGAGCACTCGGTGTTGCTGCTTGCTCAGGAGTTTTTCTACACCGAGTACGACTGGCGCATCGGCGTGCTCAACCGCAAACCGATCTTCGCCTGCCAGTACTTCATGTCCAAGGGTCACTGGCAAATCTACAACCACAAAGCCAAGGGCCAGGACATCAACGGCGAGTGTCGCACCCTGGCCGTGCACGAGGCGCCGCGAGCGGTGGTGGAACTGGCGGTCAAGACCGCCAACCTGATCGGCGATGGCCTCTACGGCGTGGACCTGAAACAGGCCGGCGACAAAGTGGTAGTAATCGAGGTCAACGACAACCCCAACCTCGATGCCGGTATCGAAGACGCCTACTTGCAGGACGATCTGTATTCACTGGTGCTGGAAGAGTTCGTGCGACGGCTGGAGCTCAAACGTCGCGGCCAGGCCTGGTGACGCGCCGATGATCAGCAGTTTCGCATTGAGTCATGGCGCGCTTCAGCGGGTCGAGCGGCTGGACGCCGAGGTGATGCTGTTCAGCAATCCCGATGCTGCCGAGCGCGATTTGCTGCACAGCCACTACAAGGTCGACGAACACGCGCTGGCCTCGGCGCTGGACCCGGACGAGGTCTCGCGAATCGAGTTTCACCCGGATCATTTGTTCCTGATCTGGAAACGTCCGGAAAACTATTCCGGCGGTGGCAGCCTGGCGTTTGAAGTGTCGTCCTGTGGCCTGCTGTTTGCGCCCGGGCAACTGCTGGTGATCGCCACCGACGACACGCCGCTGCACGGCATCGGCACACGCCAACCGCTCAATGCACCGCTGGATGTGTTGCTCGATTTGCTGTTCAACAACATCCATCACTACCTCGGCCATCTGAAGGTGATCAAACTGGTTGCCCGCGAGCTGCAACAGAAATTCAACGCCTCGATGCAGAACCAGCATCTAGTGCAGATGTTTAATCTCAGCGAAAGCCTGATCTATTACATCAATGCCCTGCACAGCAACGGCGCGGTGCTGACGCGGCTGCGCAATCATGCGGAAAAACAGCATTTCGGCAGCGAGGCGATCGGGCTGATCGACGACCTGATCATCGAGAATAACCAGTGCTACAAGCAGGCGGAGATCTACTCCACGGTGTTCTCGGGGCTGATCGATGCGCGCGGCAATCTGATGAACAACAGCATGAACAACCTGCTGCGCAAGTTGACGTTGATCAACGTGGTGTTTCTGCCGTTGAACCTGATTGCGAGCATTGGCGGGATGTCGGAATTCAGCATGATGACGGCGGGCACGCCGTGGTGGATTTCATACCCGGTGTTTCTGCTGGTGATGTTGTTGGGGGCGGGGGGGATGTTGTTTGGGTTGCGGCGGTTGGCCAAGTGATCTGTGGTGGCTTGCCGACGCCTTCGCTGGCAAGCCAGCCCCCACAGTGGATCGCGGGCTGGCACGGGATCTGTGCCTGACACAAATCCCTTGTGGGAGCGGGCTTGCTCGCGAAAGCAATTTCAGCAGCACCGGAGGCTCAGGATCAGCTCGCCGGATCTGCCACAGTCACGTTCCTGCGCTCCCGAACCCCACGCACCACCAGATACAACAACGGCCCAATCGACACAAACACCGCCGTCAGCAACAGATACGGCACCACCGACCAGACCGACATCCCTCGCGAGCGGGCGTCCTTGACCATCCATACCCCGGCCAGCGTCGCCAGCAGATACAGATCAATCACCACCTGCGCTGTGTCCGGACGCGACATCAGGCTGATACCGAAGTCGATCAACGACTGTTCGGCCTGGAGCATCACCGACACGGTGTAGCCAGTAAACGCAATCAACGCCGTGAGGGGCAGGGCGACAGGCATCATGTATTCCTTCCTTGGGGTGATGAGCAGAATCGCCAGCCTACCTTGGCGTCCGCAAATAAGCCATTGACTCGCCGGCCGCCGCCGGGCTAATTTCAGGCCTATGACTTCCACCGTATTGCGCTGCCAGCCAAGCATTATTACCGCCATTCCTCATTTGGCGGGCTAGCTCACGACTGCAGCACCCAACCCGCCCTAGAGGCGGGTTTTTATTTTCTGTCTCCGGGGTTCTGATCAAAACGTCAGGAGACGACCATGCCGCACAGCCCCGACCAACAAACCCTGCTTGAGCAGTACGTGAAAAGGATCCTCGCCGCGCCGGTCTACGACATTGCTGTGCGCACGCCGTTGCAAGCTGCGCCGGCGCTGTCCGAGGCGCTGGGCAACCGGGTCCTGCTCAAGCGCGAAGACCTGCAACCGACGTTCTCCTTCAAGATCCGTGGCGCCTACAACAAGCTGGTGCAATTGAGCGATGCGCAGAAAGCACGCGGGGTGATCACCGCTTCGGCGGGCAATCATGCCCAAGGCGTGGCGCTGGCAGCGCGGGAGCTGGGGATCGCGGCGACCATCGTCATGCCCTCGACCACGCCCGAACTCAAGGTGTTTGGGGTGCGAAGTCGGGGCGCCGAGGCGCTGCTGCACGGCGAGAGTTTTCCGTTTGCCCTGGCCCATGCGCTGCAACTGGCCGAGCAAACCGGGCGCACCTTTGTCTCTCCATTCGACGACCCGGATGTGATCGCCGGCCAAGGTACGGTGGCCATGGAAATCCTCCGTCAGCATCAGGGCTCGCTGGATGCGATCTTCGTTCCGGTCGGTGGGGGCGGGCTGATCGCCGGCATCGCGGCGTACGTCAAATACCTGCGACCGGAGGTACGGATCATCGGTGTCGAATCGGAGCATTCGGCCTGCCTGAAGGCGGCGCTGCAAGCGGATGCGCGCGTTGTGTTGCCCAGTGTCGGAACGTTCGCCGATGGCGTGGCGGTGGCGCAGATCGGCGCTTATGGTTTTGAGGTGTGCCGGTTCTGCGTGGACGAGGTGGTCACCGTCAGCAATGACGAGCTGTGCGCGGCGATCAAGAATATCTACGACGATACCCGCTCGATCACCGAGCCTTCCGGGGCATTGGCGGTGGCCGGCATCAAGCAATACGTGGCGCGCAGCGGTGTTCGCGGGCAAACCTTCGTCGCGATCGACTCCGGCGCGAATATCAACTTCGACAGCCTGCGCCATGTCGCCGAGCGCGCCGCGATGTGCGGCGTCCCGGCGTGATACCGCTCAGGGCAGCAATGGGCGCAGGAAACTGCGCTCGTAGCTGACGATGAATTTCTTCTGCACCAGTGATTCCACCAGCGCCGTGCTTTCCGGGTCGGTCAGCGCGATGTGCCGGTAGCTTTCGTAATCGGCCAGCGAGGGAAAGCTGAACAGGCAATAAGCGATGTTGCTCGCGCCCTCGGAGGGCAGGAAATAGCCGTGATGCGTGCCGCCCAAGCGCTCGACGATGCCCAGCCAGGCCTTGGCGTAGGCCTCGAATTCGGTCAGTTGGTACGGATCGATCACGTATCGCACATGGCAGGTAATCACGTTTGGCGCTCCCTGTTCAGGTCATTCCGCAATAGCAGTGCCGACCTTGTCCGAAGCCGACCAGATGCGATAGCGCACCTCTACATCTTTCGGGGCGTAGATCACCAGTGGCAGCTTGCTGTTGTAGCGCAGCATGAAGCCGTCACCGACAACCGGGACAAAGGCGCGTTTCTTCGCGGTGCCGGGTGGGCAGGCCATCAGGGTGCTCATCGGGCCGATGACTTTTTCCAGTCGGTAGAACGGGTAGCCCCAGCCTTCGAGGTTTTTCTCGTCCAGAGCGCCGCCCAGGCGCTGGCGATTGCAGTCGACTTCCAGGGTTTTGCCGGCGAGCACTTCAACCTGGAAGTTCTCCTCCTGATCCTGTTTGGGCAGGTAGATGACTTGGCGGGTGAAGCCGTTTTCCGCCTTGGGATACGGCGCGACGTCTTCGAGTTTGGCCGCGTGGGCGAGGGTAGACAGGCCGGCAACGAGCAGACCGATTGTCGCGCGAGCGCGTAAAGAACCCATGAAAGCCTCCTGGCGGGTGTAGGGTGGATGTCGGGCATTCTCACTGTCATCAGCGATGAATGCAAACCGGCGTCGACTTGCAAATTGCAGTGCTCAGGAGGGTCGATCTTGCATTTTGCAACTGGCCAACTGCTGGCCACCGCGCCAAGTGCTTGATTTCATGAGGGTCGAAATGACCCGATGAAAGGCACGTTTTATGTGTCGCTTTGGTGCAGCGCACCGGCTTCGGGCGCCTACACTCCAATGGGCATTTCGCAGTACAACCGTTTGCCGCACCAGGGAATCAGCGGGGACACACCCGTGCAGGGGCAGCAAAAGTGGTCAACGTGAAGAGTTGATTGGCAGTTTCATCAATAAGGAGAGGTTCATCATGTTTCTGTCTGCCTTGGAACTACGCAATATCATTGAAAGCAGTTTTCTGCCTAAACGCTGCCAGTGCACGCTGTCGCCAGACCTGTCGATGACCGTCAAGGTATTCGGCGATCACCAGACTGACCAGGTTGATTTGCACGTCAGCGGTATCGATGCCAGCCATCTCAATGGCTGTCGCGAGATCAACGATCTGATTGCCGGCCTGCGCTCGGATCTGGCGCAACAAACCACACCACAGCATTACAGTCCTCGCTCCAGAGCGCTTTAACTCACCGTTTCACCCAGTTCGACCGTCACGCGCCGGGCCTGCACAAAGCCTAGGCCCAGCGCGAACTCGACCAGCACCGCGAGCAGAATCCCGGGGCCGGCGTGGCCGTTCAGCCATTCGCCAAAACCCAGTACCGCCAGACCAAAACAACCGACGATAAACCCGTTACTCAGGGCATTGCGCCCCAGCGACGGCGGCGCGCTGCGCACCAGATAAAACATCACTCCCAACGCTGCAAACAGCACCGCACTGCGTCGCGCTACAAAACCGGCAGCGCTCGAATACTCAATGCTCCAGATCGCCAGAAACACCTGCGGGAAAAAGCCCCAAGCCAGCGCCAGCACGAAACACAACAAAGATGTGATGATCGACAGCGTGCGAAACGACAACTGCATGGCGAGTCCTTGCGGCAGTGAGAAGTGACCCCGAGCATAACCCGCGAGCCCCTCACCGCCTACCGCAAAGCCGCAAATCAGAGCCTTCTGTCAGTTCTGGAAGCTGCAGGCGTCAGACATTTTCCGGTAGGTGATTTCCGCCGGCTTGCCTGCATTGTCGATGTACTTCATGTCAGCGGTGATGACCTTGCACTGCTGAGTCTGTGGCTCGGTCAGCGAGATCACTTTGTTCACATGCAACGGCATGCCGTACTGGTAAGGAACGGGCTGGGTAGCAGCGTTGGTGTCATTGGCCTGAGCCAGCCCGGCGAATGCGCTGCAGGCGAGGGCGGAGGTGAGCAATAGCGTGCGAATGTTCATGAATCGGACTCCCGTGCGACGGAATAAGCGTTCGGCGCCATACAGCCGAACCTGCCGCACTCGGCGCCAGCCAGGGGCTGAGGTGTGCGGTTCAGTACAGTCTTGGACTGCGGCGTTAAGTGATGGTTAACCTGGCTGAACGCCGGCTGTCTGGCAGAGGGATGATTTCTCGGGAATGCGGTGCCGATTCCTACAAGGGGTGATGCCTTGTCTGCTTTCGGCGCTTGGAGCGGGGCGGTTATGGTTTGGCGTCGCTGCAAAATCAGCGGCTCGGGTTTGGTCACCTGAGAATAATCGATTGCATATGTGCCATCATTTGCACCGCGGAGTTCTTTGACCGTGTAGTGCATTGCTGTGGTGGCCGTGTGCAGGACGCCTTCGGGCGAGCTGAGTTGATTGTTCTCGGTTGACCAAGCCTGTACACGGTCCGCCTCCCATCGTTTGGTCACGGTGCTGGCGGGTTACTTTCGAAACAATCGAGTAATCAATATGCTTACACCAAATCCGCTCCCAAGCCGCTATCACCCGCTCAACAGCGGCGTCACCGACAGCGCGCCAATGGTCATCGACACCCTAGCCAACCCCCAAGACATCCTCGAGTCCGCCGTCCAGCGCATCCGCGCCTGCAGCGACTTGCTCGAAACCCTGCACTGCATGTGCTTCCGGCATGGCGATGTTCAGGACATTCCACACACTACCCATGCGCTGTATCTGCTGGCTCAGGATGGCAATGATTTGCTGCAGGTGGCACAGCAGCAGATGCTGGATTGGAAGGCGCCGGTTTGATGTTGTAGCAAGAAGGGAATGAGTGAGGTTGAAGTAGAGTTCATACAACTCACTCTTTCCGTTATTTACGGCATTTCTTTCGCAGAAATAATTGTTTTTAACGTCCCAGTTTTTCGGGGAAAAAGGAGAGGGGCGGGTGACTGTCTTTCCATTTTTTAGCGACTGCTTTTGAGCTTTCAATCTGTTCGGAAGTCATCTTTGCCCCAATCTCTTCAAGAGTATCCTGAACGAAATCCTGAATGGCACCACCCCCATCCAGCTCTTTGAGTAGGCTAATCAGTGCATAGCCCTTAACCAAATCCAAAGGGTAACCAACCTGATCAGGCGCATGAGCAAGGTAAGAGCCATAGCTGCTGATTGCTTTTTGATCCCCTGTTTCAGCCGCTACTTGAAGCCAATGACGGACGCCCTCGAGATCGTTGTTTTTATAAAGGATCTCAATGTAATCCATCATTGCTTTTGGATTCCCTCCCTCAGAAGCCGCTTTCAACCACCGGCTTACTGATGCTTCCCGCTTCCCGGGAAGAAGGAAAAATCCCTCACCTTGCCGATCACCGACGGCCATCCAATACTGTGCGAGCGCGTAGCCTGAGCTAGCCGATTTTTCTAACCAGGTACGATCGAAAGTTATTTCATACATCAAATACAAAGACTCAGGATCGCCTTTGCTTGCTCCCTTCATAGCTTGATCTTTTGCCTGGCTCAACCATTCGGCGCTTGATTTTTCGCTAGGGGGGCAGTTGTTCATTTTTTTGCAAAGATCATTGTTTTGGCGACCTAATTGAATCATCGCAAATATAGATCCATTATTCGCAGCTTTTCCATACCATTGCTGTGCTTCTCTCGTCATGTAGCGATTCCGCTTTCGAAGAGCCTCTCCTAAGTAATATTGGGAATCTATATCGCCGGCCTCTGCGTCTTTTTCTAATTGTGGAATGGCAGCGTCGATTTTTAATTGGTTGTATAAGATGATTCCGCTAATTTTGTTGCGGTTATTCTGACTGTCTGGCGTGGAAGCAAATGCTGCAGTACTTACGCTCTGAGAGAAAATAACAGACCAGATGATTAGCGAGCGAAGCGCCTTATAAATACTCATATTTTCTGTGCTCATTAGAAATTTCTTAAAAATGGTGACGCTCCACTACTAGAGTAGTTTGGACGAGGAACGAAATTTTTCTGGCAATACTCTGAAAGATTTGCGCCAAGCAGCCTTACGTGATTTTTGTAACGCTCTCTGGCACTGTTGCTTTGTTTGTCTAGTAAGTTTTGAACGCCTTCTGCCATGAAGCTATCTAGCGCAAATCGATTCTTGCAGTAATCTTGCTCTGAGTTAGCAGCTCTTACGCCGAATTCATTCATCGACATACACGCCATCTCAAACTGGCTTTGTGCTTTGTCAATAGTGTTGTTCTTCTGTGCGTTTTTAACAATCCAACCTAAAATCCGCTCGATTGCTTTCTGTTGAAGTGCATGAGCTTCCGATTGTGGATATGTCCGTTTTGAACCTTCGCTATTTACAGAGAACGCCTCAGGCGGGCTACTTAATGTTCTAAGTAGCGGGCCCAATGCGCTAGGGATTGCATTAATACACCAGTCCTCTAGCTCGCTCTGGTTGCCGTACTCAACAATCGCATCCGCAATTGGGCCACCCTTGCCACTACGAGTCAGCGCCTCATATAGGCTCATCACAACATCACAACATCACAACATCACAACATCACAACATCACAACATCACAACATCACAACATCCCAACGCATCATGTACGCCATCGCCACGTTCAACCCGGCAGCACCCAATGCATTAAGCGCTGACGCATATTCACTCGCTTCAGGATCCATCCACTCGACCTTACGACCTTTAGTCTTGTGAAGTTCCTTACGGTACAAGTTGATGATATCAACCACCGCCTCATAACCAATCTCAAACTTAAAGCTGCCGTTAGCACCAGGGCCCAGCACTACCGCAGCCTTCAGATTGAGAATAAAGCGGCCCTTATCCACAGAAATCTGCGCCGTTCCCTGGAATCCTGCGCCCAGCGCAACCCCCACAGACCCACTCAGCTTGGCAAGCGTCAACCATGGATTCGCTTTTTTTCGCGTCTTTATCGCTGCCGATACCCATCGTTGGTGCGGTGCGCAGTGCGACCAGCTCTTTAGGTGGTGCCCAGTTCAGTGCGCCGGTGAGTTCGATGGCGGCTTGCAAGCCTCCGAAAACATTGAAAGTCGCTTTCGATTTGGACATTGGCGGCACGCCCGGTCAGCACTTGGTCTGTGCTTTTGGTGCTGGCAACGGTGCCGGATTTGGACTTGTGTTGTCATGATTGTGTTTTAGTCATTTATTCTTTGGGCCGTAATATGTCGCTCTTCCGCCAGAAAGGTATGTCCGGCCATAGTGCGTAAATCGTTGAAAAAATTCGTCTAGTCTCGCGCCAAGCTCCTCAACATGTTTTTTTGTATCTAGCCCTAATCTGGTCGTGGAAGTGCTTTGAATTAGCGTCCAAGTTTGTCGGGGAAAAAGGAGAGCGGCGGGTGAGTAGCTTTCCACTGTTGTGCAAATATTTTTGCTTCTGCTATTTGATTTTGCGTCATTTTTGCAGCGATTTTAGGAAGCTTATCATTGACGTTCGCATCCATGCCGCCTCCGCCATCAAGCTCTTTCAATAAATAAATTAAGGCATAGCCTTTGATGATGTCATAAGGGAAGCCATAAGTATCGGGCTCATGGGCAAGGTCTGACCCATATCCATATACTGTAGTAGCGAAGCCAACTGAAGCGGCTTGTTCATTCCAATATCGAAAACTCTCCACGTCACCCTTCTCGAAAAGAATGGCAGCGTACTCCATCATTCCCTTGGGATTACCTCCCATAGCAGATGCCTTTGCCCAACTCTCCACAGCTTCCGATCGTTTCCAAGGCAACAAAAAGGATCCATTACCTTCCTTATATCGAATGGCAAGCAGCCATTGACCTTGAGCAAAACCAGACTCTGCGGATTTTTTTAACCAGTCCAACTGGCCAGTCGCCAAATACATGATATAAGCGGACTCAGCGTCACCCTTTTCAGCTCTAGATGTTGCTAACTCTTTTACTTTATCCATCCACTCTGCCGAAGTTTTTTGCCCGGGAGGGCAGTTTTTCATTGTCGTACAGAGATCATCGTCCGAGCGGGCGAGCCTAAGCATGGCGTAAAGATCACCTTGTGCACTTGCCGCCTCTAACCATTTTTTTGCCTCAGTCGTAATGTATTGGCTTCTTTGTCGGAGCTCTTCAGCCAAGTAGAATTGTGATTCAGCGTCACCTGCTTCTGCAGCAATCCGAAGTTCCGTTTCAGCAGGTTTATATTGATTAAAAAGCGTAATTCCTTTTTCTTTAGCAGTTGCCTGAGCGCTTGTGAGTGCCATAGCGGAATTAGATACGAACACCAGGAGCACAAAAAAGATTTGGGATATTGATTTGTATTGCATGTTTTTAATCATTTTACACTGTCGTCCGGTCCGGTATAGGTTGCTTTTCCACTTGGCAAATATGTTCTTCCATAGTGTGTAATCCGAGCGCAATAGCCGTCTAGTCGCTCGCCAAGAGTTTTAACATGCGCTTTGTATCTAGCTCTGGTGTCGTCACTTGTTCGATCTTGAAGTCGCATAACTGCTTCCGACATGAAATTATCCATGTGCAGGCGGTTCTCGCAATATTTCTGGTTTTGGTTCTTCTCTTTTGTCCCAAACCTGTTCATGCACATGCAGGCTTCTTCAAATTGGCTTTGTGCTTTTAAAATAGTTCCGTCTTTTTCGGCGCGCTTTGTTATCCAACCAAGAGTGCGCTCAATTGCTTTTTGCTGAAGAAGGTGAGCTTGGTCATGACTATACTCAGTAGCGAGGCTGCTGTCGGAAAGTTTTAGTGGGATTTTGAACGCTTCCGCTGCACTGGTAAGTGTCATTAGCATCGGACCCAACGCTCCTGGCGTAGCTGCTATGAACCACTCTTCAAGCTCTGCTTGGTTTCGATATGTCATGATTGTATGAGCGACAGTACCGCCTCGACCACCTCCTGTTAACGCCTCATACAAAGACATCACCATATCAACGCCCTGCATATAAGACATCGCCACTTCCATACCGGCAGCGCCAAGGAAATTGAGCTTGTCGATATAATCCGATGCTTCATCCGTAACAAAAATCAGCGATTTATCCTGGTTCTTGTGAATCTCGCGGCGTAGGAGGTTAATCAGGTCAGTAACCCCGTCATAACCGACTTCGAACTGGAACTCGCCGCCGGCTCCCGCTCCGACAATGACAGATGCCTTGAACCGCATAATGAAGCGGCCTTCGTGCAAGGAAATGCCAATGTCTGCATTCGTGCCAAGCCCGTATGCGGCAGTAAAACCAGCAGTAAGTCTGGCAAGACTGGACCATTGACTGGCTTTGGTGCTGTTGACGCTGTTACCCATTCCGGGCGTTGGCGCGGTGCGCAAGGCTGCTATGTCTTTTGGTGGTGCCCAGTTCAGAGCGCCGGTCAGTAGGATCCCTGCCTGCACTCCAGCAAAAAGGTTGAATTGAGCTTTGGCGCCGTCCTCTACTCGAACTTTGGCGGCATTGCCTTCCAGCACCGGTTCGCTTCTCACGGTTCCAGCGGTTGAATTTGTCGTTTCAGGACGTTTTGCGTCGGTGATTTCCGGAAGATTTAGGCCGCCTTGTACGTTTGCACGTCCCAACTGCACGCTGGAGGAAAGGAGGAGAGTGGCACCTGTGTATCCCCAGGCTCTGGCGCCCAGGTGGATGGAGAACCGACCGAGATTCAGGTTTTTGCGATTTTTGTCGTAGTCGAGGTAAGGAATCAGGATGTCTTTGGCCTGATCTCTGCCCGGAAGATCCATTTTCATCAGTTCGACTTCGCCACGTGCGAGGTCAATGCCCAGGCTTGCTTCAGCCTTGGCGGAAGCTTTGAAGTTATCCGCGACACTGAATGTCGGGCCGTTTATCTTAGCGCCAGTGTGGATTGATGACTGCGGCGGTGTGAGGCAACGCACGAGTTGCGCTTGGGGGCTATTGTCGAACAGGCGCAACGAGCTTCTGACTTCTTCTTTGAAGAGCAACTGACGAAGACGAAGTCCCCAGTCCTTGCGGGCTCCTGCATCCTCAAAGGTTTCGACCTTGTAGTTTTTCGACTTCAGGTAAGAATGGAACAGCTCTACATCAAACCAGCCTTTCTCATCAAACCAGTCACTCTGCTGATCTTTGATGGCTAGTGCACCTTCCGCTCGCAGCCACTCATGGAAAGGATTGTCGTCAGTGTCCGATGTTGCTTTTCCGTTGCTGTTTCCCGGAAGTTTCTTCAAATCCTTGCTTGCTTTGGCGCCGATTTCACTCGCGTCCTTTTTCAGTACCTTTGTGATGCCCTCCAGATTGAGCAGACTCAGGTGTTTAACGGGACTGTTGGGACTATTGAAAAGTGCAACTTCGCGCAAAGGAAATTCTGCTTTGACCAAGCGCTCTTCCGGTTTTGGTTGAAACTGCTCGGGTTCCCACAGGAGGTGTCGTAATGGCAGGGCTGCAGCAACCGCTGCTTCAGCGTCTTCGCGGAGTTTAAGGCGATCTTGTTGGATGCGCTGCCACTCTGCTTGCTCCGCTTCCACGATTCCTGTGGGGGGCGCGACGTTTTGGCCGCTGGCGTCAATCCAGGCTTTATATTTCGTGCGGATCTGCTCGGTGAGCTTGATCTGTTGCTGCTCCATCTCGAGATATGCTTTGAACTTCTCGACACCTGCGCTGATGTCACCCGTCTCAGGAATGAGCGCAAACTCCGGTAGGGCCAATCCGTAGTCGGCAACTTTCAAAATCGCATCGATATAAGCAGCGAAGTCTTTTTCGACTTTTTTGCGCTCGTTAGCAACTTCCTTTAAATAACCACACATCCGGGCTTTGCCATCGATTACGCAGTTTGTGGCGTCCAGATAAGCCTTTTTGTTTTTCTGAAAGTCTGCCTCCTTCAGAGTCGTCAACTTGCCACTCTTCGTGAGCGCAGCGCGGGCTTTCAAGTAAGTCTGCACGCGATTTCTTGCTTCGATCGCCCCTGGGGAAAACAGGTTGCCGCTTTCGTAGGTGTAGCCAGCAATTTTTGCCTGTGCAACTGCAATCGCTTTCAGCTTCTTCCATTCGTTGTAGAGGCGCTGCAGTTTCTGGCCGTCAGAGTTGGCTTCAAGCAGGCTCGCTTGCTGTTGATTGGCAAGCTCCCGATTGCGAGCGTATTCGCTTTGGTCTGGCAGTTTGTCCAAAGCAGCGGAGTTCCGGGCCTCTCGGCTGACAGCCTTCAATCGCATAGCCATGGTGGGCTGCGCGATATCGGGTTCCTGAGCCTCGATTTCGAGCATTCGGCTTTTTTGCTCGCCTTGCAGGAAATTACTCAGTTTGGGCTCCAGAAAGTACTCTAGAAGCCCTGCGGTGTTCATTCCCTTGAGTCGTTCTTCCGGAGACTTGCTGGCGCTGATGTGTTGCTCGAGTTCATTCATCGCCTCTTTGATCGAGCTGGCCGCTCGCTTAGGCAACAGGTAGAACATTTTTTCCTTGGTGGCGTAAATCACTTCGCCATATTCCGTCGAGCAGGCCGCCTTCACTTCGTCGAACGCGTTAGAGCAACTGTCAGGCGCCTCAGGCTGGGGATCAAGTTCCAAAGCAGGCTTGCTTTCGACCGGTACCGCTGAAGTCGACGCGTTCGCACGTGGTCCGTTGAGATCTACCTCGGGTGCTTCTGAAATTTCAGTTTCCATTTCGCTTCCATTCATTCTTTACGGACGGGGTCATCAAGCAACGCTGTTAGTGAGTTGCTGCAACTGCTGCACTTTGATGAACGACTCTTCCTTGGATTGCAGGATGGCCATTGCCTGTGGCTGCGTTTCGAGCAGCGGGCCGTTGGTGATTTGGCCCAGTTTCAGTAAATGACGCCCTTCGTAAATGTTGTGGGCAACCAGCACATTGAGGTTTTCCACGAGGTTGGGCAGTTGTTCGTCGGTAGGTTCACCGTAGGCAGAGTATTGCTCGTCTGCCCAGTAAACCCATCCAAGATGCTCCTGAACCTTTGGCGCTGCTGGTGGCAGGTTGAACGCTGAGACGTCGCCCAGCCATTCAAGTTCCGAAAGGGCTCGCCAACTGAGCCAGCGACCGCGATTGCGCCCGAAGTGAACCGGTGCCGGGCTGTATACGTGTTGCCAAGGGCCGAAGAGCTGATGTGAATGTTCAGCGGTGGTGTAGGCCAGTGCGGCCCACAGGCTTGGCTTGTGATAACTCAACAGGCTTTGACCGCCGGAGCCATCGTTGGCACGCAGGAGCCAGCGGGCGTGTGCAAGTGCTTTGACTGGATCTGCTGTGGTGAGGGCGATGCCGGCAAAGTTCTCTTCGCAGAGACCTGCCGCTTCTGCAGCGAGGCGACTGCCCCACGGGGCGACCAGCCAGAGAGGGCCGTCAGCGGCGATTTCGGCGAAGTCGGTGTTGAGGAACAGGCCTTGGGTGTCGACGGGTTCGCCGACACGGTAGAGGCGGCTCATGGCTTCTGGCTGACGGACGCGATCAATGATGAAACACAGGCTCAGGTCGGAGCTTTCTTTCGGCAAACCCTCGAAGGCGTAGCGCGGCGCTTCGAGGAGGGCGCTCAGTGCTTTTACATGCATGTGCAATCCTTACGGCTGCAAGCGCCGTTGCTTTGTTTGCCGCACAACGGCGTGATACCGGACTCGTTGAGGCGTTTGGGCAGCGGGATGAGCACTTTGCCCGCCTTATCCACATCCGCCACTTTCATCGGCCCTGGCAGCAACGGGGCGGCCGGCGTACCTACGCCCGGCGCACCGCCGGTATTGACCTTCACCTCGGCGCCGCTGATGGTCACGCCACCGGCGTCGACCTTGACGAAGCTGCCGCCGGCTTTGGCGGTCAGTTCCATGGCGCCTTCGACGACGACTTTCTGGCCGGCGTAGTAATGGATTTCGCTGCCGGCTTCGACGAATTGCGCTGTGCCTACTTTGAGGTGCTGGGTGACTGCGACGGTCAGGTGATCATCTGCGCGCATTTCACTGACGCGATTCAAATGGGTGATGCGGTGCTCTTCGACTTTGAATTCGCTGTAGGTGTTGGCCTCAACCGTGTCATGCCGCTCATTGCCCACGCGGATCTTCTGGTCGTGCTCAATGTTCTCGTCCCAATCGCGTTGGGCATGGATGTAGATCTGCTCCACACCCTTTTTGTCTTCAATCCGAAACTCGTTGTAGCCCTTTCCGCCCGGGGAACTGAGGGTTTTGAAGGTGCTGCGGGTCTTGTTTGCCGGCAGGTCGTAGGGGACGACGTTTTCCTTGTGGTACAGGCAGCCGGTGACGAGTGGCTGGTCGGGGTCGCCTTCGAGGAAGGTAACGAGGACTTCCATGCCGATGCGCGGGATGGCGATGCCGCCGTAGGCGGCGCCGGCCCAGCCGCTGGCGACGCGCAGCCAGCAGGTGGTTTTGTCGTCGGATTGGCCGTCGCGATCCCAGTGGAACTGGACTTTGATGCGGCCGTACTGGTCGCAGTGGATTTCTTCACCGGCCGGGCCGGTGACGACCGCGGTCTGGCTGCCGAGGACTTTTGGTTTCGGGTGTTCGAGGGCAGGGCGGTAGTGCGCGTCCCACGGGGTGGCGAGGAAGCTGTTGCGGTAGCCCTGGTGGAAATCGCTTTTGTTGTCGGTGACGTCGCTGGTGACGTTTTCACCGAGCACTTGCGGTTGTTTGCCTTCGTGGAAGACTTCCAGCAGCAGCCACAGGTCGTTCCATTCAGCGCGCGGGTGTTCGGCCAGGGTCAGGAAGTGGCCGCTGGTCAGGGTCGGTTCGTCACCTTTGCCTTCGGCGAGTTTGTAGTCGCTGCGATGACGTTCGAGGGCGCGGGTCGAGAGGAATTTGCCGCGCTCGCGGGTGGTGAAGCGGCCGGGGTAGTCGTAGTCCTCCAGATCCGGGGCGAAGTCGGATTTGACTGCGCCTTCGGGCAGGATCTTCGGTTTTTCGAAGTCGTAGTCGCGGCGGCTGACGCGGGTGGTGCGGGTCTCCAGGCGCAGGTTGAAGCGCTTGATCACCGGTTTGTCGGCGCTCATGCCGGAGTCTTGCTGGTAGCTCACGGCCTTGAGTTTGCGGAACACCGTCTGATCGTCGCCGAACACCAGTTTGTGCCCGCTGCTGCTGTGCTGGAAGTGGAAGTGAATGCCTTCCTCTTCGCACAGGCGCTGGATGAAGTGCAGGTCGGACTCGTCGTACTGCACGCAGTAGTCGCGCTGCGGGTACTCGGCGTTGAGCTGGAAGCTGTAGGCGTCGGCCAGAATGCCGCGATCTTCCAGCACTTGGGCGATGATCTTCGGCACCGTGAGGTTCTGGAAAATCTGCTGGTCATGGTTGTGCCGCAGATAGGCCAGCTGCGGCACCAGGCTGATGCTGTAACGGGTCAGGGTCTTGCCGGAATCGCCTTGTTCGATGCGATACACCAGGCCATGAATCTTGCCTTCGCCGGTGGCGCCGAAGGTCAGGACGCCGGGCTTGTGCAGCAGCTCTTCGAGTTTGAGGTCGGGGCGGGCGCTGACCAGTTCGAGGTCGAAACGGAAAGGCTCGTTGAGGGCTTCGCGACCGGTGAAGCTGAGCACTTGCAGGTCGGCGGAGGCGCCTTCGAGGGTAAGGGTAATGTGGGTAGCGTTGGCGTCCAGCATGCCTTGAATTCCGTCCATTGAATAAGCAGGTGACGGATGATGGAGGATTAAACCGCCTCGTTCAAGGCGCAAATGCCGTAGAGAGGGGGCCCGCGGGGTATAGGGAAAACCCCTATGCCGGCGTTTAAACCCAATGAAACCGGGGGCTTCGCAGTCGTGAGCCCTTGGTCAGCGCATGATTTGAGCCAATCGCAGGCCGAAGAATCGCCAGTCAGTTTCAGACTAAAGTCGCCTTCAACCCGTAAAAGCCATCTGCCATCATTGCAACTCACCCCTGCGTGTCCACTTCTTCCCGGCTGTTTTTGACCCGGGACGGGAGCTATTTTTCTGGCTGACTGCGCCCCGGCGCAAACGCTGTATTGTTGGAGTTTTTCATGCGTCCCCCATTCCCTCTCATCACCCCGCGCCAGTCGTTTGGCTTCGGAGCCGTTGTGCTGTGCGCCGGTTTTGCCGCGCAGGTTCAGGCCAGCGGTTTTCTCGAAGACACCACGGCGAAAATCGAATCGCGCACGGTGTACTTCAACCGCGATTTCCGTGATGGGCATACCTCCAGTGACCAGGGCGCTTCCAAGCGTGAAGAGTCGGCGCAAGGCTTTATTCTGAATCTGCAATCGGGTTACACCGAGGGCACGGTCGGCTTCGGTATCGATGCGCTGGGCATGCTCGGGTTTCAGCTCGACTCCAGCCCCGATCGCAGCAACAGCGGCTTGCTGCCGTCCAGTGGCGAGAACCCGCGCGGCTCGAAGGGTCAGTACGCAAAAATGGGCCTGACCGCCAAGGTCAAGGTCTCGGACACGGTGTTGAAGTACGGCGCACTGCTGCCGGATCTGCCACTGCTCAAGTACAACGACGGCCGCTTGCTGCCGACCATGTTCAACGGTGCGATGCTGACCTCCAAAGAAGTGAAGGATCTGACCTTCATGGCCGCGCGTCTGGACAAGTACACCGCGCGCGATTCCACCGATTCGCAAGACATCCGCGTGCACTGTAAGAACAAGCGCTACGCCTGCAACACCACCGCCGATCATTTCGACATGTACGGCATCGATTACAAGATCAACGATCGCCTGACCGCGCAGTATTACTACGCCGAGCTGGAAGACATCTACCGCCAGCACTTCATTGGCTTGCTCGGCAACCAACCGCTGGGTGACGGTGTGCTGAAGGCCGATCTGCGTTTGCTGAAAAGTGCCGACAGCGGTGATGCCAAAGCCGGCTCCATCGACAACCGCGCCTTGAGCGGCATGCTCTCGTACGGCATCAGCGGCCACACCTTCAGTGCCGGCTGGCAGCGCATGAACGGCGACAACTCGATGCCGTACCTCGATGGCAGCAATCCGTATCTGGTCAACTACGTGCAGGTCAACGACTTCGCCGCGGCGCAGGAGCGTTCCTGGCAGTTGCGTTACGACTATGACTTCAAGGCCATCGGCATCAACGGCCTGAGCTTCCTGACCCGCTATGTCAACGGTGATCACATCAAGGTCCCGGGCAGCGATCAGGAAGGCAAAGAGTGGGAACGCGACAGCGAGTTGAAGTACGTGATCCAGACGGGCACGTTCAAGGATGTCAGCCTGCGCCTGCGCAATGCGACTTACCGCACCAACTATGAAAAGTTTGCCCGGGATGTGGATGAGACCCGGTTGATTGTGAGTTACAACTTTTCGGTGTTGTAACCCTTAGAACTATGGCGCCTGGATGACCGCTATCGCGAGCAGGCTCACTCCTACAAAGGAATTTTGGTCGCCGCGGATAGCGTGTTCGCCATCGATCCCTTGTAGGAGTGAGCCTGCTCGCGATTGGGCCTGATAGTCATCCCTACAACCAATGCCAGAACCGGCTCCAGAAGCCGCGATTCAGATCCTCTTTGCACCCGGCATACTGCCGCGCATACACGTCGGAGCGCGCCTGCACCTTGCGTGCAGTCGGCATCAGCCAGGCCTTGCTGGCGTAGGTTTTGTTGCGAAAACCGCCCCAGCCTTCGTGGTAGTTCAGGTACTGGTTATAGGCGTCGTACTTGTACACGCCGTTGATCGAAGTGGTCTTGTCCATGTACCAGCCGACGAAGTCGATGGCATCGTCGAAGTCTTCGCGGTCGGCCCAGTTGCGCCCGGTACTTTTCTGGTAATCGGCCCAGACTTCATCCTTGGCCTGGGCATAGCCGGAGGCTGTCGATACCCGGCCCCACGGAATCACCCACAGCAGGTATTTGCGTGGCGTCTTGGCGTCGTAGCGGTAGCCGGACTCCTGATACATGATCGCGAAGGGCACCTGGATCGGCACGCCCCAACGCTTTTGCGTGACTTGCGCCGCATCGTACCAGTCGCTTTTTTCGCGGAAGATCTCGCAGATGTCTTCTGGCGAACGCGGCGGCGAGGTGCCGCAGCCGCTGAGTAATCCCGCCAGTATCAAAAGTCCCGCCGTCCGCCCCGAATTCAAACCGTCATCCCCATGCGCGCAAAAAGGCCGACAGTCTACGCGCTCAGCTCAACTGGTGACGATAGGGCAAATCCGGACCGGTCTTGCTGCACGTAAGGGCGGCCGCCTGTACGGCAAACCTGAGCATCGCCTCGATCTGCTCGCGGCTGAGTTGTTGAACCCCTTCGACCGAATCCAGTTCCTGCTCGGTCAACCAGGTAATCAGCGCCGCTTGAAAGGTATCGCCGGCGCCGACGGTATCCGCGATCTTCACCGAGCACGCTGGCACCGACCACGAACCGTAGGCGCGGCTGAATACGGTGGCGCCTTCGCCGCCACGGGTGAGGAACACCAACTGGCAGCGATGCTGCAGCCAGCCTTCGATCACGCGTTTTGGGTCCTGCTCGGGATACAACAGGCTGAGGTCTTCGTCGCTGACCTTGATCATGTCGGCCAGTTGCACCAGGGTCGCCACGCGCTCGCGCCACAGGTCGATGTTCGGTTCCGGGTTGAGGCGCACGTTGGGGTCGAGGGTGATCAGGCGCTTGCCGCTTTCGCGCTGCACCAGGGTCAGCAGGGTGTCGGCGATCGGTTGCACCACCAGCGAGAACGAGCCGATGTGCAGACCACGCACTTCAGGGCCGAGCTGGGGCAGGTGGGTGAGGCTTAATTGGCGATCAGCGCAGCCCTCGCCGCGAAAACTATAATGCGGCGAGCCATTGGCGCCGACCGCGACCATCGCCAGCGTGGTTGGCGCGGCGAAGTCGATCAGGTAGTCCGCACGCACGCCTTCATCCTGCAACACCTGCTGCAAGCGTCGGCCGAGATAGTCGGTGGACAGCCCGGCAAACAACGCCGAATCCACACCCAAGCGGCGCAAGCCGACCGCGACGTTGAACGGCGAGCCGCCGGCAATCGCCTTGAAATTCACTTTCGAAGCCAGACCGCTGGCATCGTCTTCGCTGAAGAAATCGAACAGGGCTTCGCCACACACCAAATACATAATTGTTTGCTCTTTATAGGGTTGCGACATGCTGTTGATAGCGTTCATAGGCCTGCTGGAACGCCGCGACATTGGCGGCAACCGGCAGGGTTTCACTGTGCAGATCGAGCTTCACGCAGCGCTGGCACAGATCGGCCAAAGTGTCTTCGTGGCCGTTCGACCATGACTTGCACCACGCCGCCTGAATCGCCGCGCCAAGGGCTGCGGCTTCGCTGTGTTCGGTGCAGATCACCGGGGTATTCATGATGTCGGCGACGATCTGCCGCCACACCGCGCTTTTCGAACCGCCGCCGATCAGGCAAATGCTGCGGCTTTGTAAACCATTGTGGCGCAACAGATCCAGTCCATAACGCAAACCGAAGGTGGTGCCTTCGACCACGGCGCGACACAGGTTGGCCTGGGTCAGGTTGCTCAGGGTCAGGCCGTGCAGGCTGCCGGTGGCATGGGGCAGGGCGGGGACGCGTTCACCGTTGAGGAATGGCAGCATGCTCACGCCTTCCGCGCCGATCGGCGCCTGGGCCACGAGGTCGTTGAATTGTTCGAGATCGAGGTCGAACAGTTCGCGGATCGCGCCGGTGGCGTTGGTCAGGTTCATGGTGCAGATCAGCGGCAGCCAGCCGCCACTGGACGAGCAGAACGTCGCAACCGAAGCGTCCGCGCTGACCAGCGGCGCCTCGGCGTAGGCGTACACCGTGCCGGAGGAACCGAGGCTCATGGTGATCGCTCCCGGCTGAATGTTGCCGGTGCCGATGGCGCCCATCATGTTGTCGCCACCGCCGCTGGCGACCAGCGCATTAGGGTTAAGGCCGAGCTGTTCGGCAATCGCCGGCAGCAGGGTGCCGACCGCCTGATGTGCGTCGATCAGCTCCGGCAACGCGGCTTGCAGGCGACCCGTGGTGTCGATGTCGCGCAGCAGTTGTAAATCCCACTGGCGACTGCGCACGTTGAAATAGCCGGTGCCGGAGGCGTCGCCGTATTCACTGCAGGCGCGGCCGGTGAGCCAGAAGTTCAGGTAGTCGTGGGGCAGAAGGATGCGCGCAATACGCGAGAACACCTCCGGGTGTTGTTCCTTTGTCCACAGCAGTTTCGACACGGTGTAGCCCGGGGCGATGACCACCCCGAGGCGCTCCAGCGAGCCTTTTTCGCCGCCGAGGTGTTTGAGCAGGCGATCGTTTTCGTCAGTGGTTTCGGTATCGCACCACAGCTTGGCCGGGCGCAGCACCTGGCCCTGATCGTCGAGCAGCACCAGCCCGTGTTGCTGGCCGGAAACGCCGATGCCGAGGATCGCTTGACCGTCAACATTGGCTGCGAGCAAGGCGCGGCGGGTGGCGAGGGCGAAGGCGTCGAGCCACTGTTGGGTGTCCTGCTCGCGCCGGCCATTGGCGCCGCTGATCATCGTGTGCGTGGCGGCGCCTTCGCCGAGCACCTGACCGCTGGCGGCATCGAGGATGATCGCTTTGGTGCCCTGGGTGCCGCAGTCGATGCCGAGGAAGAGTTGTCGGGTGGTCACAGTGAGGTCCTCAGGGTGTCAGGTCTGCCAAGGTGAGACCGCCATTCGCGAGCAGGCTCGCTCCCACATTTTGAAATGCGTTCCCCTGTGGGAGCGAGCCTGCTCGCGAAGGCGGCAGTAAAGTCACCGCATCATTCAGTCAAGACCCGCTCCAAAGTGCGCGTCACGCCCACCTCGCGCAAGCTGTTGCAGCACCACTCGAACGCCGCCACAAATGCCGCCGAACGCGGAATCGCCGTGCCGAAGATCTCCTCAACCGCCAACAACCGCTGAGTGATCAACGCATCATCCGCTACCAGTCCCTGACAAAACTCTGCCCGTGGATCGGGAATCGAATAAGTGTCGCCATTTTCATCCACGCCCTTCAGATACAACGCCCAGGCCGCCACCACCAACGCGGCACGCTTGGTCTCCTGGCCATCGGTAATCAAGCGATTGATCGTCGGAATGGTGAACTTGGGAAACTTCGACGAGCCATCCGAGCACACCCGCTCGAGCTGGTCGGCAATCGCCTGATTGGAAAAGCGCGCCACCAGCGTGTTCTTGTAGTCGGTCAGGTCGATGCCCGGCACCGGCGCCAGTTGCGGGGTGACGTCGAAGTCCATGTAGGCGCGCATGTAGCGCACGAACAGCGGGTCGTTCATGGTCTCGTGGACGAAACGATAGCCCTTCAAAAAGCCCAGATACGTCAGCGCCAGATGGCTGCCGTTGAGCAGTTTGATCTTCATTTCTTCGTAGGGCGAAACGTCATCGGTGAACTGCACGCCAACCTGTTCCCAGGCCGGGCGCCCATTGACGAACTTGTCTTCCAGCACCCATTGCACAAAAGGCTCGCAGACCACTGGCCAGTTGTCGTCCACACCGTGTTTGTCGGCCAGTTGCAGACGATGCGCGGTGCTGGTCATCGGCGTGATGCGATCGACCATGGCGTTGGGAAAACTGACGTTCTGCGCGATCCAGTCGCGCAGCCCCGGGTCGCGCAGGGTGGCGAAGGCGAGCAGCGCCTTGCGGGTCACCGCGCCGTTATGCGGCAGGTTATCGCAGGACATGATCGTGAACGCCGGTATGCCCGCGCCACGGCGTTTTTCCAGCGCCGCGCAGAGGAAACCGAACACGGTTTTCGGCGTTTGCGGATTTGCCAGATCGTGTTGAATCTGCGGCAGGTGCGCCATGAATTCGCCGTTGCTGTCGTCGATGCAGTAGCCGCCTTCAGTGATGGTCAGCGAGACGATGCGGATCTGCGGATCGGCAAGTTTGTCGATCAGCGCCTGCGCGCCATCCTCGGCCAGGAGCATGTCGCGGATCGCACCGATCACCCGCACTTCGGTGTCGTCGTTATCGCCGAGTTCGAACAGGGTAAACAGGTAATCCTGCTCCTTGAGGTCGTCACGGGCGCGGCGGTCTTCCGCGCGCAAGCCGACCCCACAGATCGCCCAGTCCAGCGCCTGGCCGGTGTTCATCAGCGCATCGGTGTAATACGCCTGATGCGCGCGGTGGAAGCCGCCGACGCCAATGTGCGCGATGCCCTGACGGGTGTCGCTGAGGTTGTAGGCCGGCAGTTGCACCTCGGGGGCGAGGCGATGCAGGTTTTGTTCATTCAGTTTCATCGGGCAGGTCTCGAAATTCAGGCCGCGGCGCGAAGCGGGCGGGTCAGCGCCACGCCATCGGCGTCGAACAGGTGGCAATGGCTGGCGTCCAGGTGCAGGTTCAGTTGCTCGCCGTAGCGGCTCGCCAGGTCACCGCGCACGCGCATGGTCAGGGCTTCGCCGGCGTTGGTGGTGACGTGGCAGAAGGTGTCGCTGCCCAGGCGTTCGCTGACGTCGGCGGTGACTTGCAGGGTGCAGTCGCCCGGTTGTGCCAGCTCCAGATGTTCCGGGCGAATGCCCAGGGTCACGGTGCTGCCGACGCTCAGGTTGGCGGCATTGAACGGCAGGGTGATGCGCGTGCCGGCGTCCAGCGAGACTTCGCAGCTCTGGCCGTCGATGCGGGCGATCTTGCCTTTGAGGAAACCCATTTTCGGCGTGCCGAGAAAACCGGCGACGAACAGGTTGGCCGGGTTGTGATAGAGGTCCAGCGGCGAGCCGACCTGCTCGATTTTGCCGCCGTTGAGCACCACCACTTTGTCGGCCATGGTCATGGCTTCGACCTGATCGTGGGTCACGTAGATCATCGTGGCTTGCAGGTCCTTGTGCAGACGCAGCAGCTCCAGACGCATCTGCACGCGCAGCGCGGCGTCGAGGTTGGACAGTGGTTCGTCGAACAGAAAGATCTTCGGATTGCGCACGATCGCCCGGCCGATGGCGACCCGTTGCCGTTGGCCGCCGGACAGCTGTTTCGGCTTGCGCTCGAGCATCGGCCCGAGTTCGAGAATGCGCGCCGCTTCGCCGACCTTTTTCTCGACTTCGGCTTTCGGTACACCGGCCAGGTCGAGGGCGAACGACATGTTTTTCTTCACGGTCATGTGCGGGTACAGCGCGTAGGTCTGGAACACCATCGCCAGATCGCGCTTGGCCGGGCTGACTTCGGTGATGTCGCGGCCATCGAGTTCGATGGTGCCGCCGCTGACCTCTTCCAGCCCGGCGATCAGTCGGAGCAGGGTGGATTTGCCGCAACCGGACGGGCCGACGAAGACCACGAATTCCTTGTCATTCACCTCAAGGTCGATGCCCTTGATGATGGAGAAACCTTCGAAGCCTTTTTGCAGATTCTTGATTTTCAGGTTGGCCATTTTGATGGGCCTCCACTTAAGTTAATTCAATGGCGCCGGGCATGCTTTTATGTGGGAGCGAGCCTGCTCGCGAAAGCGGTGTGTCATTCAGCATTAATGCCGACTGACACGGCCCCTTCGCGAGCAGGCTCGCTCCCACAGGGGATTGGGTACGGTTGGAGCACTTCATTTCACGGCACCGAACGACAAGCCGCGCACCAGTTGTTTCTGGCTGATCCAGCCGAAGATCAGGATCGGCGCACAGGCCAGGGTCGAGACTGCCGACAACTTGGCCCAGAACAAGCCTTCAGGACTTGAGTACGAGGCGATCAACGCGGTCAAGGGCGCGGCTTTCGACGAGGTCAGGTTCAGCGACCAGAAGGCCTCGTTCCAGCACAGGATCAGCGACAGCAGCACGGTCGAGGCGAGGCCGCCCTTGGCGATCGGCAGCAGCACGCGGACCATCTCCTGCCACAGGGTGGCGCCGTCGAGGCGGGCGGCTTCGAGGATGTCTTTGGGGATGTCCTTGAAGTAGGTGTAAATCATCCACACCACAATCGGCAGATTGATCAGGGTGTAGATCACGATCAACGCGATGCGCGTATCGAGCAGGCCGAAACTCTTGGCCAGCAGGTAGATCGGCATCAGTACGCCCACCGGCGGCAGCATCTTGGTCGAGAGCATCCACAGCAGCGTGCCCTTGGTACGCTGGGTTTCGTAGAACGCCATCGAGTAAGCGGCAGGCACCGCGATCAGCAGGCACAGCGCCGTGGCACTGAAGGAAATCACCACCGAGTTCCAGGCAAAACTGAAGTAGTCGCTGCGTTCGTTGATGTGCAGGTAGTTCTCCAGCGTTGGCGTGAAGATGAACTGCGGCGGCGTGGCGAAGGCGTCGATTTCGGTCTTGAAACTGGTCATCACCATCCAGAAGATCGGGAAGAAAATCACGATCGCGATGGCCCAGGCCAGGGTGCCGAGCAGCAGGCTTTGCAGCCGGCGGGATTGTTGAAGAGTCATGGCAGGCCTCAGGCTTTGTCAGTCAGGTTTTTGCCGATCATCCGCACCAGAATGATCGCGGCGATGTTGGCGATGACCACGGCAATCAAGCCGCCCGCCGAGGCCATGCCGACGTCGAACTGCACCAGCGCCTGGTTGTAGATCAGGTAGGCGAGGTTGGTCGAGGCGTAGCCGGGGCCGCCGTTGGTGGTGGTGAAAATCTCGGCGAACACCGACAGCAGGAAGATCGTTTCGATCATCACCACCACGGCAATCGGGCGTGCGAGGTGCGGCAGGGTCAGATGCCAGAAGATCGCGACGGGGCCGGCACCATCGAGACGCGCGGCTTCCTTCTGTTCCTGGTCGAGGGACTGCATGGCGGTCATCAGGATCAGGATCGCGAAGGGCAGCCATTGCCACGAAACAATGATGATGATCGACAGCAGCGGGTAATGCGCCAGCCAGTCCACCGGCTCGGCACCGAACAGCCGCCAGACGTAGGCGAGAATCCCCGACACCGGATGGAAAATCAGGTTCTTCCAGATCAGCGCACCGACGGTGGGCATGATGAAGAACGGCGAGATCAGCATCACCCGCACGATGCCGCGGCCGAGAAATTCGCTGGCCTCGAGCAACGCGCTGATCAGCACACCGAACACCACGCTGATCAACAGCACGCTGCCCACCAGCAACAGGGTGTTGGTGGCGCCGGGCAGGAACCCGGAGTCGGTCAGAAAGTAAGTGAAGTTCTCCAGCCCGACGAATTCGTTGACGCCCGGATCGAGCAGGTTGTAGCGAATCATCGAGAAGTAAATGGTCATGCCCAACGGCACGATCATCCACAGCAGCAACAGGGCCACCGAAGGGCTGACCAGAAACCAGCCGGGATTGCGTACGCGGACTTTGCGCTGGGGTTGCGACAAGTCGAGGTGGGCTTTGGCAGTTGAAGTATTCATGGTGATCACAACCGAGTCATACAGACCTATGGAGATCTAATGTAGGAGTGAGCCTGCTCGCGATAGCGGTGTGTCAGCCACCAATGGGGTTTGATGGAAAACCGCCATCGCGAGCAGGCTCACTCCTACAAAAGGCAGGAGCGAGCAGTGTGGTTACTTGGGATAACCGGCGCGCTTCATCTCGCGTTCGGTGGTTTGCTGCGCGGCGGTCAGGGCCTGATCCACCGTGGTCTGGCCGATCAGCGCTGCCGAGAACAGCTTGCCGACCTGGGTGCCCACGCCCTGGAATTCAGGAATGGTCACCAGCTGAATGCCGATGTAAGGCACCGGTTTCAGCGTCGGTTTGCTCGGATCCGCCGCTTTCAGCGATTCCAGCGTGACCTTGGCGAACGGCGCGGCGCTCATGTAAGCATCGCTGTAGGTTGAGGCGCGGGTGCCCGGCGGCACGTTGGCGATGCCGTCGGTCTTGGCCACCAGTTCCCCATATTCTTTGGAGGTGGCCCAGGCGCTGAACGCTTTGGCGGCGTCCTTGGCCTTGGAACTGGTCGGAATCGCCAGTGCCCACGAATACAGCCACGCCGATCCTTTATCGGTGACCTGATGCGGGGCGAAGGTGAAGCCGACGTGATCGGCGACCTTGCTCTGGGTCTTGTCGGTGACGAACGAGCCGGCGACGGAAGCGTCAACCCAGATCGCGCATTTGCCGCTGTTGAACAGCGCGAGGTTTTCGTTGAAACCGTTACTGGAGGCGCCCGGCGGGCCGGATTTCTTCATGGTGTCGACGTAGAAATTCAGCGCGTTTTTCCATTCCGGGCCGGTGAATTCCGGCTGCCATTTCTCATCGAACCAGCGCGCGCCGTAAGCATTGGCGACGGTGGTGATCAACGCCATGTTCTCTCCCCAGCCGGCCTTGCCGCGCAGGCAGATGCCGTACTGTTCTTTGTCTTTATTAGTGAGTTTTTCTGCGAAACCGGCGATCTGTTCCCAGGTCGGGCGCTCGGGCATGCTCAGGCCGGCGTCCTTGAACAGGTCGGTGCGGTAATAGGTGATCGAGCTTTCGGCGTAGAACGGCAGGGCATACAGCGAACCCTTGACCGACAGGCCTTCGCGCACCGACGGGAACACATCGTCGAGGGCGTAAGAAGCCGGCAGATCCTTCATCGGTTCGAGCCAGCCCTTGGCGCCCCAGAGTGCCGCTTCGTACATGCCGATGGTCAACACATCGAACTGTCCGCCCTGAGTGGCGATGTCGGTAGTCAGGCGCTGACGCAGGACGTTCTCTTCCAGCACCACCCAGTTGAGCTTGATCTCCGGATGCTCGGACTCGAAAGTTTTCGAGAGCTTCTGCATGCGGATCATGTCGCTGTTGTTGACGGTGGCGATGGTCAGGGTCTGGGCGCCAAGGCTGACGCTGCTGAGGGTCATGCAGGTGAGGGCTAGCAGAGCTTTTGCAGTGGGTTGCATCGTGCACTCCTTTTCTGCGTCCGTTGGGGGGCAGAAGGACAGTTATTGTTTTTGTGTCTTCCGGTGCAGGAAGAATGTGCGCTGATTACAGCCCTCAATCGACGGACTGACAAATCATCCGTCGCACTCAAATCAATACTTTTTTGCACTGGTGTTTGTTGCGGTAGACGCAGGGAAGGGCTTTTCAGTGGGAAGGGGCTATCGAATCAGTACAGGTTTCATCGCGTCGGATGCTTTTTGTGGGGGCGGGCTTGCTCGCGAAAACACTGTGTCAGTTTGCCGATCAGTTGACTGATACACCGCTTTCGCGAGCAGGCTCACTCCTACAGGGGGCGGTGGTATCAGCCGAGGTTTTGTTCGGTCAGACGCTGTACAGCGAGGCGTCGATAGTGCGACGGCGTCATGCCCTTGAGTTGCTGGAAGCGTCGATTGAAATTGGAAATGTTATTGAACCCCGACTCGAAACACACCTCGGTCACCGGTTTGTCGCCGTCAGCGAGCAGTTCGCAGGATTTACTGATGCGCAGGCGATTGACGAACTCGATGAAGTTGCGCCCGGTGGCCTGTTTGAACACGCGGCTGAAATAGGTCGGCTTCATCCCCAGATGATCGGCGACTTCTTCCAGGGTCAATTCGCGGGCGTAATGGTCGAAGATGAAATCGACCGCTCGGTTGGTGCGGTCGATGTTGTGCTCGTCGGCCAGTTGCGTGTTAGTGGCGCCGGACAGCAATTGATAATCGTCAGTCGCCGCCAGCAGCTCCATCAAAATGAAAAAGTGTCCGAGACGGGTAACGCCGCGCGTGTCGGCAATTCGCTGCATCAACGTCATGGCCTGACGGATCGTATCCTTGTCGCGAAATTCGATGCCATATTG
Source organism: Pseudomonas sp. IT-93MI4 (assembly GCF_949767635.1). Classification (NCBI taxonomy): domain Bacteria; kingdom Pseudomonadati; phylum Pseudomonadota; class Gammaproteobacteria; order Pseudomonadales; family Pseudomonadaceae; genus Pseudomonas; species Pseudomonas sp. IT-93MI4. Next base: position 86,603 of record NZ_CATKPP010000054.1, read on the forward strand.
CGCACGCTCCAGTAGCGGCGCCAAAGTCTTGAGTTCGGCGAACACCTGGTGCCCGCTGTCGAACAACTCATCGGTGAAGTTCACCAGCATGTCGCGCTTTTCCACCACCTCGTCGTCGGCCACCTGGCTGATCCAGTTGTGCGGCAGATTGGGCCCGGTGAGGAACAATGTTTGCGGATAAAAGTTGCCGATGTAGTCGCCGATGAAGACCTTGCCGGAACTGGCGACGATCAGGTGCAGTTCGTATTCCTTGTGAAAATGCCAGCGCACTAACGGGCACGGAAAACCATGCTGACGGTAGATGATGGACAACCCGTTATGGTCGTCCATCAGTTCGTAGGAGGGATCAGTGATTCTGGTTGCCCGAGTCATGTCCGATGCGTCTTGTTGTGGTGTTCAGGCGCCCATCATGCACGCGCGTCACGGACAGTTCCAGCGCCTCAGCCCCGGGCCTTGCGTAGACCTTTGGACTGGTTGACCTGCTGGCAATGGCTGATCAGTGGAGTGCCACCGATGAAGTCGGCATTGATAATGCTGCACTTCGGCGCCCATCCCGAGTCTGGGCCAAACCATTGATCGAGTTCGTCGGTGATCCGCTTGACGCCGGCCAGTTCGCCGTAGCTGGTGGCCGACAATGACCAGAGGCTGCCGGGTACCGGCGGGTTGGCGAGGGTTCGGGTGATGTGTTGCTTGAGTTGCTCTGGCGAGGTGATGTCCGACCCGCTCCATTCATGGCGGATTTTCGGCCAGTACAGGGGCGAATTGAAATCCGGGTGCGATTCGCTTGCCAACACCACGCGTTGTAGCGAACTGGCCCTTTTAAGTTGTTCAAGGGTCAGATGACCGTTGTTTCGGGGAATAAGCCGCGAAGCCAGCTCCGTGGTGATGACTTCATGGAAACCCTTGTAATCGAATTGCTGATCGTTGGTGCCCTTGAGTTCATGTAAGTCCAATACGATGAACTCGTTCGGATTTTCATTGAGGAAAAAGTTGAGACTTTTTACCAGGTCGCTCAAGGAGCGTCCCTGGAGCAGTTTCACGCCATGAAAGGTATGAAACTTCCTGATGCCCAGCCAGTGTTCATCTGAATGCAGACGCAAGTCGAAGGCGCGCACGCCTTCATTAAGTTGCTGAATGAATGGACCATCCTGGCAAACAAACCAGTTTTGGGCGGGTTGGAGATAAGCCGGGTACGGAAAATCAAAATCCAGCCCGGAATTATGCGCGCCGGGCCAGACCACTTCGCCAAGGGTCAGTCGGTCCATATCCGGTGTAGCCGCCATCCAGTTTTTGAAAGGGTAATTACTCATGGTGCATTCCGTTGCAGATAAAGTTTAATTTCCGACCAGTCAACTTGTTTGGTCAGTTCGGAAGTTATTCTTTGGTGCAAACGGAAAAAGTACAAGCCAGCACTCTTTGCAAAGTATTGGCAATGTGCTTTTGCACTTTAATTATCAACTTTTCTGGTTCTTTGCTTCGATCCACTGCGCCATGTATTGAGTGCTTTTATGCAAGTGGTGACGCAACATGCTGCCAGTAAAGTTGGCGCGACGTAATGCTGACAAGTTGTCGCGGCAATGTTGCAGGCGAGCGATCAGCGCCGGGCCGTGATCAGTCTGCCGATAGCGCGCATTCAACAACGCGACGCCGGCCTGCTGTGCGTCAGCCCAGCGCAATCTGTCTTCGTGCAGCGCTACAGCGGCGTCGGCCAGGGCCTGGGCCGACTGAGCCATCGCACCGGGCCAGGGCAATGCGCCGCCCATGCCTTCGGCGCCGATGGGCGTCGTGACATTGGGCGTGCCGCAGAGCATCGCATCGACGATCTTGCCCTTGATCCCAGCGCCGAAACGCAAAGGCGCCAGGCAAACCCGGGCTTGCGACATCACTTGCAGCGCATCTTCTGCCCAGTTCATCACATGAAACCCCTGCGCCGCGTTGTGCAGGGCTGTGGCCTTGGGCGGCGTATAGGCACCGTAGATATGCAGTTGGGCGCCGGGCAATTGCTGGCGGATCAGCGGCCAGATGGCGGTCTTCATCCACAGCACGGCGTCCCAGTTGGGCGCGTGACGGAAGTTGCCAATACTCAGAAAGTGCGCCCGCTCTTCAAAGGGGACGAACGAATCGCGCGGCGGTTCGAGCATCAGCGGGCACCAGTGCAGCAGGTCGCCAGGGACTTGAAACTGTTCGACCAGCAACTGAATTTCAACTTCGGAAATCATCAGATTCAGATCGCAGCGATACAACGCGGCGATTTCCCGTTTGGCCAGGTCCGTATCGGCCATCAACTCGAACTCTTCGCGCAGCGCCGGCGCGAACAGGGCGCTGAAGTCCTGATTGTCCGGGTCGTCTTTCAAACGTTCCTTGAGCCGTTGGTGGCGGGCGTGGCGCAGGCTCTGCAGGTCGGACGTCTCCAGTACGCGCAAGGCATTCGGGCATTGCTTTTCGACGCGCCAGCCGAACTGCTCTTCCATCATGAACTGGTCGAACAGCACGATATCCGGGGCCAGTTCACTGATGAAACTATCGAAGCTGCTGTTGTTCAGTTCGATCGGCACTTCGCGGATGCCCAGCGCGGTCAGGTCAGCCTTGTGCTCGCCCGGGCCGGCCGGGCTGCTGAAGGTGATGTCCCAGCCTTGCTGCAAAAACGTCTCGAGGATCTGCATCACATGCCCGCTGGCTGCCGAAGAGCGCGGTTCGGGCCAGACGTAACCGATGACCAGAACTTTGGTGGCGGGTGATGCAGTCATTGACGGGTAATCCTTGCAGGCAGGCGGCTGAAAATGGCGCGCAATTAGAGCACATCTGCAGCCGCTGCCGGATCAAGGCCAATCACTCGGTCAGAATGCCCTTGACCTTGTCACGCAGTTGATCGATCGAGAAGGGTTTGCCGATCACATGCATGCCCGCAGGCACGTCGATGTTTTCGGCGTAACCGCTGGCGAACAGAACGGGCAGGGTGGAGCGCAGTTCACGTGCCTTGCCGGCCAGTTCACTGCCTGTCATGCCCGGCAGGCCGTAGTCAGTCATCATCAAGTCGATAGCCTTGCTCTGATCCCCGAGAATCTCCAGCGCAGACTCGCCGTCATCGGCCTCCAACACACTGAATTCCAGCTCCTCGAGCACATCGACGATGAGCATGCGTACGATGTCGTCGTCTTCTACTACAAGGATGGTGGACGCTGGGGTGGACATAGGGATAGCTCTCAAGAAATGAAATCGGAACGGCGACCGGTCGAAAATGCCGGGCTCTTGCATGAGTAAGTGGCGCATGGCCACAAGTTCCCGAGCGGATACGAAAAAGATTAGCTGCAAATCGGGGCGGCAAGGATACCCGTTGCCTGATCGGGAAGTGCAGCAAATGTAGGAAATTGCCATCATGGCGGTGAGAAAAATGGATCCATAGTACCGTTTTGGGGCAAACTCCCGGGTTTCGACAGTTCGACAAGGCTGCCCCATGTCCACTCGGTCTACAGTTGACGAAACACGGTTCCGTAAACTCCTGACGCGCAACATCAGTCTGCCCTTGGGCGTCGGCGCGATCAGTGCAGTGTTTTTCATTTCGCTGATCACCTATTTGCTCTCGGTGATCCAGTGGGTGGAACACACCGACCGGGTGATCAATAACGCCAACGAAGCGGTGAAACTCACCGTTGATCTGGAAACCGGCATGCGTGGTTTCCTGCTCAGCGGCGACGAGCACTTCCTCGACCCGTACGAGACTGCCAAGCCGCGGATCAATGTGGCGCTCAATACCTTGCTCGAATTGACCGCCGACAACCCGGTGCAGACCGATCGTCTGCGGCGTCTGCAGGCCTTGCAGACCGAATGGAGCAACTACGCGCAATCGATGATCGACCTGCAGCGCTCCAGCGGCGACTACCGGGGCGCGGTCAAGGCCGGGCGTGGCAAGCGCCTGACCGACGAAATTCGCAAGCAATTCGAAGACGTGATCGACATGGAGCAGCAGTTGCGCACCACGCGCAACGAAGAGGTGCGCCGCACGACGATCTGGAGCATCACTCTTTATCTGCTGTTCATCGCCGGGATCAGCGGTTTGCTCGCGTATGTCGGTCGCCGCGATCTGGTCAGTCTGTCGGACAGCTACAGCGCCAACCTTGCGGCGCAGCAAGCCAGCGCCGAGCGTCTGGAGCGTCAGGCGTGGATGCGCAGCGGCCAGACCGAACTGGCGGAACAGGTGCTGGGGCAACTGACGCTTAACCTGCTGGGGCGCAACATCCTGCAGTTCTGCGCACAATATCTGGGCACTGCGGTGGCGGCGCTGTACGTACGCGAAGAACACGGCGGCCTCAAGCGCGTGGCGTCCTATGGGTTCTCCCGCGAACAGGAAGAAAAAGATCAGCAGATCTACAGCGGCGAAGGCATCGTCGGCCAGGTTGCCCAGCAGGGACAACTGATTCGCCTGGATTCGGTTCCGGCCGACTACTTCAAAGTCAGCTCCGGCCTGGGCGCAGGTCTGCCGCACAGTGTGCTGGTGGTGCCGACCAGTGATGATGACCGGGTCAACGGGGTGATCGAACTGGGCTTCCTGCGCCCGCTCACCGACCGCGATATCGATTTGCTGGAACTGATTGCCGGCAACATCGGCACCTCGATCGAAGCGGCGCGTTATCGCCAGCGTCTGCAGGAAGTGCTGGCCGAAACCCAGCAGCTCAACGAAGAGTTGCAGGTGCAGCAGGAAGAGCTGAAAACCGCCAACGAGGAGTTGGAAGAACAGTCGCGGATTCTCAAGGAATCCCAGGCGCATCTGGAAACCCAGCAAGTCGAGCTGGAGCAGACCAACGAGCAGCTGGCCGAACAGGCGCAGACTCTGGCCGAGCAGCGCGACGCCATGGACCAGAAGAACACCGAACTCAATCAGGCTCAGGTGCAGCTCGAAGAACGCGCCGAAGAACTGCAGCGTTCGAGCAAGTACAAGTCCGAATTCCTCGCCAACATGTCCCACGAACTGCGCACGCCGCTGAACAGTTCGCTGATCCTCGCCAAGTTGCTGGCCGAGAACCCGCAGGACAATCTGACGGCCGAGCAGGTCAAGTTCGCCGAGTCGATCTATTCGGCGGGCAACGATCTGCTGAACCTGATCAACGACATTCTCGACATTTCCAAGGTCGAGGCCGGCAAGCTGGAAGTGATCCCGGAAAACACCAGCGTCGCGCGTCTGGCCGACGGCCTGCGCAGCGTGTTCGAACCGCTGGCGGCGGACAAGCAACTGACGTTCAGCGTCGAGTTGCAGCCGGATGCGCCAATCATGCTGTACACCGATCGCCAGCGTCTGGAGCAGGTGATCAAGAACCTGCTGTCCAACGCCGTGAAGTTCACCGAACACGGCGCGGTCAGCCTGACCATCGCCGGCCAGCCGAACGAGCGCATTGCCTTCATCGTGCGCGATTCGGGGATCGGTATCGCCGCAGATCAGCAGGAAAGCATCTTCGAAGCGTTCCGCCAGGCTGACGGCACCACCAACCGCAAGTACGGTGGCACCGGTCTGGGCTTGTCGATCTCGCGCGATCTGGCAGCCTTGCTCGGCGGCTCGATCAGCGTCAGCAGCGCGCCGGGGCAGGGCAGTGTGTTTACCCTGGTGCTGCCGCAGCAATACAGCGAGCCGGGTGACAGCCCTGCGATCCCGCTGACCTTCACGCCGCCGGTATCGGCCCCGGCCCCGGTGGTGCAGCCGCCATCGATCACGGTGTCGCCGCTGGCGCCGGTGCACATCCCGCGTTTTGCCGATGACCGTGGCAAGGCGCCATTCGCCACGCGCTGCATTCTGGTGGTGGAAGACGAGCCGAATTTCGCCCACATCCTTTACGACCTGGCCCACGAACTGGGTTATCAGTGTCTGGTGGCGCACGGAGCGGATGAAGGTTATGACCTGGCCCGCGAGTTCGTGCCGGACGCGATTCTGCTCGACATGCGTCTGCCGGATCACTCCGGTCTGACCGTGCTGCAACGCCTGAAAGAACACGCCGAAACCCGGCACATCCCGGTGCATGTGATCTCGGTCGAAGACCGCGTTGAAGCGGCGATGCACATGGGGGCGATCGGTTACGCAGTCAAACCGACCACCCGCGAAGAGCTCAAGGACGTGTTCGCCCGTCTCGAAGCCAAGCTGACTCAGAAGGTCAAGCGCGTGTTGCTGGTCGAAGATGACGATCTGCAACGCGAAAGCATTGCCCGCCTGATCGGTGATGAAGACATCGAGATCACCGCGGTCGGTCTGGCGCAAGACGCGCTGGAGAAACTGCGCACGACGATTTACGACTGCATGGTGATCGACCTGAAATTGCCGGACATGCTCGGCAACGATCTGCTCAAACGCATGTCGACCGAGGACATCTGCTCGTTCCCGCCGGTGATCGTCTACACCGGCCGCAACCTGACCCGCGATGAAGAGGCCGAGCTGCGCAAGTATTCGCGCTCGATCATCATCAAGGGCGCTCGCTCGCCGGAACGCCTGCTGGATGAGGTGACACTCTTTCTGCACAAAGTCGAATCGCAGTTGTCCCATGAACGGCAGAAGATGCTCAAGACCGCCCGCAGCCGCGACAAGGTCTTCGAAGGCCGCAAGGTGCTGCTGGTGGACGACGATGTGCGCAACATCTTCGCCCTGACCAGTGCGTTGGAGCACAAGGGCGCAGTCGTGGTGATCGGCCGTAACGGTCGCGAAGCGATTGATAAGTTGAATGAAATCGAGGACATCGACCTGGTGCTGATGGACGTGATGATGCCGGAGATGGATGGTTTTGAAGCCACCATTGAAATCCGCAAGGATCCGCGCTGGCGCAAACTGCCGATCATCGCAGTGACGGCCAAGGCCATGAAAGACGATCAGGAGCGCTGCCTGCAGGCGGGCGCCAACGATTATCTGGCCAAGCCGATCGATCTGGATCGCCTGTTCTCGTTGATTCGCGTGTGGTTACCGAAGATGGAACGCATTTAGTGGATAGCAGTCACTCCGCGGAGCGCAACAGCGAAATCGAATTACGCCTGTTGATTGAGGCCATCTACCTCAAGTACAGCTACGATTTTCGCGATTACTCGGGCGCTTCGATCAAGCGCCGGGTGCAGCACGCCTTGAGTCAGTTCGAATGCGCAACGATCTCGGCGTTACAAGAGAAAGTCCTGCACGATCCCACGGCGTTCATGCAGTTGCTGCAGTTGCTGACGATTCCGGTCAGCGAGATGTTCCGCGATCCGTCGCACTTTCTGGCGATCCGCAAGGAAGTGGTGCCGCTGCTGCGCACCTATCCGTCGCTGAAGATCTGGATCGCCGGGTGCAGCACTGGTGAGGAGGTCTATTCGATGGCGATCCTGCTGCGCGAAGAAGGCCTGCTCGACCGTACGATCATCTACGCTACCGATATCAATCCGCGCTCGCTGGACAAGGCCAAACAGGGCATTTTCTCGATGGAGAATGTCCGGGCCTACACTGCCAATTACCAGCAGGCCGGCGGTCAGCGTTCCTTTGCCGATTACTACACCGCAGCCTATGGCTACGCGATCTTCGACAAGAGCCTGTGTGAGAACGTGACCTTCGCCGATCACAGCCTGGCGACGGACAGCGTGTTCTCCGAAACGCAGTTGATTTCCTGCCGCAACGTACTGATTTACTTCAACAAGAAACTTCAGGACCGTGCCTTCGGTCTGTTTCACGAATCGCTGTGCCACCGTGGCTTTCTGGTGCTGGGCAGCAAGGAAACGCTGGATTTTTCCGGTTACTCGAATCAGTTCGAACCGTTGGTCAAACAAGAACGGATCTACCGCAAATTATGAACGATGCCGTGGATTTGCCTCGTGTCGAGGCCATCGTGGTCGGTGCTTCAGCCGGTGGGGTCGAGGCCCTGCTGACTCTGCTCGCGCCGTTGCGCCAGGGCTACGTGTTGCCGATCATTGTGGTGCTGCACCTGCCGGAGGAGCGGCGCAGTCAGTTGGCCGAAGTGTTCTCCCGGCGACTGATGCTGCCGGTGGCAGAGGCGACCGACAAGCAAGACATCATGCCCGGCACGGTTTATTTCGCCACGCCCGGGTATCACCTGTCGGTGGAACAGGATCGCAGTCTGTCGCTGAGTCTTGAGGACCGCGTACACCATTCCCGACCTGCCATCGACTACTTGTTTGAGTCCGCCGCTGATGTTTACGGCGAAACCCTGGCTGCCGTGTTGCTGACCGGCGCCAATCACGATGGCGCTCGCGGCCTGGCACAAGTCAAGCAGCGCGGCGGACTGACCATCGTTCAAGACCCGCAGGACGCACAGGTCGCCACCATGCCTCTGGCTGCGCTGAAAATTCAGCAGCCTGACCATGTCCTACCCATTCACGGCATCGGCCGTCTGCTTGTCGAGCTGGAACGAATCGCATGCTGAGTAATATCCAGGCCAAATTGCTGATCGTCGACGATCTGCCGGAGAACCTGCTGGCCCTCGAAGCGCTGATCAAGCGCGAGGACCGCACGGTGTACAAGGCGCTGTCGGCGGACGAAGCACTTTCGCTGCTGCTGCAACACGAGTTCGCCATGGCCATCCTCGACGTGCAGATGCCGGGGATGAACGGCTTCGAGCTCGCCGAGTTGATGCGCGGCACCGAGAAAACCAAGAACATTCCGATCATTTTCGTCAGCGCCGCCGGCCGTGAACTGAACTACGCGTTCAAGGGCTACGAGAGCGGGGCGGTGGACTTCCTGCACAAGCCGCTGGATATCCACGCGGTGAAGAGCAAGGTCAACGTATTCGTCGACCTGTACCGCCAGAGCAAGGCCATGAAGCAACAGGTCGAAGCCCTGGAGCAGGCGCGTCGCGAGCAGGAAGCGCTGCTGCAACAACTGCAAAGTACGCAACTGGAGCTGGAGCAGGCCGTGCGTATGCGCGATGACTTCATGTCAATCGTCGCTCACGAAGTGCGCACGCCGCTCAATGGCCTGATACTCGAAACCCAGTTGCGCAAGATGCACCTGGCGCGGGACAACGCCGCGGCGTTCACCCTCGACAAGATGCACGCGATGGTCGATCGCGACGAGCGCCAGATCAAAAGTCTGATCCGGCTGATCGAAGACATGCTCGACGTTTCGCGCATCCGCACCGGCAAGCTGTCGATCCGGCCGAATCGTTTCGACCTGACGCAACTGGTGAGCAACCTGCTGCAGAATTTCGCCCAGCAGATAGAGGCGGCGGAGACCGAAGTGTCGTTCACCGCGCCGCAGCCGGTGGAAGGTTACTGGGACGAATTCCGCATTGAGCAGGTGGTCTCCAACCTGCTGACCAATGCCTTGCGCTACGGTGGCCGCAGCCCGATTCAGGTGCGCGTGTACCGTGAAGGCGACGAGGCGCGGGTTGAGGTTCAGGACCGTGGCATCGGCATCAGCGAAGAGAACCAGAAGCGCATTTTCCAACAGTTCGAACGGGTTTCCGCCAAGACGGTAGTGGCTGGTCTCGGGCTGGGTCTGTTCATTTCCGAGCAGATCGTCGCCGCCCATGGCGGTTCCATCGTCGTCGAGAGTCAAATCAACGAAGGCGCCCTGTTTCGCGTTTGTCTGCCAATCCAGGAAAACGGCATATCCGACGCAACCTCTGAGTGACCGCACGGTCGTATCAGCAGCTATTGACCGAACAAAGGCTTCCCATGAGCGTAGATGCACAAGATGTAGTACTCGTCGTCGAGGACGAACCGGTTATCTTGATGGTGCTGACAGATTACCTGTCGGGGCAGGGGTACCGCGTGTTGCAGGCCGAAAACGGCGAGCAGGCGTTCGAGATCCTCGCGAGCAAGCCGCATCTGGACATGCTGATCACTGACTTCCGCCTGCCGGGCGGGATCTCCGGCGTGCAGATCGCGGAGCCTGCAGTAAAACTGCGCCCGGATCTGAAGGTGATCTTCATCAGCGGATACCCGCAGGAAATCCGCGAGACCGGCAGCCCGATCACGCGCAAGGCGCCGATCCTGGAAAAACCGTTCGATCTGGACGTATTGCAGGAAAAGATTCAGGAATTGCTGGCCTGATCCATAGCGGCTGATATTTCCCATGTAGGAGCTGCCGCAGGCTGCGATCTTTTGATCTTGAAAAACAAGATCAAAAGATCGCAGCCTGCGGCAGCTCCTACAGTCGTTTTGGGGGATCAGTTCTGGATCATCTCGCGGACCTTGGCGGTCAGCAGATCGAAGGTGAACGGCTTGGTGATCATCTGCATGCCCGGGTCGAGGAAACCACCGCGCACTGCCGCGTGCTCGGCATACCCAGTGATGAATAACACCTTCAGCCCCGGCCGATACTGCCGGCCGATTTCCGCCAGTTGCCGGCCGTTCATGCCTGGCAGGCCGACGTCACTGATCAGCAGGTCGATGCGCTGCGTCGAGTTGAGGATCGGCACGGCGCCGTCGGCATCGCCGGCTTCGACGAACGCATAACCCAGCTCACTGAGCACCGCGCTGACCAGTACGCGCACGGCGGGGTCGTCCTCGACGATCAACACGGTTTCACCATCCATTGCTTCCGGGGCCTGCTGAATATCGGACACCGGATGCTCCAGCTCTTCACCGCGAAAACGCGGCAGGTACAGTTTGACCGTGGTGCCCTGATCGATTTCGCTGTCGATCGAGACGTGACCACGGGACTGCTTGCTGAAGCCGTAAATCATCGACAGACCCAGCCCGGTGCCCTGGCCGATCGGCTTGGTGGTGAAGAACGGATCGAACGCGCGGCTGACCACGCTCTGCGCCATGCCACTGCCGTTATCGGTGACGCTGAGCATCACATAGTCGCCGGGTTCCAGGTTCGGGTAGGCCTCGGTGAATTCCGGCTTAAGCACCTGATTGCTGGTTTCGACCACCAGTTTGCCGCCCTCGGGCATTGCATCGCGGGCGTTGAGTACCAGGTTGAGCAGGGCGCTTTCCAGTTGATTGGGATCCGCTTCGGCGATCCACAACTGGTCGTTGAGGCGCATCTCCAGCTGGATACTTTCGTTGAGGCTGCGCTGCAGCAGCTCGCCCATCGACAGTACCAGTGTGTTCATCTGCACGGCTTTGGAGTCCAGCGATTGCCGGCGGGAAAACGCCAGCAAACGGTGGGTCAGGCCGGCCGCGCGGTTGGCTGAAGTGACACCGAGATCGATCAGGCTGTCGAGGTCATCAAGGCGTCCGCGAGCCAGCCGCCGGCGCAGCAGTTCAAGGCTGCCGATAATGCCGGTGAGCATGTTGTTGAAGTCGTGAGCGATGCCGCCGGTCAACTGACCGACCGCTTCCATTTTCTGTGACTGGCGCAGGGCTTCTTCGTTGTGGCGCAGTTGCGCGGTACGCTCCTCGACCTGTTGCTCAAGGGTTTCCAGTGTCGATTGCAGTCGGCGTTCGCTTTCACTCAAATCGATCAGGCGGTCGCGGGCTTCGTACTGTCGTCGTCGCCCGCGCAGGGCGGTGGAGACCAGACTGACCAGGGTCGCCGGATGAAACGGGCGCTCAAGGAACGTGACGTTGCCCAGCAGTTTGCTCAGGCGCGAGGAGGGGCCCGGTTCCGGGCCGCCATGGTGGGTCAGCAAGACGATCGGCAGATCGGACCAGGCCGGCTGCTGTTCGAGAAAATGCAGAAGATTTTCCAGCTCGGGGCCGCGCAGGGCTTCGGTGGCAATCAACAAAAGTCCGGCGCCAGGCTCCAGTTCTGCGCACAGCGCGCCCAGATCCGGGGTGATAACGCCGCCGTAACCCGCCTCATTGAGGATCATCAGCGCCACTTGGCTGTCCCGGCCCATGGGCGCCAGAATCAGCGCCCGTTCCGGCAGTGATACGGAGGCTGTCACAAGGTTTCTTCCCGCAACAGCGGATTGCTCGCGCCGAGGTAAGTCGGCACGCCACGCAGCACGCCCTGGAACGCTTCCAGCGGTTCGCCGATGGTCATGCCCTGGCCCGAAATGCGGTATTCACGAATGGTCGACTCGTGGCTGCCGGTACGTTTCTTGATGATGGAAATGGCCCGGCGAACTTTGCCGATGGCTTCGAAGTAGCGCAGCAGGATCACCGTGTCGGCCAGGTAAGTGATGTCGACCGGCGCCTGCATGTCGCCAACCAGGCCATGCTGGGCAACGGTCATGAAGGTCGCTGCACCTTTGCGGTTTAGATACAGCAGCAGCTCGTGCATGTGCAGCACCAGCGCATTTTCTTCCGGCATCGCGGCCTGATAGCCGTTGATGCTGTCGATCACCACGGTCTTGATATTGCCTTCATCTACGCAACGACGCACCCGATGCGAGAACTCGCCGGGGGACAGTTCGGCGGCGTCCACTTGATCGATCAGCAGGTTGCCGGTGGCTTGCAGGGCCTTGAGGTCGATGCCGATATTTTTCATGCGCTCGAACAGCAAGCCCAGCTCTTCATCAAAGATGAACAGCGCCGCTTTTTCGCCGCGTGCTACGGCTGCGGCGGCGAAGATCATCGAAATCAGCGATTTGCCGGTACCGGCCGGGCCGAGAATCAGCGTGCTGGAACCGGTCTCGATGCCGCCGCCGAGCAGGGCGTCCATTTCCTTGATGCCGCTGGTCAATTGCAGGCGCGGGTAGTCGCTGCGGTGTTCGGCGGCGACCAGTCGTGGGAACACATGGACGCCGTCGCCCATGATGGTGAAGTCGTGGTAACCGCCACGGTATTTCTGGCCGCGATACTTGACGATGCGCACGCGGCGGCGCTCGGCACCGTAATTTGGCGTCAGTTCTTCGAGGCGGATCACCCCGTGGGCGACGCTGTGCACGGTCTTGTCGAGGGACTCGGTGGTCAGGTCGTCAAGCAGCAGGACGGTGGCGTCGTAACGCACGAAGTAATGTTTGATCGCCAGAATCTGCCGGCGGTAGCGCAGCGAACTCTGCGCCAGCAGGCGGATCTCCGACAGGCTGTCGAGCACCACGCGGGTGGGCTTGAAGCGCTCGACCACTTCGAAAATCTGCTTGGTGGCTTCGCCCAGCTCAAGGTCGGAGGAGTACAGCAGGCTTTGCTGATGCTCGGCGTTGAGCAGGCTTTCGGGTGGCGTCAGCTCGAAGATTTCAATGTTCTCGTTCAGCTCCCAGCCGTGGGAGGCCGCGCCTTGACGCAATTCACGCTCGGTTTCCGACAGCGTGATGTACAGACAGCGTTCGCCGGCACGGGCGCCCGCCATCAGGAAATGCAACGCGACGGTGGTTTTGCCTGTACCGGGTTCACCTTCGAGCAAAAACACATGCCCTCGGGACAGACCACCGGCGAGGATGTCATCCAGGCCAATGATGCCGGTGGCGGCTTTTGCACTGATCAACTCGTTGGACGTAGACAAAGAATGCCCTCTCATGACTAGGGGAATCGAGGCAGCAGGCTGTATCAGCCGTTGTGCTCTACCTGATTACTTGACCGCTGCCAGTCATGACGGTTCCGATGTTTCGATATCAAAATGTCATTGAATCAGCGGGTAAAGGCTCAGAGTCCCTGCTGTAACGCCGGGTCATCAGGGTTCATCTGCTCCAGTTGCGCGAGCAGAATCTGCACGTTCTGCAACTGGCCGCTTTCCTTCCAGTAATTGATCAGCAGCACTCGCGCCTTGCGGTCGGCTGGGTGACGCTGGACGACTTCCTGCAACTGCTTTTGCGCCGCTTCCAGCTCTTCGGCAGCGTGCAGGGTGGTGGCGAGGTCGTAGCGGTAATCCTTGTTGTCCGGCTCCAGCTCCACCGCTTTGGACAAGCCGAGCAGGGCGAATTCACGCTGGCCGTGGTGCAACAGCCACAGTCCGAGCGCGTGTTGCAGGTAGGCGGAATCCGGTTGCGCCTGCAACTGTTTGGCGAGCAACTGGCGGGCGGCGTCGCTCTGGCCCTGACGGTCGAGGACATCGATCTGCATCACCAGTGCCGGCAGGTTGCCCGGCTCCAGCCGCAGGGTGTTGTCCAGCGCTTGTTGGGCCTGTTTGAGTTCGGCGTTGTGCAGATACAGGCGTGCCAGTTGCGCATAGGTGGCGGCGCTTTCCGGCTGTCCCTTGAGCGCTTGTTCCCAGCCATCGATCGCCTGCTGCAGCGGGGCGAAATACAGCCCCAGTTCATCCGGCGTCAGACCGAGCAGGGCGTTGATGGCGGCGAACCGTACGTTTTGGTCCTCATCGTCGAGCATCGGCCCGAGCAGCAGACTGCGTTGCCCGCCGGGCACCAGTCCGACCACACTTTGAATCGCTGCCAGCCGTACTTCGGGGGCTTCGTTCTGCAGATGGGCGTCGGCCAGTTTCAGCGCTTGCGGGCTCGGATAGTTGGGCAGCTCGGCCAGCAGCCAGACACTGCGCTTGACCGACAGGTCCGGGCGACCCAATTGCTGATACAACTGTCGCGCGGCTCCCGGCTGACCGGAACGGGCGGCCGTCAGGGCTTCGCTGTAGCCGCGCTTGATCGCTTCTGGCACCACCGGGGCGGTGGAGCGCAGGGATAACCAGGCGATGACGACGAGCAGCACAAGGCCAAGGCTGATAAGCAGGTAGCGGCGGGACTGAGGCATGCAGATTTCCGTGAACTGGCGTTCTATAGCAGAACGGCAAGCTTCGACCAGCGAGGGCCGTGAGTCAAACCCCGTGCATGCGAATCGCCCTACAACATCTGTCGATTCAGTTACCCATCAGGCATTCGATGCAGAGTCTACGCTTGCAGGAGTCGCTTCGATGAGAGCCCCCATGCAAGCCCTGCGCAATTATTTTCATGTCGTGATCCATCCCGGTCAGGCTGTCCTGCTGTTCGCCCTGCGCACCATTGCCGCCGGGCTGTTGACGCTGTATCTGGCGTTTTTGTTCGATCTCGACCAACCCAAGTGGTCGATCATGGCCGTCGTGATTGTCAGCCAGCCGTTGGCCGGCATGGCGCTGGCGCGTAGTTTCGGTCAAGTGATTGGCACAACGCTGGGTGCTGCGGTGGCGGTGTTGATCATGGCGATATTCCCGCAGGCGCCGCTTCCGTTCATCACAACGCTGGCACTGTGGCTGGCGCTCTGCACCGCGGGCGGCACGTTGCTGCGCTATACCAGTTCTCAGGCGTTTGTGCTCAGTGGTTATACCGCCGTGGTGGTGGCATTGCTGGCCATTCCCGACCAGGATGGCACCTTTCTGCTGGCTGTCACCCGCGTTACCGAAACCTTGCTGGCCGTAGCGTGCGTCTGCGTGGTCAGCCTGCTCACTGCGCGTCCGGAAGCAGTTGCCAAAGGTTACTTCGCCAAGGTCGATCAGGTGATCAAACTGGCTGCCAGTCACTCCGCTGCGGTGATTCGAACAGAAGAAAGTGAAGCCGACTTTCAGCGCCGTCAGATGCAGTTGCTCGGTGAAATCAGCGCGCTCGAAGGGTTGCGCCGCCATCTGTATTTCGATGCCCCACGGTTGCGCGGTGCCGACAATCTGGTGCTGCTGTTGGGTAATCAACTGATGTTGCTGACCTCGCGTTTGACTGCATTACGTCATCAGCGCGAATTGCTCACCGAACGTTGGGAGGGCGATCTTCCTCTGGATGTACAGCGCTTGCGTGCAGAAGAGCTCGCACTTCTCGACCAGTTGGCGCAATTGGGTCGAGCGCTGCCCGCCGAGCGGCGGCATCAATTCATCACGCTGCAGCAGCAGTTTGAAGCCTTGGCGTATGAGGCCGAACAACTGACCGAAGACATGAGCGCTATCCTGCGCTCGCTGGCGTGGGCGTTACGCTGGGAGCAGGCGCGGCTGTTGCAGCAACTGGAGCAGATTCTGGAGTTGAGTGATGCCATTCAGGAAGGGCGCGAAGCCAGTTGTCTGTATCGCGGTCAGGCCAGCCCGTTGCATCTGGATTTCACACTGGCTTCAATGAACGCCATCCGCGCCTTTACCGCATTACTGGTAGCCGGGTTGATCTGGATCGAAACCGCCTGGGATGGCGCGCGGGGCGGGATGATTCTGGTGGGGATTCTCTGTTCGCTGATGGCGACATTCCCGCGGCCACTGATGGCCGCGCAGAGTTACGCGCGTGGGTTGGGACTGGCACTGGTGGTCTCGGCGTTCTATCAATTCATGCTGGTGCCGACCATCAGTGATTTCGAGCCATTGGCGTTGATGCTGGCACCACTGCTGTACGTGATCGCTGTCGGTTTGGCGAGCCCGACGACCGCGGGCATTGGTATGGGCCTGGGGTTGTCGAGTTTCCTCCTGCTCGGCCCACAGAATGTCGGCACCGGGCAGAACACTGCAATTCAATGGTTCGAATTCGCCGGCGCCTATGTCAGCGCGGCGATGCTCGCTTTGATGGTCTACGCATGGATTTTCCCGTTCCGTCCGGCATTGCGTCTCCGCCGCTTTTATAACGAGGCGCGTGAGCAGGTTTATGAACTGACCAAAAAACCGGCCACCGATGAACAGCAATTCGCTTTCGAAAGCCGTATGGTCGACCGACTGACCAGCATGCTTGGCTTGCTGCCGGCCGTGAGCGAGCGCGCCATGCAGCAGCTCTATGAAATCAGTCTGGCGTGCGTCGCATTGGGCGTAGCAATGCATCAACTCCGGCAGCAGGCACAGAACAATGCACTGCTGACGGACGCGTTCAGCCAGCAATTGGCTTCGGCGCTGCGCAAGACCGGCCGTTTTGTGGCCGGGCGCCAGGACGTGCAATTGCAAGCGTTGTTGACCTCGCTCCAGCTATTGGGTGATGAGCTGGACGAGTTGCACGTCGCCAGCCACGAACATTTGTGGTCGGTGTTTCGCATGCGCGTGGCGCTGTTGATCGTCGTGTCTTTCCTGAAACGCCACGGCGAATACCTGCAACGTAAAGTCTCGGAAGGAGAACCGGCCCTTGCCCATTGATTTCGAAATGGGTGGCGTTTATCTGCCACCCATTGCCCAGGCCCTATTGCTGGCGATACCGATATTTATGCTCCTGGACTGGTGTTTGCGACGTATGGGTGTGTTGCGACTGGTCTGGCACGAGGCGCTGTTTGAGGGCGCCTTGTATGCATGCGTTTGTGCCTCGCTGATTTTGCTGATGGGAGCCTGATGCCTTGAAAGTGTTACTCGCTCGAACAACGACATTAGCGGTGGTGTTGCTGGCCATCGTGCTTGGCTGGTTTGCCTGGGAGCATTACACCCGTGCGCCCTGGACGCGGGATGCGCGGGTGAGGGCGGATGTGGTGACGCTATCAGCCGATGTTTCCGGGCGTATCGTCAGCCTCGTGGTGCAGGACAACCAGCATGTCGACAAGGGGCAATTGCTCATGGAGATCGATCCGGCGCGCTATAGCCTGGCAGTCGAGCATGCGCGGCGTTCGGTCGAGGTGGCGAAGGCGACGCTGGGGCAATCACAGGCATCCATCGTCGCCAGTGAAGCGCTGCTCAAACAACGCCAGAGCGAAGAGCGGCGCCGGCGTACGCTCAAGCAGGGTTTTGCAATTTCCGGGGAAGAATGGGAGAAGTCCAATACCGATGTGGCGGTGGCTCAGGCTGATCTGTTGCGCAATCAGGCCAATCTCGGGCTGGCCGAGGCCAATGTGCAATTGGCGATTGCTGCACTGACTCAGGCGGAACTGGACTTGCAGCGTACTCGTGTCGAATCGCCGGTCAGCGGTTACGTCACTAATCTGCTGACCCGACAGGGTGATTACGCGGTTGCGGGTGGTGCACTGCTGGCACTGGTCGACAGCGATTCGTTCTACGTCAGCGGTTACTTTGAAGAGACCAAATTGCCGCGAATCGAGGAGGGGGACCGCGTGCGCGTGCAGTTGATGAGCGGAGAAACCTTTGGTGGCACGGTCCAGAGCATCGCCTTTGCCATCGCCGACCGGGAAAACGCCACGGGTGGCCGACTGCTGGCCAATATCAATCCGAGTTACACCTGGGTGAAGCTGGCGCAGCGGGTGCCGGTGCGCATCGGCATTGATGGTGACTATGCCGGCAAGAATCGATTAAGGGCCGGTACGACAGCCACTGTCACTGTTCTGGAAGCGCAAAACCATCAGGCCAAAAAAAGCCCCGCGACCGAATGATACGCGGGGCAAAAAAATTGGTTGGTTGCGGCCAACCAAAGGAGCTCTTTAACAACTATTACTTACTGGCGACGGTTTCCGGCTGCCAGCCACCACCCAAGGCCTTGTAGATCGCGACGATGCCGCGATACAGATCAACTTCGGCCTGTGCCTGGCTGTCTTCGGCATTCAGGCGTTCGCGCTGAGCATCGAGCAGCACGAGGAAGTCGGTGGTGCCTTCGCGGTAGCGGATTTCCGCCAGATCGGCAGCCTTGCGGCTCGATTCACTCTGACGAATCAGCGAGATCAGCCGTTGCTGACGCTTGCCGTAATCGCTGAAGGCGTTTTCCGATTCTTCCAGCGCCAGCAACACCTGTTGCTCGTAGGTGGCGAGTGCGCCTTCGGCGTCGGCATCGGCGCCGCGCAGACGCGCGCGCACGCTGCCCAGATCGAACGCCGCCCAGGTGATGCTCGGGCCGAGTGCCCAGGCGTTGGCCGCCGAGGAGCCGATCTGCGAACCACGCCCAGCCGTCCAGCCGAGGAACCCGCTGAGGCTGACCCGTGGAAACAGATCAGCCTTCGCCACACCGATTCGCGCGGTGGCCGAGGCCAGTTTGCGTTCGGCGCTGAGGATGTCCGGCCGGCGTTGCAGCAGTTCACCCGGATCGCCGATCGGCAGGGCCTTGGCAATCGCCGGCAAGTCTTTCGGGCTCAGATCCACGGTCAGTTTGTCCGGACGTTCACCCAGCAGGGTCGCGATACGGTTTTTCTGCCGAACCTGTTCCGCCTGCAATTGCGGCACGCTGGCTTCGACCGAGGCCAGACGCGCATCGGCACGTTCGACGTCGAGCTGATCGCCCACGCCGGCGTCACGCAGGCTGATGGTGATCTTGCGCGACTCCTGCTGGTTTTCCAGGTTGGCCACGGCGATCTTCTCGCGCAATTGCGCACCGCGCAGTTGACCGTAGGCGTCCACCAGTTCGGCAATCATGGTGACTTGCAACTGGTACAGATCGGCTTCGGCCGCTTGCTGATCGGCGTCGCTGGCTTCCAGATTGCGCTGGATGCGCCCGAACAGATCGAGTTCCCAGGCCATGTCCAAGCCCAGATCGTAGCGTTCGCTGTTGACCCGTTTGGTGGTCTGGCCGGGGATTTGCCCCTTGGCCAGATCACTGCTCGCACGGCTGGTGATGGTCGGCATCGCATCGTTGCTGAAGTCGTCGCGGATCGCCCGGGCGGCTTTCCAGCGGGCGAACGCCACGCGCAGTTCACGGTTGCCTTGCAGCGATTGCGTCACCAACTGGTTGAGGGTCGGGTCGTCGAATTGCTGCCACCAGATGCCTTCGAATTTCGAACGGTCAAAGTTCTTCTGACCGGCAGCGCCGTCGGTGGCGGTCGTGATATTGGCCGCCTCCGTGGCTGGGGTCTTGTAGTCGGGGCCGACGGCGCAGGCGCTCAATGCCAGCACCAGCAGACTCGGCAGGAAGACTTTCAGACTCATTATTGCGCCTCCAGTGGCTTTTGAAGAGCTTGCGCCTTGGCCGCTTTGCGGGCTTCGCCACGCTCGACGAAATTACGGATCAACACGTAGAACACTGGCGTCAGCAACAGACCGAAGAAGGTTACCCCGAGCATCCCGGAGAACACCGCCACACCCATCGCGTGACGCATCTCGGCACCGGCACCGCTGGAGAACACCAGTGGCACCACACCCATGATGAACGCGAAGGAGGTCATCAGGATCGGCCGCAGACGCAGACGGCAGGCTTCCAGTACTGCGGCCAGCGGGTCGAGACCTTCCAGCTGTTTATCCTTGGCGAACTCGACGATCAGAATCGCGTTCTTGCACGCCAGGCCCACCAGTACGATCAGGCCGATCTGGGTGAAGATGTTGTTGTCGCCGCCGGAGACAATCACCCCGGTGATGGCCGACAGCAGGGTCATCGGTACGATCAGGATCACCGCCAGTGGCAGGCTCCAGCTTTCGTACTGCGCCGCGAGCACCAGGAACGCCAGCAATACGCAGAGCGGGAACACGAACAGCGCGGTGTTACCGGACAGAATCTGCTGGTAGGTCAGGTCGGTCCACTCGTAGGTCATGCCGTTCGGCAATTCATCCTTGAGCAGTTTCTCGATGGCTTTTTCGGCCTGGCCGGAGCTGTAGCCGGGGGCTGCCGCACCGTTGATTTCCGCAGTGATGAAGCCGTTGTAGTGCATCACGCGATCCGGACCCGAGGTGTCGCTGACCTTGATGAAGGTCGCCAGCGGGATCATTTCGCCCTTGTTGTTGCGCACTTTCAGTTGACCGATCTGGTCGGATTCGAGGCGGAACTGTTGCTCAGCCTGAACGTTGACCTGATAGGTGCGTCCGAAACGGTTGAAGTCGTTGGCATACAGCGAACCCAGGTAAATCTGCAGGGTGTCGAAGATGTCGCTGACGGCCACGCCGTGGGTCTTGGCTTTTTCGCGGTCGATGGCGGCATCGACCTGGGGTACGTTCACGGTGTAGCTGGTGAACAGCCCCGCAAGCTCAGGCACGCTGTGGCTCTTGGTGATGATGTTCATCGTCTCTTTGTACAGCTCGTCGTAGCCCAGGTTGCCCCGGTCTTCGATTTGCAGGCGGAAACCGCCAATGGTGCCCAGACCTTGTACCGGCGGTGGCGGGAAGATCGCCATGTACGCTTCCTGAATGTTCGCGTACTGACCGTTCAAGGCTCCGGCGATCGCACCGGCGGACATGCTCGGGTCTTTACGTTCGTCGAACGGTTTCAGGGTCACGAACACGATGCCGGCGTTCGGGCTGTTGGTGAAGCCGTTGATCGACAGGCCCGGGAACGCTACGGCGCTTTCCACGCCCGGCTGTTTCAGCGCCAGGTCGGACATGCGCTTGATCACGTCTTCGGTGCGATCCAGGCTCGCGGCGTCCGGCAGTTGCGCGAAGGCCACCAGGTATTGCTTGTCCTGGCCAGGTACGAAACCGGTCGGTGTGCTGGAGAATCCGAAGAACGTCAGCACCATCAGGCCTGCATACAACAGCAGGGCGATGCCGCTGCCACGGATGACCCGGCGCACTGTACCGACGTAACCGTGACTGGCCTTTTCAAAGAAGCGGTTGAACGGACGGAACAACCAGCCACCAAAGATCTTGTCGAGCACTTTGGAGAAGCGGTCTTTCGGCGCGTCATGACTTTTCAGCAACACAGCGGCCAGCGCTGGCGACAGGGTCAGCGAGTTGAACGCGGAGATCACGGTGGAGATCGCAATGGTCAACGCAAACTGCTTGTAGAACTGCCCGGTGAGGCCGGAGATGAACGCCGCCGGAACGAACACCGCACACAGCACCAGCGCGGTTGCGATGATCGGGCCGGTCACTTCACCCATGGCCTTTTTGGTCGCATCGAACGGGTTGAGCCCCAGTTCAATATTACGCTCGACGTTCTCCACCACCACGATGGCGTCGTCGACCACGATACCGATCGCCAGTACCAGGCCGAACAGCGACAGGGCGTTGAGCGAGAAGCCGAACAGGTGCATGACTGCAAACGTACCGATCAACGATACCGGCACCGCCACCAATGGAATGATCGAGGCGCGCCAGGTCTGCAGGAACAGGATCACCACCAGCACCACGAGGATCAATGCTTCGAAGAGGGTGTGAACCACCGCCTCGATCGAGCCGCGTACGAAGATCGTCGGGTCATAGACGATGCTGTAGTCCATGCCTTGCGGGAAGCCTTTCTTCAGCTCTTCCATCTTGCCGCGAACTTCGTTCGAGATATCGATGGCGTTGGAGCCTGGACGCTGGAAGATCGGGATCGCTACAGCGGGCTGGTTGTTCAGCAGCGAACGCAGGGCGTACTGGCTGGAACCCAGCTCGACGCGCGCGATGTCCTTCAGACGAGTGATTTCACCGTTATCGCCTGCGCGAATGATGATGTTCTCGAACTCTTCTTCAGTGACCAGACGGCCCTGAGTGTTGACCGACAGCTGGAAGCTCTGGGCATTCGGGGCAGGGGGCGCACCGAGTTGACCGGCAGCGACCTGACGGTTCTGCTCACGAATCGCCGTCACCACGTCAGTGGCGGTCAGATTACGCGAAGCAGTCTTGTTCGGATCGAGCCAGACCCGCAGCGAGTAGTCGCCCATACCGAACAGCTGCACGTCACCGACGCCGCCCAGACGCGCCAGCTCATCCTTGATGTTGAGGATCGCGTAGTTGGACAGGTAGAGCATGTCGTAACGTTTGTCCGGCGAGGTCAAGTGCACAACCATGGTCAGGTCGGGCGAGGCCTTGTCGACGGTGATACCGATGCGCGTCACTTCTTCGGGAAGTTTCGGCTCGGTCCGGGTCACCCGGTTCTGCACCTGCACCTGCGCGTTGTCCAGGTCGGTGCCCAGAGCGAAGGTGATGGTCAGGGTGATCTTGCCGTCGGCGGTGGACTGCGAGGACATGTACAGCATGTTCTCGACGCCGGTGATGGCTTGCTCCAGCGGAGCGGCCACGGTTTCACCGATGACTTTGGGGTTGGCGCCCGGGAAGTTGGCACGCACCACCACGGTCGGTGGCACGACTTCCGGGTATTCGCTGATCGGCAGCTGGAACAGCGAGATCGCACCGGCGATCAGGATCAACAGCGAGAGCACCGCTGCGAAGATCGGCCGTGAAATGAAGAATTGGGAAAAATTCATCGGAGTTGTCGTCCCTTAACCGCGTGGGGTCGTAGCGGCCAGCTTCACAGCCGTACCCTGTGCACCTTTGGCGGGTGCGACTTTGGGCAGGTTGCTGGCTTCCAGCGCTTGACGTTGTTGAGCCAGAGCGGCAATGGTCTGCTCGCTGGCCATCGGGATCACTTCAGGCGTCACCGGCGAACCCGGACGCACCCGTTGCAGACCCTTGACGATGATCGTGTCGTCCTTGTTCAGACCTGTGCGCACAATGCGCAGGCCTTCGATCTTCGGCCCCAGTTCGACGGCGCGGTAAGCGGTCTTGTTGTCCGCATCCATCACCAGCACAAACTTCTTGCCGAGGTCGGTACCGACCGCTTCGTCGTTGATCAGCATGGCGTTGTAGGTGCCGCTGCCGACCAGTTTCAGACGTGCATACAGGCCAGGGGTGTAGGTGCCGTCGCTGTTGTCGAACACCGCACGACCACGGATGGTGCCGGTTTTCGGGTTGACCTGGTTGTCGACGAAGTTCATCTGACCGAGGTGCGGATTGCCGTCCTCATTGGACAGGCCCATGTACACCGGGGTGGTGGCGCCACGTTGGCCGTTACGGGCGAGTTGGGTGTATTTGAGGAACACACGCTCGTCGGCGTCGAAGTAGGCGTAGACCTTGTCGGTGGAGACCACGCTAGTCAGCGGGGTGGTGTCGGCAGTCACCAGGTTACCGGCGGTGATCTCGGCACGGCTGACGCGACCGCTGATGGGCGCGGTGACGCGGGTGAAGCTCAGGTTCAGCTTGGCCAGATCCAGTTGCGCCTGCAGGGCGCCGACGGCGGCGCGGGCTTCCTGGGCAGCGCTGGTGCGCGAGTCGGCCAGTTCAGCGGAAATCGCGTTGCTCGCACGCAGACGTTCGCCACGCCCGGCTTCGTTTTCACTGCGGGTGGCATTGGCGCGGGCCTGGGCTACCAGGGCTTCGAGGCGGCGCACCTCAGCCTGGAAAGGACGCGGATCGATCTGGAACAGCAGGTCACCTTTCTTGACCAGCGCACCTTCGGTGAACGCCACCTCGTCGATCTGGCCAGAGACCCGAGGACGAATTTCAACAGTTTCCGGCGCTTCGAGGCGCCCGGTGAATTCGTCCCACTCGTTGACCGGTTGTTCCAGCACCTTGGCCACGCTGACTTTGGCAGCGGGCAGGGTGGCGGCAGTCTCCGGAGTCTTGCCGCAAGCGCTCATCACCAGCACGGCCAGCATGGCCAAGGGGAAGCGCAAATGTTTGAGTGACTGTTCCATGGAATCATCCGCCAATGTATTGAAGATGGGCGGATGATGCTCGGCAGGCTGTGATGGCACGAATCGAATGAAGCAAAGGTAACTATCATTCGGAATGATATAAGACCGATTCGAGCCCTCTAGCATGCACCTTTCGTTAGGGTGCTATCAATTGGTTTGATGACAAATGTTTGTTGCGTCGAGTGCAAAGGTCGCTTGGCCAAGTAAAAGCGGTATTCCATTTGAATAGTGGCTTTATGATGCTATTTTTCGCGAACTTTATTCTGTTTCATTGGCTCAGGGAGAAAGAGCACTCATGGTTGAGCATCAGTTGATCCTTTTCGGCCCGCCCGGCACCAGCAAGAGCCATCGGGCCCGGACAACAAAGGCCAGGGTTCTGGGCGTTAACAGTACCCAGATCGTTCCAGTGGCCTTCCACCCGGATTACAGTTATGGCGAGTTTGTCGCGCGGTTGATGCCAAGAACCCGGGAAAACCAGATCGAGTATCGCGTGCATGCCGGGCCATTACTGCGGGCGTTGGCACTGTCATACAGTCATCAGCCTCAGGAAGATAACGCTCAGGAAGCGCAGAACGTACTGCTGCTGGTCGATGAGATCAACCGTGGTAATTGCGCGGAAATTTTTGGCGATGTGTTTCAGTTGCTTGATCGTGATGACGAGGGTTGGTCCAGCTACGCGATCAGTGTTTCCGATCTGGTGATCGATGCCCTTGAGGCCGAGCTCGCGCTGCTTGGCCACATCAGCCCTTTTCCCGATCTGAATCGGCGACTGGCCGATGCGCTGAAGCAGCGTCAGTTATGCCTGCCACCTAACCTGTTCATGATCGGCACCATGAATACCAGCGACGAATCGGTGTTTTTCATGGATTCGGCGTTCAAGCGGCGCTGGCATTTCGAGTTTTGTGCGGAAGCGTTTAACGATGAGGTGCCGACCAGCCAGAGCAAGGCGTTGATGCCATCAACTCATCATTTGACCTGGGAGACATTCGTCACAGCGCTCAACCAGTTCATTCGTGATCGGTGCACAGCCCCGAGGCTCGATGACAAGCTGGTCGGGCCATGGTTTATCAAGGCCAGGCGGGAGCCTGACAAAACCCTGGCTGAAGTTTATCCGGGCGAATTGGCCAGACTCGTCGCCACTACCAGCATGATCGGAGATCCCGCCAGCGGTGTTAAACAAAGCAGGGCATTCGATGATGACCTGTTGGAATTGGCGACCAAAATGTCCAAAGCCAACCGCAAGCGACTGCTCGATGAGGGAGGGCATGAACCAGACGCCGAGCTCAAGTTCAAGCGAATCCGCTCTAATTCGGGCCACGCCAATCAATACTATTGCTCAAAGACCTCTCCCAAGAAGTTCAAGTCGGACACCAAGGGTCTCATTATCGAGGATTACCTGGAGCAGCTCGCCAAGTTCAAATTGCGCTTCGAAGTTCACCATATTCAGCGCGCCGATATCGTCGGCAAGTTGTTCCTGTATCTGTGGGACAACGTCTTTGATCGTGACCGAACCCCCCTGTGTTCGCTGCTTGAAATCGAACCGCGTGAGCTGCGCACCTTCGGTCAGTTTGCCAAACGCGCCGATGAATTCATTACTTGTCTGTGCCCGCCTCCTGATATTCACGAACTGCTGAGCGCCGCGTTTGCTGATGCCGCATTCAACTCGGAAGATGACGGACTGACGACATCCGGCGAGGCCTGATAATGCAGCTCGACGAAATCGAACGAGTAGAAAGCGACGGCGAGGTGGGACTGGTTCGTGAAGCGGATGGGCGTTACCTGTTGAAGGTGCCCTATGGCATGGGGGCAATGAGCGGTGCAGAAGCGTTGTCGCTGCTTTACCAGTGTTTCGTGGTATTTCGCCGGACACGACGCGAGCCTGAGGTGCTGACGGCCCGTGATGGCGTCGAGGCCCACGGCAAGGGCAAGGAGCGTGTTGGCGACGGACTTGCATTTCACGATGCGCTGGCGCTGGACGAGTTGTTCGACCGCGTCGACCCACGCAGTCTGCTTTCAATGTGTGAGCGCCGCGGTCGCAGTGTCGACGACCCCTATCGCCGTTTTGATCGACATCTGCATCGTGCGCTGTTTGATCAACGGGGCGCTGCTTACTTTGAGTCGGTCGCGCAGGATCGTCGGGTCGGTCAGTTTGGCAAGGCGGATATCGTAGGCCTCTATTGTTTTTTGGCAGTGGATTTCTATCGGGGTTTTCTGCAGGTAGATCCTCGATGTGCCTGGGGCAGCTTCGTGGGTGAAGGCGAAGCGCTGGCGCAAGACTTCCAGCATCGTTACCTCAGCGCTGAGGACTCGCTCTATTTTGGTAATGTCCAGTCGCGTCAGCGCAGCCTGAGCCATCTGCGGCACCTGTTGCAGAGTATCGACCGCTGTGCGGCCCCGCGCGACGCTCACTATTATCAGTTGCACGATGCTCTGGAGCGCTACCTGCATGCGGGTACACAAAGCGACCTGGACACGGGACTGATATGGGGCGTGGAGAAGTTCTGGGCTGTCTGGGAGTCAGTCTGTCTTTGTCATGGATTGAGCGAAGGCGAGGGAGGGCTGGAACGCTTCCAGACGTGCGACGACCAGCATCTGCCTCACGGGATAGCCAGCACGGCTATACAGTCTCGCTGGCAACAGCAGCGTCGAAAGATCTTTGCGCGCAACCACATCAAACGGCGCCCTGATCTGGTGAGGCAGGACGGTAAAAACTGGACGGTAGTGGATTTCAAATACTATGAGCGGGCGACTTTCCAGCGCCCCAAGTGGAGCAAGAATGCAGAAATCGCCAAGGAGGAGCGAGACTTTCTGAATCTGGAAGCCTACGGGCTACTGCTGCATAACCATCTGGCCAAAGAGGGATTGAGCGAGCACAAGGTAGGACTGGAAATGTGGTTGCCGGGCGAGCGAGAGGCATGGTTCGAGTTCGTTGGCGAACCGGCATGGGATCCGCCTCTGCGAATGCGAACGCTGGTGACGACCGAGTTGATCAAGGCATATGCCGATCGATACGAGTCCTCGGCAAGGCCCTGATTCCGTCACTGTGGGCGCTCTTGTTCTTTCGCCATGGCCGCACGCTACGCAGGCCTTTTGCTGCTCAATGAAACGGCAGATTGATTCATCAAGCCGACTGGACCAGATTAGTGTGGCCTGGCTCACTGATGGTGCGTCCCCTGAACGTCGACACATTCGGCAATCGGTATCAAGACACCGACAGATGGGCACAGATCGCTTGCGTACATTCACGCACGATCATCAAAGAGTAATACGACGTTTAAATGAGTGATTCTACGGCGACAAACAACGGCAACTGGTACGCAGTCATTGCCTTGGCACTGGCTGCGTTCGTGTTCAACACCACCGAGTTCGTCCCGGTCGGTCTGTTGAGTTCGATTGGCAGCAGCTTCGACATGTCGACCGCGCAAGTCGGCCTCATGTTGACCATCTATGCGTGGGTGGTGTCTTTGACGTCGCTGCCGATCATGCTGCTGACGCGCAACGTCGAGCGGCGGAAATTGCTGATTGTGCTGTTCGGGATGTTTATCGCCAGTCACATTCTGTCGAGTCTGGCGACCAGCTTCGGTGTACTGCTGGTGAGCCGGATCGGTGTGGCGTTGTCGCATGCGTTGTTCTGGTCGATCACCGCGTCTCTGGCCGTGCGCCTGGCACCGCCGGGCAAACAGGTTCAGGCCTTGGGCTTGCTGGCAACCGGTACTTCGCTGGCGATGGTGCTGGGGATTCCCCTCGGCCGCTTGCTGGGCGAGGCCATGGGCTGGCGCACCACGTTCATGGTGATTGCAGGCTTTGCCGCGGCGCTGGTGTTCTGCCTGGCGAAGGTACTGCCGCTGCTGCCCAGCCAGAACTCAGGCTCGCTCAAGAGCCTGCCGATATTGCTGAAGCGACCTGCGCTGGTGGCCGTCTATGTTCTGACGGCTCTGGTGGTGACGGCACAGTTCACCGCTTACAGCTACATCGAACCGTTCGTACTGACCGTGGCCAACATGAGCGGCGATGTGGTGACACTCCTGCTGTTGTTATTCGGCGGCGCCGGTATTTTCGGCTCTCTGCTGTTCAGTTACCTGCACAGCTATAACCCACAGCGCTTTCTGATCATCTGCGTATCGGTGCTCGCCTTGTGCCTGGCTTTGCTGTTGCCGTTGAGCGGCAACGTCTCCTACCTCGGCGTGCTGAGCGTGTTCTGGGGCATGGCGATCATGGGCTTCGGGCTGGCGTTACAGTCCAAAGTCCTGGTACTGGCGCCGGACGCCACCGATGTGGCGATGGCGCTGTTTTCAGGCATCTACAACATCGGTATCGGCGGCGGGGCACTGGTGGGCAGTTGGGTGGGCAGCCAGTTTGGTTTTGCTTACATCGGGGTGGTGGGCGGAATGCTGGCGGCTTCGGCGCTGGCGTTTTACTGCCTGTCGATTTATCGCAGCAGCCGGGCTGGGGCTTGAGTCGCTGGCTGCCTTGTTAATGCGCAGGCAGCTCGAGACTATCCGGATCGCCAAAGAACATCTGAATCCGCGACCGCAACCAACGCTCCCCCGGATCATTATCCTGCGACCCGCGCCAAGCCATGTGCAGCTCAAACGTGCGCGTCGGCAACGGTGGATCCTCCGCCCGCACACCGCCGGCAGCCGTCAGCGCATCCGCGGTGTAGTCCGGCACGGTCGCAACAATGTCAGTGCCGGCGAGCAACGTACTCAAGCCATTGAACTGCGGCACGGCCAGCACCACGTGGCGCTTGCGCCCGAGTTTCTCCAGCTCTTCATCAATAAAGCCGCTGAGGTCACCGGCGAACGACACCAGTGCATGCGGACGCGCGCAGTAGTCATCCAGACTAAGCGGGCCGGGCACGGTGTCGGCCCGCAGCAGTTTCGGCTGGCTGCGGCGCAGCACCTTGCGCTTGGCGTTGGCCGGCAGGTCGGTGGTGTAGCTGACGCCGATGGAGATTTCGCCGGAGGCCAGCAGGCCCGGCATCAATATGTAGTTGACTCGGCGCACGACGAGGACGATGCCCGGTGCTTCGGCGCGCAGGCGTTTGAGCAGCATCGGCAGCAGGGCGAATTCGACGTCGTCGGACAGGCCGATGCGAAATACCGAAGTGCTGGTGGCGGGGTCGAATTCCGCCGCGCGGCTGACAGCCGTTGAAATCGAGTCGAGCGCCGGGGAGAGCAGGGCGAAGATTTCCACCGCGCGGGCGGACGGTTCCATGCTGCGTCCGGTGCGCACGAACAACGGGTCATCGAACAGGCTGCGCAGGCGCGAGAGCGCCGCACTGATCGCCGGCTGGCCTAGAAACAGCTTCTCCGCGGCGCGGGTCACGCTGCGTTCGTGCATCAATGTTTCGAATACGATCAACAGGTTCAGGTCGACACGACGCAGGTCATTACGATTCATCTGGAGTCCTGGCAGAGTCATCAAGCTTGACGAGAGCGACCATATGAGAACAATGGCCGGCATGAATATTACGGGGAAAGGCTGGTACTCTGCACCGCTAAATTCAGCTTTACCGAGCCGGTGGCGGCATTTTTTCATCGATTTTGCCAATGCCGTTCATACTGCGGAATCAATGACAGGCATGTCGACTATTAATAGCCACTGATAGTCTTGGGTCAAAAGCCCAGATAGAGTTCAGGGCATTAGAGGTTACTTTGACGAGGTTTGCGATGTCCCGCACGATCCGTTTTCACAAGTTTGGTCCGGCCGAGGTGCTCAAATGCGAAGAGCATGCGGCCGCTCAGCCAGGTCCTGGCGAAGTGCAGGTGCGTGTCGAGGCGATCGGCATCAGCTGGTACGACATTCTCTGGCGTCAGAATCTGGCCTCGTCCCAGGCACGCCTGCCGTCCGGTCTCGGCCATGAAATGGCCGGTGTGGTGACCGCCGTCGGTGACGGTGTGGACGATCTGTCGGTGGGCGACAAGGTGGCCAGTTTTCCGGCCGAAAGCCCGAACGACTACCCGGTGTATGGCGAGCAGATCGTGCTGCCACGCACCGCGCTGACCCGTTATCCGGATGTACTCAGCCCGGTTGAGGCCAGCGTGCATTACACGCCGTTGTTGATCGCCTATTTCGCCTATGCGGATCTGGCGCGGGTCAAACCAGGGCAGTTTGCTCTGGTCACTGACGCCAGTCATTGCGCCGGTCCGTCCTTTGTCCAGTTGGGCAAGGCCATGGGCGTGCGGGTGATTGCCGCGACGAAAACCGCTGATGAGCGTGAGTACCTGCTGTCGCTGGGTGCCGAGAAAGTCATCGTCACCGAGGAAGAAGACTTGTTGATGCGAATCAACAAGATCACCGACAACCGTGGCGTCGATGTGGTGTTCGACGGTCTTGGCGGCCCGCAGATGTCGTTGCTCGGCGATGTCCTCGCACCGCGTGGCAGCCTGGTCCTGTATGGTCTTCAGGGTGGCAACCAGACACCATTTCCGGCCTGTGCGGCGTTCCAGAAAAACATCCAGTTCTTTGTGCACTGTATCGGTAATTTCACCGGTAAACCCGAGTTGGGCATTGTTCAGGATCAAGTCGCCTTGCAACGTGCCCTGCGTGATATCAATCAGTTGACGGCCGACCGTGTGCTGCTGCCGCTCAAGACCCGGGTCTTCCCGTTCAACGAGTTCGTCGAAGCACATCGCTACATGGACGAATGCCCATGCCGCGAACGGGTCGCCCTGCAGGTCGAACCCGCGTAACTCCCTCCGAACAGAGTCCGTGGCCCCACGGACTCTTGCGCTTTTTACCTCTCGCAAATAATCAGACAGACCAAGCATGGCGCGTGGCCGGTTGTGCATCTGAACCGGTTTTTGTCTGCCATCTGTATCTTCTATTCGCCATGTAAGCCCTGATAATTGAATGATTACTTTCATCTCAAGGAATGAGCCATGTCTGTGCATTCTGTTTTTTATTTCGCGTTTAACGTTTCCCCTCGTGGGCGATATAGCGGTTTTTGTTTAATGACTGTAGGGCATTTCCTATTGTTGTTCTGCTTTTGTTGTACTCAATGTTCGTGGGACGCTGTAAGAAGTTTCCTCAGATATTTTCTGATCAGAAAAAACTCAATGCTGACAGGGGTTTACGTTGTCTGAGATGGTGGGGTTACTGACTTCATTGCGTCATGTGTTTCAAATAACTTCAAAATCATAAGTGTTAGTATTTGATCGTCTATTACTTATTGATGAATTTATTGCGCCAGCGTCATCGCTGATGCGCGATATGAATTTTTTATGCCGGGTAAAGTACTGATGAGCACGATCCATGATCAGGCAATGAACTATGTCTACCAGCAAGTATTGCAACGCCTGCTGAGTTTCTTTTCCAGAGCCGAGCGCACAGCGCTGCAGTTGCTGATCCAGCGTCTGGTGGTCGCCGCCGGCGGAATGGAGCGCATGGGTGAATACAAGGTCATGGTGACGCCATCCGGTACCCGTGACAGTTGCTACATGCTGGCGCTGCTGCGCGCCGCCCAGTTGAGTATTGCCGGCCGCGCGCCCGCCACGTTCCAGTTACGTGTGGCCACCTTGCGCCGCAGCGAATCGGGGACGGCGGCGCTGAACAACATGCACCGCAGCTTCGCTGCCTTGTTTCTGTATGACGACCCCCGTGTCGAGTTGCTCATGGTGGAACATCGACAAGTGTTGCCGTTCAACCATCTGGCGCCACTCGGAATGGACAGCGCGGACGCCCATCGCACCAATCTGCTGATGATGGGACATCGACGTGCCAGGGGCGAGAAGCTTGAGTGGCGGGACGACGCCTGCCTGGCCTGGGCCGAATTTTACGGCCAGATTGCTCGCTGGAGTAACGGCGTGGATGCCTGGCTGGCCAGCGAATCGCCGCGTCGTCAGAAGCAGTTTGTCGAAGACCTGGACCGGGCCGTGCAGAAGGCCGGTATCGGGGCGCTGACGCCGAATTCCGGGACGTTCGATGAGCTGTTCGCTTTGCTGGACGGATTGGGAGGGGATTTGTATCGCGGTTTTTACTCCGAATCGGAGCGGCAATGCTGGCGTCCCGAGGGTGGCTTCGAGTCATGTCGTCGCACGACATTTGTCGACATTCATGACATGGCGGTCGGCAATCTTGAAGAACGCTGGCCGCTACTGAGCGAGTTTCTGGGGTTCGAGGCAGAGGAATGGGTGTTTCACCAGGGTGAGGGCGAATACGCCGACCCTTTGATCGAGGCCCATTTACGCGGCCTGGAAGCGGAGTTCATCAGCGATCGCAGCTATGAAGCGGGGTTCTCGGAACATGTCCAGCGCATGCTGGCGAACATGCAGCTGCAGCGGGTGCCGGAACCGGTCTGCGAGCAGATGATCGCAAGACTGGGGCAATGGCAGACCACGGAAGAACTGCGCGAAGCAGCGGCGAGCTGGCTGCACCAGACTTACGGTCTGAACGAAGCACAATGGGTCTGCCTGCTGTTCACGCCGTTCATCGAGCGTGGAGCCGGGCTCGAGCGGTTCCTGCGCAGCTGTCATCCCGGCATGTTGGTGGCGCTGCCTGATTTGCATCGGGCCATGCAGGGGCTGCACGGCCCGGAGCAGGTAATGCAGTGGATGATGGACGTCAGCGGTTTACCGGTTCGGCTCATCGGCCACCTCTACGCCATGGAACCCTTGCCTGCGCACGGTGCGGCCCGGCAAACACTGGAGACCGCACTCGACGCGGCAGGCCTCGATGGCTCCGGCGTGGGTGACCGGTCAGTGGAACGATGAAGTGAGCGAGCGATACTTGGGCGCACCAACGGTTATGGTGTCCGTCTCATGAAGGCTGCACGGGAATCCGGTTTCGCCTACCAGGCAGTCTATCGATACCTGATGCGCTTGATGGCCGAGTCGGCTTGCGATGGCAATTCAAGGCTGCCATCGCTGCGTCAGTTGGCAGATCGCTTGAACGTGTCGATCTCGACCATTCAATACGCTTACTCGTTGCTCAAAAAGGAAGGGCGGATCTATTCGGTGGCCAAGTCCGGGTATTACGCCAGGGCGGTTTCGGGGGGGACGCCACCTGCCATGAGCAATGATCTGCTCGAAACGCTCTATGTCAACGCGCGGCACCCGGGTATGCGTTTGTTGAATGCTGATGATCCGGTTTCGCTGCAATCACTGGACAGTCCATTGCTGTTGTTGGAGCGTGAGCTGCTGCGCCAGTATCCCCGCCAGCCGCCGTTGCTCGACCAGCCTTGTGGTGAACTGGAATTACGCGCCGTCCTGGCGGCCCGCTATACCACCTCGCCAAAGCAGTGCTGGCACGCCGAGGATGTTTACATCGGCGCGGATATGCGCGGGGTGCTGGAGATCCTGGTGGCTGTTCTGCAGCTCAGGCACACAACCATTCTGGTCGAGTCGCCCTGTGACTGGGTGATACTGCGGTTGCTGCAGGCGGCTGAGGTGCGTGTAATCGAACTGCCGTTGCAGGCCTGTGGCGGGCTGGAGCTGCAGCGGCTGGAAACACTGCTCAAGACCGAAGACGTGCGGCTGATTCTGCTGTCCTCGGGCCTGTGCATGCCGCGCGGTACACAGGTTCCAGCGGATAACCGCAACGCGATCGCCGGCCTGCTTGGCGAGCACGGCACCTGGGTGCTGGAAAACGACTGCTACGGTGAACTGGGCGAGGCAACGGGCGTCGAGCGTCTGCGTGATCAACTGGACCCTGACCGACTGCTGGTCTTCTCCACGTTCGAGAAATTCATCGGTATCGAAGCGCCTTACGGGTACGTGTTGTCGCGCCAATGGAAGCACGAAATGCAGCGGCATTTTCTGATGCGCTCGTTCCGGTTGTCGCCCGTTCGCCAGAAGGCCATTGCCCGGCTGTATGGGAACGGTCGGGTCGACCAGCATCTGTACGTACTTCGCCGGCGCCTAAAGGAACGCCGTACGCCGATGATCGACTTGTTGCGCGAGCGTCTGGGCGAAGCGCTGCAGGTTGTCGAGCCACAAGGTGGGGCGACGGTCTGGGTACGGGCACGGCGGCCGGTGGACATGCGCGATGTGTTTCAGCGCCTGCTCAGGCAACAGGTGTTGATTGCGCCGGGCGAACTGTTCAGCTTGCAGGGATTGCACCGTCGGCATCTGCGCCTGAACCTGCTGGATCACGGAGAGAGCGGCTTGAGCGGAGCACTCGAGAGGTTGGGAGAGGCGTTGCGCTTGGCGCCGCTGGAATGAACGTTGAAATCTGTCGGATAGATCCCGTCGCGCTGCGGTCGAACTGTCAGTAAACTGCGCTGTATTTCCTGAACCACTCTATTTCAGAGGTTTTGCATGACTATCAGTCCTTTTGCGGGCAAACCGGCACCAGCAGAATTGTTGGTCGACATCCCGCGACTGGTAACGGCTTATTACACCGGCCAACCGGACGCTTCGATTGCCACCCAGCGTGTTGCGTTCGGTACTTCCGGGCATCGCGGCAGCTCCTTCGACCTGAGTTTCAATGAGTGGCACGTTCTGGCGATCAGCCAGGCGATCTGCCTGTATCGCGAAGCCCAGGGCATCGATGGCCCGTTGTTCGTCGGTATCGACACCCATGCGCTGTCGACCCCGGCCGGGGCCAGTGCGCTGGAAGTTCTGGCGGCCAACGGCGTTACCGTAATGATCGCCGAAGGTGACGAATACACGCCGACACCGGCGATTTCGCATGCAATCCTCTGCTACAACCGTGGCCGCACTTCGGGCCTGGCCGATGGCATCGTGATTACGCCGTCGCACAATCCGCCACAAAGCGGGGGCTACAAATACAACCCTACCAACGGCGGCCCGGCCGACACCCACATCACCAAGTGGATCGAAGCCAAGGCCAACGAGCTGCTGGCCAACAAGCTGGCAGGCGTCAAACGCATCAGCTACGAGCAGGCGCTCAAGGCCAGCACCACCCACCGTCACGACTACCTCAACACCTACGTCGCTGACCTCATCAACGTGATCGACTTCGATGCCATCCGTGACGCCAAGCTGCGTCTGGGTGTAGATCCGTTGGGCGGAGCAGGGGTGCGCTACTGGTCGGCGATTGCCGAGCATTACCGTCTTGATCTGGATGTGGTGAACAAGCAGGTCGATCCGACTTTCCGCTTCATGACGGTCGACTGGGATGGACAGATCCGTATGGACCCGTCGTCCAGCCATGCCATGCAAGGTTTGATCGGTCTCAAGGAGCGTTACGACGTGGCCTTCGCCTGCGACCCGGATCACGATCGCCATGGCATCGTCACCCCGTCGGGTGGTCTGCTGGCACCGAACAACTATCTGGCGGTGTCCATCGATTACCTGTTCCAGAACCGTCCGCAATGGCGCGTCGACGCCGCCGTGGGTAAAACCGTGGTCAGCAGCGGTCTGATCGATCGCGTGGCCAAACGTCTGGGGCGTCGTCTTTACGAAGTGCCGGTCGGTTTCAAATGGTTTGCCGATGGCCTGTTCGATGGTTCGCTAGGTTTTGGTGGCGAGGAGAGTGCTGGCGCTTCGTTCCTGCGCAAGGATGGTGGCGTCTGGAGCACCGACAAGGACGGTTTGATTCCGGCGTTGTTGGCGGCTGAAATGACTGCCCGTACCGGCCGTGATCCGAGCCAGGCCTATCGCGCCCTGACCGATGAACTGGGCGAACCGTTCTCGGTGCGCGTCGATGCCAAGGCCAACCCTGAGCAGAAAGCGCTGTTGAGCAAGCTGTCGCCGGAGCAAGTGACGTCGACCGAGCTGGCAGGCGAGAAGATTCAGAGCATTCTCAGCCATGCGCCGGGCAACGATCAGGCCATTGGTGGTCTGAAGGTGATGACCGAAAACGGCTGGTTCGCCGCACGTCCTTCGGGCACCGAAGACATCTACAAGATCTACGCCGAAAGCTTCATTGGCGACGACCACCTCAAGCAACTGGTGGCTGAAGCGCAAACGCTGGTGGATGGCGCAATCAGCACCAAGTGATCTTCAGGGAGGTGAGTTCTTCCTGTGGTGAGGGGATTTATCCCCGATGGACTGCGTAGCAGTTCGCTCCATTGAAAAGAAGGCCGCTTTGCGGCCTATCGGGGATGAATCCCCTCGCCACAAAAGCTGCAAAAAAGGGGCGACCATGACGGTCGCCCCTTTTTTTACCTGCATATCAGGCGATCAAGCCAGATCCACCAACACGATTTCGCTGTCTTCGAGCGCCGTCACAGTCAGTATTGACTCATGCTCGACGGCAACACCGTCTCGAGCTTGTGCGCGCAAACCATTGACTTCAATCAGACCGGTGGCGGGTACCAGATACGCTCGACGTCCGGCATCCAACTGATATTCAGCTGTTTCGCCGGCCTTGAGGTTGGCCGCGACCAACCGCGCATCACCGCGAATGCGCAGGCTCTGATCGTCGCCGTCCTTGCCGCTGGCGAGGGTCACGAAGCCTTCGCGCTGGCCTTTGGGGAATGGTTTGGCACCCCACGATGGCGGCGCGCCAGTTTCCGTCGGCAGAATCCAGATCTGAAAGATTCGGGTCTCTTTGTCTTCCAGGTTGTACTCGCTGTGTGCGATGCCGGTGCCGGCGCTCATGACCTGCACGTCGCCTGCTTCAGTACGGCCCTTGTTGCCAAGGTTGTCCTGGTGGGTAATCGCACCTTCACGCACGTAAGTGATGATTTCCATGTCGCGGTGCGGGTGCAGCGGGAATCCGGTGCCGGCGGCGATCACGTCATCGTTCCACACCCGCAGATTGCCCCAGTTCATGCGTTGCGGATCGTAGTATTCGGCGAACGAAAAGTGGTGATGGGCATCCAACCAGCCGTGGTGAGCGCCGCCCAGTGTATTGAAAGGTCTGAGTTCAAGCATGATCGTCTCCTCAAAAGGTTCGTCATGGGGCGTAACGCCAAAGCCATGAAGCGAGACCGTCGGTTATGACGGGCATCATCCATGAGGCAACCATCGAGAAAAAGCGTAAAAAGTGCGGCATTCTCATCGAATCTGTTGATGGGAAACCGGCTCGAAACGATCTCACCCAACTTTCAGTTCATCGCCTAAACCAATGAGCTGTAAGCATTTCGCTAGAACTCATCAGCAAATAAAGCCACCATAGCCCCCAACAGCCTCACACACTGGAGCCCCTCAGCGTGGCGCAACACACTCCCGATCTTCCTCCCGAACTTCGTCCATTGGCCGAGATGCCATGGTTCAAGCGTCTCGCCGCACGTTTCTTCGGCCATGGCCTGACACGCTTGCGCGCTCAACACCGTGCGTCGTGGCTGCACGGCCAGGCGGACGGTTTTCGCAGCGGACACACCGCTGGCGTGGAGTACGGCTTCAAGGAGGGGAAACTCGAAGGCCTGGAAGAAGGCCGGCAGGTGCTGTTGATTCGTGACAGTCGCAGCACCGAGCATCGTCCGCCGAGCGTCGATAATCATCTGTTCGACGACTGGCGTCTGCCGCTCAGCGCCGAGCTGAAGAAGCGCATGAAAGCCGATGTGGCGCGCCTGCTGCCCGCGCATGCCCAGCCAAGCCTCGCTCAATGGAAGATGATTTTCAGTGACACTCCTTCGACCTCGGTGATCGCCGGAGCCGGGGCAGGCAAGTCGACCACGTTGGTGCTGCGTATTCTGCTGCTCACGCATTATCTGGGCTTTGAGCTGGATTCAATGACCGTGGTGACCTTCACCCGTGAGTCGCGCAAGGACTTCATCAATAAGCTGATCGAGATGTTCGCGCTCTGGGGCCAGCCATTGAGCCTGCAACAGGCGCGGGAACTGGTGCGCACCTTTCACTCACGCATTTTGCCGATGGTACGCAGCCTACCGGGGTTCGAACGCTTGCAGGCGTTTGAAAATCTCAGCAATCGGCCACAAGGCGCTGACGAGGAGGTCGACAGCAACCCGTTCGATCTGCGAATCAATGATGCCCAGCGCCAGCAGCTCAACGCGTGCTACCACCGGTTATTCAATCAGGACCAACGTTTCCGCCAGTTGATTCAACCACTGGCCAAGGCTGCCTTGCAGCTCAAGGAGCTTGAGCGCGATCACCCGGACGTGCAAAAGCGCATGGCGGTGACCGAGCTGGCGGCCAAACGCGACGAAGAACTGTGCGATGCCATCGAAGACCTGTGGTTTCGCGCCGGTGCCTGGCCGATCAAGGGCATTGAGCCCAGCCGGCAGACGTTCGAGATCAACGGTTCGACCTTTCACTGCCACGGCTACATTCCCAGCCTCGATGCCTGGGTGGTGCTCGGCTTCGATCCCCGGGAAAACCCGCAAATCTGCCGTCCAAACGCCAAACTTAGCGTGCGTGCTGAATGGGCTGTGAAGCGCACCCTGTTTCAAGCTTTCTGTCATAAGCCATTGATTTGGCTGGATAGCTATGAAATGTCAAAGCGGGTTCTGGCGACGTTGGCTGGCGATGCGAGCGCCGGTCCAGGCTTCGATTACAAGGTCAAAGGTGAGCTGGTCTCGGCGCCACTACTGGACTGTTTTGTCGCGGCGGCCGGTTTCATCGAAAACCTCGGGCTGGATGTGCCGGACGCTGTCGGTCGTATGAGTTTTGCCAAGGATGATCCGGATCGGTTTTTCTTCGAGGCGCTGAGCCTGTTCTGGCGTGCCCTTGAAGATCATCTGCTCGATCAGAAGCCGCCGGTGATGACCTACAACCGTATGTTCGCGCTGTTCAGCGAGCACTCGCCGGAGAACCTGAAGCTGCTGAGTGATGAGCTGCTGCGACCGATGTCGCACTTGATGATCGACGAGTTTCAGGACGTATCGCCGCAAATCGTCTCCTGGATCCGCGCCAGCCTCGCGGAAATCCGCAGTCGCGGCCCGGCCATGCATGTCGGGCGCGGCGCGCAACGTTCTTCGTTGCTGTGTGTCGGCGACGATTGGCAGTCGATCTACGGCTGGCGCGGCAGTTCGCCGAGTTACTTCATGGAGTTCAACAAGGAATTCCCGTCGCCGAGCACTACTCGGGTGATGCTCAGCGACAACTATCGCAGCCATCAGCACATCATCGATGCTGCCGAACACATCGTTCGTGCCGCGCCGGCAATCCCCGGCAAGAAGGCCAAGGCCAGCGGTGCGCCCAAGCCTGCGCAGCCGGTCAACGTGCTAGAGCGTGATGACCAGGCCCTGGGGCAGCGCTTGGCCGAACATTACAATCGTGGCGATTCGATCTTGATGCTCTATCGAAAAAGCAGCGATAAGTTATTGATAGAGCAATATATTCAGCCTGTAGTTAATGTTGATTCGAGCTTGCCGTACGAAGCGCGACGGCTTAAACAGCTGACTTACCACAGCGCCAAGGGGCTGCAGGCTGATGCGGTGTTCCTGCTCGGTGACTGCCAGCACCTGACCAGTTCGCCCTACAAGAACCAGGTATATCGCATGGCCGGCTTGGGCAAGGCTGGCGACAGTGAGCCTTATGACACGGCGCAGAAGGACGAGATTCTGCGGCTGGCCTACGTTGGTATCACCCGGGCGGTCAGCCATTGCTACTGGTACGTCGAGCCGCAGGATACCCATGCGGTGAACATGCCAAGGGCGTCCGATCGGGTTGCCCAAGGCAAGGCATTCTTCGTCGATCACCGAAAACAGCCGCAAAACGCGTAGCACGCAAGCACAAAAAAAGCCCGCCTGAATTGGCGGGCTTTTTATATAAAACAATAGTTTATGCGTAACTCTTGAGAGATTCCGGAGGAATGAAAGCCTCCAGTTCGTCTTCCACAGCCTCAATGATGCGCTCGACATCGGCCGCGTTCATCACCGTCGCACAAGGAATACCGGCGATGGCGATCATGGTTTCACCGCTGGCACGATCAAACAGACGGGCAATCATGCTGCCCGGCGCATCCATCGTTGCCTCAAAACCCATGGGATGAAAGTGCCAACGCATCAGTTGGCACGCATTGGGAAACGTGACTTTACTGGAGCCTTTATTCATGTGTTGCCCGCCTTCTTCATCGAGCGCTTCCTTTTGCTCATGTTAGGTGGGAAGAGCCTTCATTGGCTCAACCGGTCAGTGACGTTAAAAGTAGCACTCGCATGTGAATTTTCCGTGAGATTTTTCAGTTCATTTTGCGATTGCTGCGCGTTTTTTGATGTAAGTCACGTCGGGATCAGTCATCGCCAAATGGCCACTACGGTTTGCTCGTTGATCGTTTTGGCGAACTTGGGCAAGCTCGGTTCTTTTGCGCCGAGCCCTTTATGCACGCCGACGATGACGGCCCCGAACAGACCCCGGCCACGGCCGCCACGGTCATGCGCTACCACCTGAGCTGGAAGCACCGCGATCTGGACAGTGTCATGGCGCTGTATCACCCTGACGTCCAATACAACGATTTCTTTCAGAACCGGGTCCTGGGTCTCGACGAATTGCGCGAGTACGTGCGCGTGAGCATGCCGCGAGAATCCGACGAAGCGCTCGAGCATTGCGACCGGATTCGCGTGGATGGCAACACCGCTTTCATTCAATACGAAGTGACTTTGCGCGGTGGCGACGGGCTGGTGTCGTTCCGATCCAGCGAAGCGATCACGGTCAAGGACGGGCTGATCTGGCGGGTCAACGAATACGCCTCGCTGGTCCGCACGCAAACCAACGGCGCTGTCGCACCCAGTCAGCGTCCGGCGGTCAGTCGCTTGGGGCTTTCGCCGCGCCAGATCAGTTTCATGGCCGAGGATCTGCAGCAATATTTCGAACGCCAGCAACCGTATCTCGATCCGGAACTGGATCTGCAACGGGTGGCGAAGGAGTGCGGCTACAGCCGCAATCAGATTTCCTACCTGCTCAATCAGGTGCTCGGCCAGAGCTTCTATCGCTACGTCAACCAGGCCCGCCTGCAGCACTTGCTCAAGTCACTGGATCAGGCCATGCCGCCGCTGCGTATCGATGAGCTGGCGTTTGCTGCCGGTTTCAACTCGCTGTCAGCGTTCTACAGTTGTTTCCGCCGACACACCGGCCAGTCGCCGAAGGCCTACGCCAAACAAATTTCTTTGCGGGCACGCGCGCAAGACAGTGATTGAAGTCACGCACTAGGATCGACGCCATCGAAGGTTTTCAGTGGCGGAGTCTTGCATGCCGGCGTGGCGCACTATCAGTTTGTGGATGGATCAACTCGACGAGCCGTTGATTGCGCGGCCGGCGCTTGAGCAGGATCTGGACGTCGACGTGGCGATCATCGGCGCCGGTTACACCGGGCTGTGGACCGCGTACTACCTGAAAAAACTCGCCCCCGGTCTCGATATCGCCATCGTCGAGGCGCAAACCGCCGGTTTCGGTGCGTCCGGGCGCAATGGCGGCTGGCTGATGGGCAATCTGCTGGGCGAGGATCGGCTGCTCGCCGGCCTCTCGCCACAACAACGCCGCGCATCGTTTGATCTGCTGCACAGCATTCCCGATGAGGTGGAAGTTGTCCTCGAACGTGAGGGCATCCACTGCGATTACCGCAAGGGCGGGGTGCTGTACTGCGCCGCCCGTTACCCGGAGCAGGAAGCCAGCCTGCGCGAATACCTCTACAAACTGCACGCCCAAGGCCTGACCGACAACGATTACCGCTGGCTGAACCCCGAGCAACTGGCGCAACAGATTCGTGTGGCGAAACCCTACGGCGGCATTTATGCGCCGCACGTGGCGACCATTCACCCGGCGAAACTGGTGCGCGGTCTGGCGCGCACCGTGCAGAGCATGGGCGTGAAGATCTACGAAAATAGCCCCGTGACGCATTGGCAGTCCGGCAGTTTGCGCACGGCCAGGGCCAGTGTGCGCAGTCGCTGGATTGTGCCGGCGGTCGAAGGTTATTCGGTCACGCTCCCACCGCTGGGTCGCTATCAGTTGCCGGTGCAGAGTCTGATTGTCGCCACTGAACCGTTGTCGGCAGCGACCTGGGATGAAATCGGCCTCAACCGTGGCCAGGCCTTCAGCGAGTTCAGCCGTCAGGTCACCTATGGCCAGCGCAGTGCCGACAATCGTCTGGTCTTTGGCGCCCGCGGCGGTTACCAGTTCGCCGGGAAGTTGCGCCACAACTTCGATCTGACCCGTGATGAAGTCGAGCTGCGGCGCTATCTGTTCGGCGAGCTGTTTCCGCAGTTGAAAAACGTGCAGATCACCCACGCCTGGGGCGGCAACCTCGGCATGTCCCGGCATTTCAAGCCGCACATGCTCTGCGATCGCGCCAATGGCATTGCGCTGTCCGGCGGTTATGGCGGGGAGGGTGTGGGTGCCAGCAACCTTGGCGGCCGCACCCTGGCCGATCTGATTCTTGAGCGCGATACCGAACTGGTGCATCAGCCGTGGGTGCTGCCGGACGGCGGAATTCATGCGCTACGCGCCTGGGAGCCGGAGCCGTGCCGCTGGCTTGGCTACAACGCGATCATCAAAAGTTTCGTCCACGAAGACCAGA
Organism: Pseudomonas sp. IT-93MI4; assembly: GCF_949767635.1. Classification (NCBI taxonomy): domain Bacteria; kingdom Pseudomonadati; phylum Pseudomonadota; class Gammaproteobacteria; order Pseudomonadales; family Pseudomonadaceae; genus Pseudomonas; species Pseudomonas sp. IT-93MI4. The sequence continues at coordinate 128,837 of NZ_CATKPP010000054.1, forward strand.
CCCTGGCCAACCCGGCCAGCGCCCCGTGGCGGCGCAAGCTGGCCAGTCAGGTCGCGGGCTTCATGGAAGGTTTCATGCACTAACCGCCGTTTTCTTCACAAGACAGGTCTCACCATGAGCATTACGCAGTTCAAGAACACCGCCAGCCTGCAACTGGATGAATCCAACCCGGTGGCCGTGCCACTCGGCGAGCCGGTCGCCATTGCCTCGACCACCAGCGTCGAGCGCGATGACGGCGTTGAAACCGGCGTCTGGGAATGCACCCCGGGGCGCTGGCGCCGGCAGATCACCGCACAGGAGTTCTGCCACTTCATCTCCGGCCGTTGCACGTTCACCCCGAACGACGGCGGCGAAACCCTGCACATACAAGGTGGCGACGCACTGATGTTGCCGGCCAACACGCTCGGCATCTGGGATATCCAGGAGACCGTGCGCAAGAGCTACGTCCTTATTTTCTGATTGTTTGATCCTTTGATTGCCTGCCAACAAAAATAGCCACTACAGGAATCGACCCCATGATCCAGAAAACCCTCGCTCTGGCGCCGCTGCTGCTGGCCGCCTCCATTAGTCATGCCGCCGAAACGGTGAAGATTTACAACTGGTCGGACTACATCGCGCCGGACACCACGAAAAAATTCCAGAAAGACACCGGCATCGGCGTCACCTATGACGTCTACGACAGCAACGAAACCCTCGACGGCAAGTTGATGACCGGCAAATCCGGTTATGACGTGGTGTTCCCGTCCAACCACTTCATGGCGCGGCAGATCCAGGGCGGGGCGCTGAAGAAGCTCGACAAGAGCCAGTTGCCGAACTGGAAGAACCTCAACCCGGTGTTGCTCAAGGCCTTGCAGGTCAACGACCCGAACAACGAGCACGGCTTTCCGTATCTGTGGGGCAGCACCGGCATCGGCTACAACGTCGCCAAGGTCAAGGCGGTGCTGGGTGATAGCGCGCCAGTGGATTCCTGGGATCTGATCTTCAAGCCCGAATACATGGAAAAACTGCAGAAGTGCGGCGTGGCGATCCTCGATAACGGCCCGGAATTGCTGCCGGCAGCGCTCAATTACCTGGGCTTGCCGCCCCACAGCAAGAACCCCGAGGACTACAAGAAAGCCGAAGCATTGCTGATGAAAGTGCGGCCGTATGTCAGCTACTTCCATTCCTCGAAGTACACCAGCGACCTGGCCAATGGCGATATCTGCGTGGCGGTCGGTTTCTCCGGTGACATCCTGCAGGCGGAAAACCGCGCCAAGGAAGCGAAGAACGGCATCGACATCGGTTACGCGATTCCCAAGGAAGGCGCCGCCATCTGGTTCGACATGGTCGCCATGCCCGCCGATGCACCGGACGAGAAGGCCGGTTACGCGTTCATGAACTACTTGCTGCGTCCGGACGTGATGGCCGGCATCAGCAATTACGTGCACTACGCCAATGGCAACCAGCAGGCCGACAGCCTGATCGATCCGGCAATCAAGGGTGACACCAAGGTCTATCCGAGCCCGGAGATGATGGGCAAGCTGTTTGCGCTGGAGGCAATGCCGCTGAACATTGACCGGATCCGCACGCGAGTGTGGAACAAGATCCGTACCGGTAGCTAAACCACATCACCCCTCCTGTGGGAGCGGGCTTGCTCGCGAATGCGTTCGATCAGTCAGCAAACAGGTTGGCAGATAAATAGCATTCGCGAGCAAGCCCGCTCCCACAAGTGTTTTAGCAACGCTGATTTGATTGATATCACTACACTGGCATCGCACTAATAGAGTGCAGCAAAGTGAGACGTATCTATCAAAAAGCAACTTACCGATATTTAATATTTAAATAGAAAATCGTCAGACAATTAGGCGAGAACAAACACCTCATAACAATCTTTCGACCCCGCAGTCATTGTTTACGGGCATTTGACGGAACAGTCGGTTTTGATCTCAAAAAAATGCTAGACGACAGATTTCAAATTGTGTCAGGTTTCTTACGCCTTCATTGGGCGAGTGATAGGACGATCTCGCCAGGGATCGTCGCTATCTGACAAAAACTGTTCCATTGCTAAACAAGGAAGTGTGTTTATGTCGAAAGTAAAAGCGAACGCTATTGATATCACCGCAGACACATTCGTGCCTGTCGGCGCAGCGCAATCTCTGGCTGCGACCAGCTCTGCCTGGAACCAGATCAATAGCTTCAGCCATCAATACGATCGTGGCGGCAACCTCACGGTCAATGGCAAACCGTCCTTCTCGGTGGATCAAGCCGCCACTCAACTGTTGCGCGACGGTGCCTCCTGGCACGACCTGGACAACAGTGGCAAGATCGAACTGACCTACACCTTTCTGACCGCCAAAACCGCTAACTTCAGCGGCCTGGGCGTCACCGGTTTCAGTCAGTTCAGCTCCCTGCAGAAAGCCCAGGCCGTGCTCGCCATGCAATCCTGGGCGGATGTCGCCAACGTGACGTTCACCGAATCGGCCCGTGGTGGCGACGGTCACATGACCTTCGGTAACTACAGCGGCGGCCAGGAAGGCGCGGCGGCGTTTGCGTTCCTGCCAGGCACCGAGCCAGGCTATGACGGTCAATCCTGGTACCTGACCGGCAGTGGCTACGACGTCAACAAAACCCCGGGTCTGAACAATTACGGGCGTCAAACCCTGACCCACGAAATCGGCCACACCCTGGGCCTGTCTCACCCTGGCGACTACAACGCCGGCGAAGGCAACCCGACTTACAAGGATGCTTCCTACGGGCAAGACACCCGCGGTTACAGCCTCATGAGTTACTGGAGCGAAAGCAACACCGCCCAGAACTTCAGTAAGGGTGGTGTGGAAGCCTATGCTTCCGGCCCGCTGATGGACGACATTGCAGCGATCCAGAAGCTGTACGGCGCCAACCTGACCACCCGTACCGGTGACACCACCTACGGCTTCAACTCCAACGCCGGTCGCGATTTCCTCAGCGCCTCGTCGTCGAGCGACAAGCTGGTGTTCTCGGTGTGGGACGCGGGCGGCAAGGACACCTTCGACTTCTCGGGTTTCACCCAGAACCAGAAGATCAACCTCAATGAAGCCTCGTTCTCCGACGTAGGGGGCATGATCGGTAACGTGTCCATCGCCAAGGGCGTGACCATCGAGAACGCCATTGGTGGTTCGGGCAACGACCTGCTGATCGGTAACAGTGCGTCCAACGAGCTGAAGGGCGGTGCCGGCAACGACATCATCTACGGCGCCGGTGGTGCGGACAAACTGTGGGGCGGTTCGGGTTCGGACACTTTCGTGTTCGCCTCCAGCTCCGACTCCAAGCCGGGTGCAATAGATCAGATCCTCGATTTCGTCAGCGGTCTGGACAAAATCGACCTGAGCGCCATCACCAACGGTTCCGGCCTGCACTTTGTCAGCAGCTTCACCGGTTCGGCCGGCGACGCGATCCTGACCTCGTCGGGCGGCAACAGCCTGTTGTCGGTGGACTTCTCCGGGCACGGCGTGGCGGACTTCCAGGTCAGCACCGTGGGCCAGGCAGCGACCAGCGACATCGTGGCGTGATGTGAAACGGGAAGCGGCGCTTGATGCGCCGCTTTCTTTGCTTGCATCGTGTTGATGGCTGGGCAAGGCTAGGTGCTGGAGCGAATTTTCTGATGATCTGTAAAGTTTTTACCTACAAGGCGATGGCGTGGCTTTCGGCGGCGCTGATCATGATTTCTGGAGAAACAACCATGGCAAGCAGCCTCAGACTTGAAGATCCCTCGGTTTTTGCCGGGCAATGGCAGGCGACGTTGAGCACTGAAAATGACGCGCCCGAAGCGCAAAAGCTGCAGGATAAACCGTCGAACACCTGTGCCCTCGAACTGCAAGCCAATCAGACCGTCGGCAAGGGCGCCGAATGCCTTGGTGCATGGCTGGAAGATTCGCCTACCGGCTGGTTTCCGGAACCCGACGGAATTTCGATCACCGGCAAGGAAGGTTCAAGAATCGTGTTTTTCAGCCGACAACGTGACGGGCTCTATTCCAGCACTTTGAAGTCGGGCCTGGTTGTTACACTCGAACGCGCGACGAAATAAACGCTCAACTAATCCAGATTGAATATATGGCAGTGTTTGAACGTTATAAGTGATCGTCGCAGTTGTTGTTGAGTGGTAAGCGAGTACTTGCAAAACATCTTTCGCAGGTAGGCGGAACATTAATTGAGCGCTCGTCGAAGTCTGGCGGGATCTATCATTTCAGGAAGAAACAATGAAGATGGCGAAGGCCCCAGCCACCGCTCCCTTGTTCAAGGCTTTGGGTGACTATAAAAGCATTCTGATCAGCGTCGGATGCTTTACCGCACTGATTAACGTGCTGATGCTGGTGCCCTCCATTTATATGCTGCAGGTCTACGACCGCGTACTGTCTTCGCAGAACGAAACGACGTTGGCGATGCTGTCATTGATGGTGGTTGGCTTCTTTGCCTTCATCGGCATGCTGGAGGTGATCCGCAGCTTCATCGTGATCCGCATCGGCAGCCAACTGGAGCGCCGCTTCAACCTGCGGGTGTATCAGGCGGCGTTCGAACGCAATCTGTTCAAGGGCGAGGGAAACGCCGGGCAATCGCTGGGCGACCTGACCCACATTCGCCAATTCGTCACCGGCCCGGCCCTGTTCGCGTTTTTCGACGCGCCGTGGTTCCCGGTCTATCTGTTTGTCATCTACCTGTTCAACGTCTGGCTGGGCGTGCTCGCCACAGCCGGCGCGCTGCTGCTGATTGCGCTGGCCTGCCTAAACGAATACATGACCAGGAAGCCGCTGGGCGAAGCCGCCGGTTACTCGCAGAAGTCCAGTCAACTGGCCACCAGTCACCTGCACAACGCCGAAACCATCCAGGCCATGGGCATGCTTGGCGCGTTGCGCAAGCGCTGGTTCGGTGTGCACTCGCGTTTCCTCGGCCTGCAGAATCAGGCCAGCGACACCGGCGCGGTGATCAGCTCGATCAGCAAGACCCTGCGCCTGTGCCTGCAATCGCTGGTGCTGGGCCTCGGTGCGTTACTGGTGATCAAGGGCGACATGACCGCCGGGATGATGATCGCCGGTTCGATCCTGATGGGCCGCGTGCTGAGCCCGATCGACCAGTTGATCGCCGTGTGGAAACAGTGGAGCGGGGCGAAGCTGGCCTATCGTCGTCTGGACTCTTTGCTGCAGGCGTTCCCGCCGAGTGATGACGCCATGGCGCTGCCGGCGCCGAAAGGCCAGATCACCTTCGAGCAAGTCAGTGCCGGCCCTCCCGGGCAGCGCGCGGCAACCCTGCAGATGATCAATTTCAATCTGGGCGCTGGCGAAGTGCTCGGCGTGCTCGGTGCCTCCGGTTCCGGCAAGTCGACCCTGGCCCGTGTACTGGTCGGCGTGTGGCCGACCCTCGGCGGCACGGTGCGCCTGGACAGTGCCGACATCCATCGCTGGAACCGCGACGAGCTCGGCCCGTACATCGGCTACCTGCCACAAGACATCGAACTGTTCAGCGGCAGCATCGCCGAAAACATTGCCCGTTTCAGCGAAGCCAACCCAGAGAAGGTCGTGGCCGCCGCGCAACAGGCCGGCGTGCACGAGATGATTCTGCGCCTGCCGCAAGGCTACGACACGCAACTGGGCGAGGACGGCAGTGGCCTGTCCGGCGGTCAAAAGCAGCGTGTGGCCCTGGCCCGTGCGATGTATGGCGATCCGAGCCTGGTGGTGCTCGATGAGCCGAATTCCAACCTCGACACTGTCGGTGAAGCCGCGCTGGCCAGCGCCATCGCCCAGCTCAAGGCCAAGGGCACCACCGTGGTGCTGGTGACGCATCGCTCTTCGGTGCTGGCTCAGGCGGACAAACTGCTGGTGCTCAACGATGGCCGCTTGCAGGCGTTCGGCGCCAGTCAGGAAGTGCTCAAAGCGCTGTCCGGCGCTCAGGAACAACAACGGGAAAAATCCGCGCAGGCACCGGGCGGGCTCAGCATGAGCCGGCAGTACCAGCCCTCGACAAGGAATTCGGGTGTATGAGCAGCGCCAGCATGAACACTGAAAACGAAGCCTCCATGGAACACGCGTACGTCACCGAGCGCCCGGAGCGCGATGCGAAATTCTTCGCCCGCATGGGCTGGATTCTGGCCATCGTCGGCGCCGGCAGTTTCTTCACCTGGGCCGCACTGGCGCCGCTGGATCAGGGCATTCCGGTGCAGGGCACCGTGGTGGTCTCGGGCAAGCGCAAGGCTGTGCAGTCGATGAGCAGCGGCGTGGTCAGCCGGATTCTGGTGCGCGAAGGCGAGATCGTGAAGCAGGGTCAACCGTTGTTTCGCCTCGATCAGACACAGGTCGCGGCCGATGTGCAGTCGCTGCAAGCCCAGTACCGCATGGCCTGGGCCAGCCTCGCACGCTGGCAGGCCGAGCGCGACAACCTCAAAGAGATCACCTTTCCTGCCGAACTGAGTAACGACCCGGATCCGCGTCTGGCGCTGGTTCTTGAAGGCCAGCGTCAACTGTTCAGCAGCCGTCGCGAAGCGTTCTACCGCGAGCAGGCCGGTCTGCGCGCCAGCATCGAAGGCGCCACCGCGCAGCTGGCGGGCATGCGTCGCGCCCGCACCGACCTCAATGCCCAGGCCGATTCGCTGCAACAGCAACTGAGCAACCTGCAGCCACTGGCGGACAACGGCTACATCCCGCGCAACCGCTTGATGGAGTACCAGCGTCAGCTGTCGCAAGTGCAGCAGCAACTCGCGGAAAACACCGGTGAAAGCGGCCGGGTGGAGCAGGGAATCCTCGAATCGCGCTTGAAGCTGCAACAGCATGGCGAGGAATATCAAAAGGAAGTGCGCACGCAACTGGCCGACGCGCAGCTCAAAAGCGTGACCCTGTCGGAGCAACTGACCTCGGCCGGTTTCGACCTGCAACACAGCGAGATCCTCGCCACCGCCGACGGCGTGGCGGTCAACCTTGGCGTGCACACCGAAGGCGCGGTGGTGCGTCAGGGCGAAACCCTGCTGGAGATCGTCCCGCAAGGCACCACCCTGGAAGTCGAAGGGCACTTGCCGATCAACCTGATCGACAAGGTCGGCACGCATCTGCCGGTGGATATCCTGTTCACCGCGTTCAACCAGAGCAAGACCCCGCGTGTACCGGGTGAGGTCAGCCTGATTTCCGCCGACCAGATGGTCGATGAGAAAACCGGCGTGCCGTACTACGTGTTGCGCAGCAGCGTCAGTGATCAGGCGATGGAAAAACTCCATGGCCTGGTGATCAAGCCCGGTATGCCGGCGGAAATGTTCGTGCGCACGGGCGAACGTTCACTGCTCAACTACCTGTTCAAACCATTGCTCGATCGCGCTGGCTCTGCGTTGACTGAAGAATAAGGATGTTCGGCTGTATGAATAAGCTTTCGATGTTGGGAGCAGCGTTCGCGCTGCTCGCAGGAAACAGCGCGCTGGCGGCCATGGGGCCATTCGAAGTCTACGAACAGGCATTGCGCAACGATCCGGTGTTCCTCGGCGCGATCAAGGAGCGCGACGCGGGCCTGGAAAACCGCACCATCGGCCGTGCCGGGCTGTTGCCGAGACTGGGTTACAACTACAACCGGGGTCACAACACCTCCAAGGCCACGCAACTGACCGCCCGCGGCAACCTCACCGAAGACCGCAACTACAACAGCTATGGCTCGACCCTGACCTTGCAGCAACCGTTGCTCGACTACGAGGCTTATGCGGCGTATCGCAAAGGCGTGGCGCAGTCGCTGTTCGCCGACGAGGCGTTTCGCGGCAAGAGTCAGGAGCTGCTGGTACGGGTGCTGGACAACTACACCAAAGCCTTGTTCGCCCAGGATCAGATCGACATCGCCCAGGCCAAGAAGAAGGCCTATGAGCAGCAGTTCCAGCAGAACGAGCACATGTTCAAGCAGGGCGAGGGCACCCGCACCGACATTCTCGAAGCCGAGTCGCGCTATGAACTGGCGACCGCCGAAGAGATCGAGGCACGCAACGAGCAGGACGCCGCGCTGCGTGAACTGGGCGCGCTGGTCGGCGTGCAGACAGTGGACATCAGCGAGCTGGCACCGCTGGATCAGAACTTCCAGACTTTCGCGCTGATGCCGGCCAACTACGACACCTGGCACGAACTGGCGATCAGCAACAACCCCAATCTGGCGTCGCAGCGTCAGGCGGTGGAAGTGGCCAAGTATGAAGTCGAGCGCAACCGCGCCGGGCACCTGCCGAAAGTCAGTGCCTACGCGTCGATCCGCAAGACTGAATCGGACAGCGGCAACACCTATAACCAGCGCTACGACACCAATACCATCGGCTTTGAAGTCAACGTTCCACTGTACGCCGGTGGCGGGGTATCGGCCTCGACCCGTCAGGCCAGCCGCACCATGGAGCAGGCGGAATACGAGCTCGATGGCAAGACCCGCGAGACGCTGATCGAACTGCGCCGCCAGTTCAGCGCCTGCCTGTCGGGCGTCAACAAACTGCGCGCCTACCAGAAGGCCCTGGCTTCTGCTGAAGCGCTGGTGGTGTCGACCAAGCAAAGCATTCTTGGCGGTGAACGGACGAACCTCGATGCGCTGAACGCCGAACAGCAACTGTTTACCACCCGCCGCGATCTGGCCCAGGCGCGCTACGACTACTTGATGGCCTGGACCAAGCTGCATTACTACGCGGGGACGCTGAACGAACAGGATCTGGCGCGGGTGGATGAGGCGTTCGGACAAGGCCCGAAAAGCAACCCGCGTTAATGCTTGGCACCGAACCTGTGGCGAGGGAGCTTGCTCCCGCTTGAGTGCGTAGCGCTCACAAGATTTTGGGCTGCTGCGCAGCCAGCGGGAGCAAGCTCCCTCGCCACAAATAGACTCGCTCGATATTTCAAGAAGTGCTCGCCCGGCGAAACGGGTCATAACAAAAACATAAGAAAAGTGAGTGGTGAACATGGAAGTACGCATCAAGCCGGCAGCGGTCGGCACTCTGTTGCTCGCAGTTTCCATTGCGCAAGCCAACGCGCAGTACCTTGAAACCGGCAAGCCCGGCGATCCGGCCAGTTGGCGCAGCGCCGAATTCCAGCGCGACTGGGGCCTGGCGCGGATGCAGGCCGATCAGGCTTACGCCGCCGGGATCACCGGTAAAGGCGTGAAAATCGGCGCCCTCGATTCCGGTTTCGACGCCGCTCATCCCGAGTTCGCCAGCGACCGCTATCACCCGGTAATGGCCTCCGGCAGTTACGTCGACGGCTCGCTGTTCAACGTCAACGGCACCCTCAACCCCAACAACGATTCCCACGGCACCCACGTGGTCGGCACCATGGGCGCGAGCCGTGACGGCACCGGCATGCACGGGGTGGCGTACAACGCGCAAATCTACGTCGGCAACACCAACAACAACGACAGCTTTCTGTTCGGCCCGAAACCCGATCCGCGCTATTTCAAAGCCGCCTATGACGCCCTGGCCGCTGCCGGCGTGCGCGCAATCAACAACAGTTGGGGCAGTCAGCCGCCGGACGTCAGCTATCGCACCCTGGCCGATCTGCATGCCGCTTACGCCCAGCACTGGAATCAGGGCACCTGGCTCGATGCAGCGGCGGACGTCTCGCGCCGTGGCGTGATCAACGTGTTCAGCGCCGGTAACAGCGGCTACCCGAATGCCAGCGTGCGCTCGGCGTTGCCGTACTTTCAGCCGGACCTCGAAGGCCACTGGCTGGCAGTTTCCGGGCTGGACCAAAGCAATCAGCAGAAATACAACCAGTGCGGCATCGCCAAATACTGGTGCATCACCACGCCGGGGGCGAAGATCGACAGCACCATTCCGGGTGGCGATTACGCAATCAAGTCCGGCACCTCGATGGCCGCGCCGCACGCTACCGGGGCACTGGCGCTGGTGATGGAACGCTACCCGTACATGAATAATCAGCAGGCGCTGGAAGTGCTGCTGACCACCGCCACGCAACTCGACGGCTCGATTACCGATGCGCCGACCGAGCGGGTCGGCTGGGGCGTGGCCAACCTGAACCGGGCGATGCGCGGGCCGGGGCAATTGCTCGGCGCGTTCGATGCCAACCTGGCGGCCGGGCAAAGCGATGTGTGGAGCAATGACATCTCCGACAAGGCATTGATTCAGCGCCAGCGCGATGACCTCGCCGAACACGGCGCCTGGCAGCAGACCTTGCAGGACAAGGGCTGGCAGAACGGTATTCCGGCCGGCGCCACTCAGCAGGATCAGACCGACTACGCCGTCGGTATGGCGCGCGATGCCGCAGCGGCGACGCGGGTCTATCAGGGCAGCCTGATCAAGTCCGGGGCAGGGCGCTTGCTGCTGACCGGCGACAACACTTTCCGTGGCCCGACCACGGTCAATGGCGGCTTGCTCAGCGTCAACGGCTCGCTGGCCTCGGCGGTGACCGTCAACGACAGCGGCACCCTCGGCGGTTCCGGGCGGATCGCCTCGTTGCTCGCCAACAGCGGCGGCCGCGTAGCACCGGGCAACTCCATCGGCACCTTGAGCGTGGCCGGTGACGTGACCTTCGCCCCAGGCTCGACCTACGCGGTCGAGCTGTCGCCGACCAGCAGCGACCGCATCGTTGCCGGCGGCAGCGCGAGCATCAACGGTGCCACGGTCAGCCTGTCGCTGGAAAACAGCCCGACCCTACTCAGCACCACTGAAACCCGCAGCCTGCTCGGCCATTCGTACGACATTTTGCAAGCGGCCGGTGGTATTCAGGGCCAGTTCGGCGCGGTGCTGCCGGATTACCTGTTCATCGGCGGCAACCTCGACTACACGGCCAACGCCATTCAGCTCGACATTCAGCGCAACGCCACCTCGTTCGCCAGCGTCGGGCAGACCCCGAATCAGCGTGCGGTGGCGGCCGCCGTCGAAGGCCTCGGCGCCGGCAATTCGGTGTACGAAAGCCTGCTGCTGTCGGCGTCTGCAGCCTCGGCGCAACAGGCGTTCCAGCAATTGAGCGGCGAAATCTACCCGGCGCTCGGCTCGATGCTGATCAATGACAGCCGCCAGTTGCGCGACGCGGTCGGCGAACGTCTGCACGATGCCAACGCCACGCAAAGCAATGGCTGGATCAAGGCCCTCGGCGCCTGGGGGGCGACCAACTCCGGTAACGACACTTCGCGCTACAGCACCTCAATCGGTGGTCTCCTCGCCGGTGTTGACGGCGCGCTGGACGAGCAGACCCGCATCGGTCTGGTCACCGGTTACAGCGACAGCTCGCTGAACATGGGCTCGGACACGCATTCGTCGGCGAAGGTCGACAGCTATCACCTCGGCGCTTACGCCGGTCATGACATTGGCGCCTGGCGCCTGAGCACCGGCGCGGCCTATAGCTGGCATCGCGGCGATGTGAAGCGCGATCTGCAATACGGCGATGTCAGCGCCAAACAGAAAGCCAAGGTCGATGTGGCCACCACGCAGGTTTTCGGTGAGGCGGCTTACCGGCTGAACCTGCAACCGTTGGCGCTGGAGCCGTTCGCCAACCTCGCTTACGTGCATCTGGATACCGAAGGCTTCACTGAAAAGGGCGATGCGGCGGCGCTGAAAAGCTCGGGCGAGCAGCGTGATGCGGTGCTGAGTACGCTCGGTGTGCGCGCGGTCAAGGGCTTCAATTTGTCCAATCAGCAGTCGCTGGACGTCAGCGGCCACCTCGGCTGGCAGCACAGCCTGAGCGACATCGACGCCGAACAGCATCTGCGTTTCGCCAGCGGCAGCGCGCCGTACACGGTCGAGAGTTCGGCTCTGGTACGTGACGCGGCGCTGGTCGGCGTACAAGCCAGCCTGGCATTGAGCAAGGACGTGCGGGTCAACCTCGATTACAACGGGCAACTGGCCAACCGCGAGAAGAGCCACGGCGTGGGGCTGAGCCTGAACTGGCAGTTCTGACGGAGGGTGAATACGTCCCCTGTAGGAGCTGCCGCAGGCTGCGATCTTTTGACTTTGATTTTTTAACAACAAGATCAAAAGATCGCAGCCTGCGGCAGCTCCTACAGGGGGATGTGAGCACACACCTGTGGTGAGGGGATTCATCCCCGATGGGACGCGAGGCGGCCCCGATAGTCGTCCGGGCGTGCGACTGCTGCGCAGTTGATCGGGGATAAATCCCCTCGCCACAAGCGTTATTTCCCATGCTCGGGTGTGGGCCTGGTACACGGATTTTTCGCAACAACACTAAGGAAGGTCGCTGGATGAATAACAACAATACCCCCGCGCAAACGGGCGGTCGCTTCGCCATGAAAACCCTCAATTGCGCCGTGATTTGTGCGCTGACCACCTGGGGCACCGCGCACGCGGCGCCTTACGTGGAAAGCGGCCGCAGCGGCGATCCCGCCAGTTGGCGCAGCGCCGAGTTCCAGGCGGAATGGGGCTTGGGCGCCATTGGCGCGGATCACGCCTACGCCGCCGGTTACACCGGCAAAGGTGTGAAACTGGGGATCTTCGACCAGCCGGTGTACGCCGCGCACCCGGAGTTTTCCGGTGCCAATAAAGTCATCACCCTGGTCACCAGCGGGATCCGCGAATACACCGACCCGTACATCCCGGTCAAAGCCGGGGACGCGTTCCGCTATGACGGTTCGCCCTCGGTCGGTTCCGACGGCAAGCTCGGTGCCCACGGCACCCACGTCGGTGGCATCGCTGCCGGCAGCCGTGACGGCGGGCCGATGCACGGCGTGGCGTTCGGTGCGCAGATCATCAGCGCGGATAACGGTGACCCGGGCCCGGAAGACGGCATCGTCCGTGGCAACGACGGCGCGGTGTACAAGGCCGGTTGGGATGCGCTGATCGCCAGTGGCGCGCGGATCATCAACAACAGCTGGGGCATCGGCATCACTGACCGGTTCGACCTCGGCGGCCGCGACCCGGCGTATCCGCACTTCACCGTCAACGACGCGCAATTGCAGTTCAACGAAATCCGTACGCTGCTCGGCACCAAGCCCGGCGGCGCCTACGACGGCGCCATCGCCGCCGCCCGCAGCGGCATCGTGACGATCTTCGCCGCCGGTAACGATTACAACCTGAACAACCCGGACGCCATCGCCGGCCTCGGCTACTTCGTGCCGGACATCGCGCCGAACTGGATCACCGTCGCCGCGTTGCAGAAGAACCCGGATCTGGCCAGCGCCAATCCGTACATCATGAGTACGTTTTCCTCGCGCTGCGGCTACACCGCGAGCTTCTGCGTCTCGGCGCCGGGCACGCAGATCTACAGCTCGATCATCAGCGGCACCAACGCCGACAACCTGACCACCGGCTACAAGAACTACAACGGCACCTCGATGGCCGCGCCACACGTGGCCGGCTCGATGGCGGTGTTGATGGAGCGCTTCCCGTACATGACGGGCGATCAGGTCGCCACGGTGCTGCGTACCACCGCCACCGACCTCGGCGCACCGGGCATCGACGCCTTGTTCGGCTGGGGCATGATCAACCTGCGCAAAGGCATCGACGGCCCGGCGATGTTCGTCACCGAGCAGGACATCCCGGAAGAGTTCCGCATTCAGGGGGCCTACGGTTCCGGGCAGTTTGTCGCGGACTTGCCGGGCATCGGCGCGATCATCGACAAGGGCAAACCGACCGAGCGCGTCTGCACCGACATCACTTGCGGCCTCGACACCTGGCGCAATGACATTTCCGGTCACGGCGGCCTGACCAAGCAGGGCATCGGCACGCTGGTGCTGACCGGCAACAACACCTACAGCGGCCCGACTCTGGTCAATCAGGGGCGTCTGGCGATCAATGGCTCGCTGGCTTCGGCGGTCACGGTCAACGACAGCGGCATCCTCGGCGGTAACGGCCGCATCGGCGCGCTGATTGCGAAAAGCGGCGGTACCGTCGCCCCGGGCAACTCGATCGGCACGCTGAACGTCGCCGGTGACGTGACCTTCGAGCGCGGTTCGACCTACGCGGTGGAAGTCTCGCCGACCAGCAGCGACAAGATCGTTGCCGGTGGCAAAGCGGTGATTGATGGCGCCACGGTCAGTCTGTCGCTGGAAAACAGCCCGACCTTGCTGACGACGACTGAAGTGAAGAGCCTGCTCGGTTCGCGGTTCAACATCCTGCAAGCGGCCGGTGGCATCCAGGGACAGTTCGGGCAAGTGCTGCCGAACTACGCGTTCCTCGGCGGCACCCTGGCGTACTCGGCAAACGGCGTGCAACTGGACGTCGGGCGCAACGGCGCATCGTTCGCCAGTGTCGGTCTGACCCCGAACCAGCGTGCGGTTGGCGCGGCTGCCGAGGGTCTGGGCGCGGGCAATGCGCTGTTCGAAACCCTGCTGCTGTCGCCGAACGCGGCGTCGGCGCAACAAGCCTTCCAGCAACTGTCCGGCGAGATTCACCCGGCCATCGGCACGATGCTGATCAACGACAGCCGCTACCTGCGTGAAGCGGTGGGCGAGCGTCTGCGTGAGCGTGATCTGTTCAATGCCGACGCACCGACCGACGACCGCAGCAACGCCTGGGTCAAGGTACTGGGTTCGTGGGGCAAGAGCGATGGCGGCCATGAAAACGCCGACTCCAACAGCTCCATTGGCGGGCTGCTGGCCGGTGTCGACGGTTTGATTGCTGAAGATACGCGTCTGGGTTTCGTTACCGGTTATAGCGACAGCTCGTTGAACATGGGCGGCGGCACGCATTCGTCGGCCTCGGTCGACAGCTACCATCTGGGTGCGTACCTGGGGCATCAGATTGATGCGCTGCGCCTGACCGCCGGTGCGGCTTACAGCTGGCACCGCGTGGACGTGAAGCGTGATCTGCAGTTCGCAGGCGTCAGCGGCAAAGAGAAAACCAAGCACGATGCGGCGACCACTCAGGTGTTCACCGAAGCGGCTTACGATCTGCGTCTGCAACCGATGAATCTGGAGCCGTTCGCCAACCTGTCGTACGTGCACTTGAACACCGACAGCTTCACCGAGAAGGGTGATGCTGCGGCGCTCAAGAGCGGCGAAGACAACCGCGACGTGGTGCTGTCGACCCTTGGCGTACGCGCCAAACGCAGCTTCGCGCTGTCGGACAAACATCAGCTGGAACTGGGTGCGACCCTCGGCTGGCAGCACAACCTGAGCAGTGTCGATGCTGACAGCCACCTGGCCTTCGCCAATGGCAACAGCGCCTTCACTGTGCAGAGTGTGTCGATGGATCGTGACGCGGCGGTGGTCGGCGTACGCGCCGGGCTGGCGCTCAATCGCGATGTTCGGGTCAACCTGGACTACAACGGACTGATCGGTAACAACGAGAAAGACCACGGTGTGGGTCTGACCCTCGACTGGCAGTTCTAAAGGCGTGCCGGCAGTCTCTTGGGGGCTGCCGGTTTTGAAGGAAGAGAGAGCACAACATGGGATTGTTCGATTATAAAAATGCCGACGGCAAAGCGTTGTACAGCGATGCCATCGCACTGACGCTGTATGCCTACACGCCAACCGGCCAGCCGTTGCCGGCCACCGCCTGGAAACCGCTCAGCGCCACGGCGCTGGGTTATCAGGGCAAGGTCGGCGCCCAAGGCACGTTCTTCGGCGAGAAGGACGGCTTCAGCAGCGCCGAGGCCGAGGTGCTCGGCAAGTACGACGCCGGCGGCAAGCTGATCGGCATCGGCGTGGCCTTTCGCGGCACCGGCGGGCTGGGTTACAGCGACACCTTCGGCGACATGAAAAACAACCTGCTGGCCGCCATCGGCCCATCGGATTACGCGAGCAACTACGCGAAAAACGCCTTCGACAACCTGCTCAAGGCTGTCGCCGCGTTCGCCATGGCTAACGGCATCGCTGCCAAGGACGTGCTGTTCAGCGGCCACAGCCTCGGTGGCCTCGGGGTCAACAGCGTGGCCGAGTTGAGCGGCGGCAATTGGGGCGGGTTTTTCAAGGACGCCAACTACATCGCGTTCGCTTCGCCGACCCAGAGCAGCACCGGCAACAACGTGCTGAACATCGGTTACGAAAACGATCCGGTGTTCCGTGCGTTGGACGGCACCACGTTCAGCAGCGGTTCGCTGGGCAAGCACGACGGGCCGCACGAGTCGACCACCGACAACATCGTCAATTTCACCGACAACTATGCGTCCACCGCGCAGAACCTGGTGCCGTTCAGCATCGTCAATCCGCTGAACTGGTCGGCCCACAGCTCGCTCGGGTATGCCGATGGCTTGAACCGGGTGATCGACTCGAAGTTCTACAACCTGACGCACAAGGACTCGACCCTCATCGTCTCCAACCTTGAGGAATCGTCCCGGGGCAAGACCTGGGTCGAGGATCTGGGGCGCAGCGGCGAGCCGCACACCGGCAGCACTTTCATCATTGGCACCAACAGCAACGACTGGCTCAAGGGCGGGGCGGGTAACGATTTCCTCGAAGGCCTGGGCGGCGATGACCGCTTCCGCGATGACGGTGGTTTCAACATCCTCCTCGGTGGTCAGGGCCACAACACCTTCGAGCTGCAGAAACCGCTGCAGAACTTCAGCTTCGCCAACGACGGTGACGGCACGCTGTACGTGCGCGACGCCTACGGCGGCATCAGCATGACCCGCGACATCGGCGCGTTGGTGAGCAAGGAGTCGGGTTCGTGGTGGGGCAGCAAGGAAATCACCTGGGGCGTCACGGCCAAGGGTTTGACCAATGGCAGCGAACTGACCCAGTACACCCATTCGCTCAACGGCGATGCGTATGGCAACGCGCTGCACGCTAGCGCCGACGGTGACTGGCTGTTCGGGCTGGGTGGCGATGACAAGCTGATCAGCGACAAGGGCCACGTGACCTTCGTCGGCGGTGCCGGCAATGACGTGATGACGGCAGTGGGTGGCAACAACACCTTCCTGTTCAGCGGCGCGT
This sequence comes from Pseudomonas sp. IT-93MI4, assembly GCF_949767635.1. NCBI lineage: Bacteria > Pseudomonadati > Pseudomonadota > Gammaproteobacteria > Pseudomonadales > Pseudomonadaceae > Pseudomonas > Pseudomonas sp. IT-93MI4. The sequence goes on from NZ_CATKPP010000054.1 coordinate 145,619, forward strand.
TCGGTTTTGATGCGATCAATGGTTACCAGGGCAGCGACAAACTGGTGTTCATGGGCGTCGAAGGCGCGGGGCAGGGCTACGACTACAAGCAGCATGCTGTGCAGTCGGGGGCCGATACCGTGCTGAAGATTGGCGAATATGCCGTGACCCTGGTCGGGGTGGGAGTGGCTAACCTGTCGGACTCGGCGTTCGTGTTCGCCTAGCTCCTTGTTAAGACAAACCCTGTAGGAGTGAGCCTGCTCGCGATCGCGGTGAGTCAGTCTCCATCCATGTTGCCTGACACGGTCTCATCGCGAGCAGGCTCACTCCTACAGTTAAAAGCAATGCAAGTAGTACTGAAATGCTCCGGGGCGTGCCCGTGAGGGGCGCCCTGGCTGTGAGCTATCTCTGACAATTCCAACAAAAGAGAGGCAATAGCAATGGGTGTGTATGACTACAAGAACTTCGGCACAGCCGATTCCAAGGCGCTGTTCAGCGATGCCATGGCGATCACGCTGTATTCCTATCACAACCTCGATAACGGTTTTGCCGCCGGTTATCAGCACAACGGCTTCGGCCTCGGCCTGCCCGCCACGTTGGTCACCGCGCTGCTCGGCGGCACCGATTCGCAAGGGGTGATCCCCGGTATTCCGTGGAACCCCGATTCGGAAAAACTCGCCCTCGACGCGGTGAAAAAGGCTGGCTGGACACCAATCACCGCCTCGCAGCTGGGCTACGACGGCAAGACCGACGCGCGCGGAACCTTCTTCGGCGAGAAGGCCGGTTACACCACCGCCCAGGTGGAGATCCTCGGCAAGTACGACGCCCAGGGCCATCTCACCGAAATCGGTATCGCCTTTCGCGGCACCAGTGGCCCGCGGGAAAACCTGATCCTCGATTCCATCGGCGACGTGATCAACGACCTGCTGGCAGCGTTCGGTCCCAAGGACTACGCCAAGAATTACGTCGGCGAAGCGTTCGGCAATCTGCTCAATGACGTGGTGGCGTTTGCCAAGGCCAACGGCCTTTCGGGCAAGGACGTGCTGGTCAGCGGCCACAGCCTCGGCGGGCTGGCGGTCAACAGCATGGCCGATCTGAGCGGTGGCAAGTGGGGCGGATTCTTCGCCGATTCCAACTACATCGCCTACGCCTCGCCGACCCAGAGCAGCACCGACAAGGTGCTCAACGTCGGTTACGAAAACGATCCGGTGTTCCGCGCCCTCGACGGCTCGACCTTCACCGGCGCCTCGGTCGGCGTGCACGACGCGCCCAAGGAATCGGCCACCGACAACATCGTCAGCTTCAACGATCACTACGCCTCGACCGCGTGGAATCTGCTGCCGTTCTCCATCCTCAACATCCCGACCTGGATCTCGCACTTGCCGACCGCTTACGGCGACGGCATGAACCGCATCATCGAGTCGAAGTTCTACGATCTGACCAGCAAGGACTCGACGATCATCGTCGCCAACCTGTCGGATCCGGCGCGGGCCAACACCTGGGTGCAGGATCTGAACCGCAACGCCGAAACCCACAAGGGCAGCACGTTCATCATCGGCAGTGACAGTAATGACCTGATCCAGGGCGGCAGCGGCAACGACTACCTCGAAGGTCGCGCCGGCAATGACACCTTCCGCGACGCTGGCGGCTACAACGTCATCCTCGGTGGCGCTGGCAACAACACCCTCGAGTTGCAGAAATCGGTGAACAGCTTCGACTTCGCCAACGATGGCGCCGGCAATCTGTACGTGCGCGACGCCAACGGCGGGATCAGCATCACCCGCGACATCGGCAGCATCGTCACCAAGGAGCCGGGCTTCCTCTGGGGCCTGTTCAAGGACGACGTGACCCACAGCGTCACGGCTAGCGGTCTGAAGGTCGGCAGCAATGTCACGCAGTACGAGTCCAGTGTCAAAGGCACCAGCGGCGCCGACACGCTCAAGGCAAATGCCAGCGGTGACTGGTTGTTTGGTCTGGATGGCAACGATCATTTGATTGGCGGCGTCGGCAATGATGTGTTTGTCGGTGGCGCCGGTAATGACCTGATGGAATCGGGGGGCGGGGCGGATACGTTCCTGTTCAACGGCGCGTTCGGTCAGGATCGGGTGGTGGGTTTTACGTCGAATGACAAACTGGTATTCCTTGGCGTCCAGGGTGTGTTGCCCAATGACGACTTCCGCGCGCATGCCTCGATGGTGGGGCAGGACACGGTGCTGAAGTTTGGTGGGGATTCGGTGACATTGGTTGGGGTGGCGCTGAATAGCCTCAGTGCCGATGGAATTGTGATCGCCTGAGGTTGAAGCGGCGTCTGTAAGGACGCCATCGCGGGCAAGCCCGCTCCCACAGGGTTTTGCGGCGTACACAAGCTTTGTGAACGGCCTATAACCTGTGGGAGCGGGCTTGCCCGCGATTGAAGGATTACTCGGTATCAAAAGTGACTCAACAGCCACACCCTGACTCAAAAGCTCTGCAAACAGCAAAAGCGGCCTAAAGCCAGCACGTGCACACACGTTCTATAGCCAGCCGCCATTGAGTACAGGAGATGCACACGTGAAAAGGTTCAAGGGGTATGTCGGGATTGTCGGACTGGCGCTGTTATCGGCCAATGCCTGGGCCGATCTGCCTCAAACCTCGATTCTGAGCCGCTACGGCATCAGCAGTGACCAATTGCCGAAACCGGCGAAGACCGAAGCAGCCGAGCCGGTCGAAGAGAAAAGCCTGTTTCAGATCCAGCCCGAACAGCCGTTCGTGACGTTTCGGCGCGGTGATGACAAACAGGCGCAAGCCACTGGCAATCTGAGCATTGACCGCATGACCCAACAGGATCTGGAACGCTGCCGGCGTCTGCAAGCCGAGCTGGCGCGGCGCGGTGAGCAGTATTTCAGCTGTGATCACAGCATTATGGGTTTGCCTGCTTTCGAATAACCCAGGCGGATAACACTTCCCCTGTAGGAGCTGCCGCAGGCTGCGATCTTTTGATCTTGTTTTTAAAATCAAAATCAAAAGATCGCAGCCTGCGGCAGCTCCTACAGGTAAAACGGGGTGTCAGTCTTCCTTGCGTACGGTCGCGACCTCATCGGAGCGGACTTTCACCTTGGTCCCGGAAATATCCTCGAATTCATAGAACCCGTCCTTGTTCTTGGTTTTCGGCATGTCCTTGGTCAAATACTGAGTACCGTTCTGCAAGGTCACCACGGTTGGTGTCGAGCAGCCGCCCAATGCCAGGAAGGCTGCTACCGCCAGGGGAAGACCCAGAGTCTTGATGTTCATACCCACCTCAAATACCTCATTCCATATCAATTGACCGACTTCGGTCTCTAACGCGGTTGGTGCCATCGAACCGGGAAAAGTTCGATGGCACCCTGAAAAAATCCCGATTGCCGCTGCCACTGATCTTTTTCCGTTTGCACGCGACGGGGCAGAGCTGGTATCTGTACGCATAACCAGTATTCGCTCGCCATGGCCCTGAATTCCCGTGACTGCCAACCCGCTCGACGATCCGTTCTATTACCTCAACAACTTCCGGCAAGTGCTTGATTGGCTTGAACTTCGCTATGCCGATGTGATGAGCGAATCCGAGCACGGCTTTATCCGCGACTTCAAGGCCTTGCCACGCGCTTCGCAGGGTTTGCTGGTGCGCATGATAATGCGCAAGGGCGTGCATTTCCGCTTCGGCAAACTCAACTACCCGGAAATCGGGGACATCAGCAACGCCGCGCAGCCGTTGTTGCGTCACGGCTGGCTCGACGATCAGGCTTTATTGAGCATGCCCGAAGTGTTCGACGTGTTGCTCAAGGCTGAACTGCTGCAGGCGTTCGGCAGCTTTATCGAGCAACCCAAGGGCCGCAAGGACGAATGGCTGCCGGCGCTCGCCGAGCAATTCAGCGAGTCGCGCAGCCTCTGTGATTGGGCGCCGACGCTCGGCGACTGCTTGCTCAGCCTGACCATCATGGACTTGTGCGACCGCCTGCGTCTGATGTTCTTCGGCAACCTGTATCAGGACTGGTCGGAATTCGTCCTCGCCGACCTCGGGATCTTTACCTACGAAAAAGTCGAGTTCTGCGCTGACTCCCGTGGCCTGCGCAGCCGTGAAGACGTTGACGCCTGCCTGTTCCTGCATCAGTGTCAACAGCGTTTCGAAGCCGGTGAACCGTTGGAGCCCATTGTCGAGCAGGTCAGCGCGCTGCAGTTCGACAACCCGTGGCTGCAACGGCGGCGTGGCAAGGTGCTGTTCCAGATCGGCCAGTATTGCGAGCGCGTCGCCGAGTTCGCCCTGGCGTTGAGCATTTACCGCGATTGCACCTACCCCGGCGCCCGTCAGCGAATGATCCGCGTGCTGGAGCGCTGCGGCGAATACGCACTGGCGCTGGAGCTCGCCAGCCTCGCCGAACAGGCGCCGGAAAGCGCTGCGGAGCAGCAGAGCCTGCAACGCATGCTGCCACGGCTGCGGCGCAAACTCGGCGGGCCGCCGCTCAAACGGGCAACGCCACGCCCGGTCGAGCGCCTCGATCTGCAACTGCCGCGCACTGATCCGGGATTGTCTGTGGAGTTTTACGTGCAGGCGCATTTGCACGAAGACAGCGGCCCGGTGCACTACGTCGAGAACAGCCTGATCAACTCGCTGTTCGGCCTGTTGTGCTGGCCGGCGATTTTTGCGCCGCTGCCGGGGGCGTTCTTTCATCCGTTCCAGCGCGGGCCGGTGGATCTGCTCAACGAAGACTTTCAGCAACGCCGCGCCGAACTGTTTCAGGCTTGCCTCGACCAACTCGACGACGGCCGTTATGCGGCGACCATTCGTGAGCGCTTCGCCGCCAAATGGGGCGTGCAGTCGCCGTTCGTGTTCTGGGGCGCGTTGAATGAGCAACTGCTGGAGCAGGCGCTGGCGTGTTTGCCGGCGGAACACCTCAAGCACTGGTTCAATCGCCTGCTGCTCGACATCAAGGCCAATCGCGCCGGCATGCCGGATCTGATCCAGTTCTGGCCGCAGCACAAGACCTACCGGATGATCGAAGTCAAAGGCCCCGGTGACCGCTTGCAGGACAACCAACTGCGCTGGCTGGAATTTTGCCACCAACACCAGATGCCGGTCGCCGTGTGCTACGTGCAATGGGCGGAGCAGAGCGCTTGAGCTACAGCATTGCCGTCCGTGCCATATGCGAGTTCACCGCCAAGACCGGCGACCTCGACCTGCGTTTTACCCCTTCGCCGACAGCCCTCGAAGGCATGCTCGGGCACCGCACCGTGGCCTCGCGGCGCAACGACAAATACCAAAGCGAAGTGGCACTGGAGGGCGAGTTTCTGCAGTTGAAGGTCAGGGGCAGGGCGGACGGCTATGACCCGGCGCAGAACTGTCTGGAAGAAGTCAAAACCTATCGCGGTGACCTGAGCAAGCAACCGGCCAACCATCGGCAGTTGCATTGGGCGCAGGCGAAAATCTACGGCTGGCTGATGTGTCGCAAGCTGGAGCTTGCGCAGATCAATCTGGCGCTGGTGTATTTCGACATCGTCAGCGAAAAGGAAACCTGTCTGGTCGAGTCCTTCAATGCTCCAGCCTTGCAGGATTTTTTCGAACAGCAATGCCGGTTGTTCCTGAACTGGGCCGAGCAAGAAATGGCCCATCGCGAGGCGCGCAATCTGGCCGCGCAGCAATTGAGCTTTCCCCACGCCGACTTTCGCCCCGGCCAGCGGCATCTGGCCGAATCGGTGTTCAAAGCGGTCAGCACCGGCCGCTGCCTGATGGCCCAGGCGCCCACCGGCATCGGCAAAACCCTCGGCACGCTGTTCCCCATGCTCAAGGCACTGGCGCCGCAGCAACTGGACAAGGTGTTCTTTCTGACCGCCAAGACCCCGGGGCGCAAACTGGCGCTGGATGCCAGTCAGGTGTTGTTCGATCAGTCTGAACGCTTGCCGCTGCGGGTGCTGGAGATGGTCGCCCGCGACAAGGCTTGCGAACACCCGGACAAAGCCTGTCACGGTGAGTCCTGCCCGTTGGCCCAGGGCTTTTATGATCGGCTGCCCGCCGCCCGCCAAGCGGCCAGCCGGATCAATCTGCTCGATCAGGCGGCGATGCGTGAAGTGGCCCGTGAGCACACGGTGTGCCCGTATTACCTGAGCCAGGAAATGGCCCGCTGGGCCGACGTGGTGGTGGCGGACTACAACTATTACTTCGATTTCAGCGCGCTGCTGTTCGGTCTGGCCCAGCTCAATCAGTGGAAGGTTGCGGTGCTGGCGGATGAAGCGCACAACCTGGTCGAACGTGGGCGTTCGATGTACAGCGCCAGTCTCGATCAGGCCGCGCTGGCCAGTGTGCGCAAGACGGCCCCCGAGGTGCTGAAAAAATCCCTGCAACGGGTCAACCGCGAGTGGAACGCGCTGCATCAGCCGCAACTGGCGCCGTATCAAGCCTACGACAAGGCCCCGGAGAAACTGCTGCAAGCGGTGTCCCTGTGCAGCGCGGCCATCGGCGACTACCTCAATGATCATCCGCAGGGACTCGACAGCGCGCTGCAAACTTTCTATTTCGACATGCTGCAGTTCGGCCGGGTGGCGGAGCTGTTCGACGAGCATTACCTGTTCGACATCAGTAAGCGCGACCTTGAGCGCAAGCGGCCGCTGTCGCAGTTGTGCCTGCGCAACGTGGTGCCGGCGGCGTTCATCGGCCCGCGGCTGAAAGCGGCGCGCAGCAGCGTGTTGTTCTCGGCGACGCTGAGCCCACGGCGCTATTACGCCGATCTGCTCGGCACGCCCGCCGACACGGTATGCATAGACGTCGAATCACCCTTCAGCGCCGAACAGTTGCAAGTGCAGATCGTCAGCCGTATCTCCACGCGTTTCAATCATCGCCAGGCGTCGCTGGAACCGATCGTCGAGCTGATCGCCCGCCAGTTCAGCGAGCGCCCGGGCAATTACCTGGCGTTCTTCAGCAGCTTCGATTACCTGCAACAAGTGCTGACGCTGCTCGCCGAACGCCATCCGCAGATCAATCTGTGGCAACAGTCCCGGGGCATGGCCGAAGGGCAGCGGCAGGCCTTTCTCGATCAGTTCACCGCCGACAGCCAGGGCATCGGCTTCGCCGTGTTGGGCGGTGCGTTCGGCGAGGGCATCGACCTGCCCGGAGCACGGCTGATCGGCGCGTTCATTGCGACCCTGGGACTGGCCCAGCTCAACCCGGTCAATGAACAGTTGAAACGGCGCATGGCGGCGATTTTCGGCGCCGGTTACGACTACACCTATCTGTATCCGGGCGTGCAGAAAGTGGTGCAGGCCGCCGGGCGGGTGATCCGCACCCGTGAAGATCGTGGCGTGGTGATGCTGATCGATGACCGCTTCGCCGAACCGCGCATTCAGCAACTGCTGCCACGCTGGTGGTCGCTCGATACAGACTCGTGCGCAACGAGTACTTTGTTCACGTCGTGAATTGACGCGCGTTTGCACCTTCCCATGGCGCCGGATTGCCGCATACTTGCGCTAATGAAAACCAGCGGTGAACCTGATGAGTGACAACCCGAGCAAAACTGCCGCGATCGAGGAGATGCGTTTTCGTCTGCTGATCGATGCGGTGGTCGATTATGCGATTTACATGATCGATCCAGACGGCATCATCACCAGCTGGAACTCCGGCGCGAAACGCTTCAAGGGCTACGAAGAGGCGGAGATTCTCGGCGAGCATTTCTCGCGCTTCTATACCGCCGATGATCGTGTGGCGGGCCTGCCGCAACGCGCGCTCGACACGGCTCTGCGCGAAGGACGCTTCGAAGGCGAGGGCTGGCGGGTGCGCAAGGATGGCACCAGCTTCTGGTGCCATGTAGTCATCGATCCGATCATTGATCCCAACGGCAAACTGCTCGGCTATGCCAAGATCACCCGTGACCTGACCGACCGCAAGATGGCTGAGGAAACCCTCAAGCAAAGCGAACAGCAGTTTCGCCTGCTGGTGCAGGGTGTCACCGATTATGCGATCTACATGCTCAGCCCCGAAGGTCGTGTGAGCAACTGGAATCAGGGCGCCCAGCGGATCAAGGGGTACCAGCCGGAAGAAATCATCGGCCAGCATTTTTCGATTTTCTACACCCCGGAAGACCGTGTGGCCGGCGAACCGCAACGGGCACTGGAGATTGCCACCCGCGAGGGCCGTTTCGAGAACAAGAGCTGGCGCATGCGCAAGGATGGCACGCGGTTTCTGGCCCACGTGGTGGTCGATGCCATTCGCGGCGAAACCGGCACGCTGCTCGGGTTTGCCAAGATCACCCGCGATGTCACCGAAGCCCATGAGTCGCAAGTGGCGCTGGAAAAGACCCGCGAAGCGCTGTTTCAGGCGCAGAAGATGCAGGCCATCGGTCAGCTCAGCGGCGGCATCGCCCATGACTTCAACAATCTGCTGACGGTGATTCTGGGCAATCTGGAGATTCTGCAAAAACGCATCGGTGACGACCCGAAAAACAGTCGTCTGCTGGAAAACGCCACGCAGGGTGCGTTGCGTGGCGTATCGCTGACCCAACGCATGCTGGCGTTCGCCCGCCGTCAGGAACTCAAGACCGAGCCGGTCGATATTCCGCTACTGGTGCAAGGCATCACCGGACTGTTGCGCAGCTCGATAGGCCCGGGGATTCGCATCGAGACACGCTTTCCCGAGGATCTGCAACCGGTGCTGGCCGACAGCAACCAACTGGAACTGGCGTTGCTCAATCTGGCGACCAACGCCCGCGACGCCATGGTCGACGGTGGCAGCCTGTGCATTACCGCGCAGCCGGAAGTCGTGCTTGAGCAAAGCCATTCGTCAATGGCGGCCGGGCACTATGTGTGCCTGAGCGTGATCGACACGGGCGAGGGCATGGACGAAGCCACGCTGGGTTCGGCCAGGGATCCGTTTTTCACCACCAAGGGCGTGGGCAAGGGCACCGGGCTGGGCCTGTCGATGGTGCATGGCTTTATCGAGCAACTGGGCGGCCGTTTCATTCTCAAGAGCGAAAAAGGCCATGGCACCCGCGCTGAAATGTGGATACCGGTGGCGCTGGCCGGGGAGACGGCAAAAAACCTCTACCCGGCGGTCAAACCGGTGTTGGTGCCGCGCCTCAGCGTTCTGGTGGTGGACGACGATTCGCTGGTGATGACCAGCACCACGCTGCTGCTCGAAGACCTTGGCCATCGCGTGATCAGCGCCACGTCCGGTGCCAGGGCGCTGGCGTTGTTCGAGCAGGGCGAAGTCATCGATCTGATGATCACCGACATGGCCATGCCGCAGATGAGCGGCGCGCAACTGGCGCATGCGGTGCGTTTGCTCAAGCCGGATCTGCCGATCATTCTGGCCACCGGTTACGCCGAACGTCTGGAAGGCTTTGCCGCGCAATTGCCGCGTCTGCCCAAGCCATTCACCCAGCTCAACCTGGTGGAAATCATCGCGCAGTCGATGAAGTGAATCCGCCTGAACTTGTCCGTGGCGAGGGCCTTCTAAAAGGTTTCCCCGCCACGGAGTGCGCGTCCCTTGCCCCGCATACTGACTCAGCCCAGCGCTGAAGAGCACCTGACCGAACACGACGCCAAGATGTTCGGCTCACCCAAGGAACGGCTGGATTTCTATCGCAAGGAAATCCAGTACGAAACCAGCATCCTCGCCAATCGCACCGATGCCTATCTCGCGGCGCAGTCGTTTCTGGTGATTGCCTTTGCTTCGTGCATGGCCAACCTCAACCCCGAGTGGGGCAAGCTGTTCACGCTGGTGGTGCCGCCGTTTCTCGCACTGCTCGGGCTGCTCAGTTCGCTCAACGCCTGGCCGGGCATTCGTGCGGCCTATGACATCATCGATCACTGGCACTACAAGCAAAGCGAGTTGTTGCGCAGCGAGCCGATCATGGGCATGGCTTACGACGAGTCGCCGCTGTTCAGCGAGATGGAGTCGAGCCACAAGGGCTATCGCAAGTCGCTGTTGTTTTCGGTGCGCACGCCCTGGATCTTCGCCACGTTCTGGATCCTGCTCGGGGCTTATGCAGTGTTCATTCAGGTGACCAACCCCGGGGGCTGAACGCCGCCCAAAGAAAAAGCCCGGACATCGCTGCCGGGCTTTTTCTTGTGTGCTTTATTCGACGGTTTCAAGTTGCCGACGCAATTCCTGCGAGTGATGCGGTGACATTGGAATCGGCGGGAAGTCTTCGTTGAGGACGCACAAGTGATCGATGGCTTCTTCGAACTTCGCATCGGCTTTGCGGCGCAGTGCTCGATAGTGCTCAAACTGTTCGAGGTCCAGATTGTCCGCTTCCAGCAGCTCGTAAGCCGCTCGGTTGCGGGCGTGGGCATCTTCGAACAGTTGACGATTGCGTTCCAGGGCCAAAGCCCTGCAAGCCTTGATTTGTGCCGGAGTCGAGCATTCTTTCATGACCGTGACCTTGTTATCCAAAGATTCCTCTTCATGGGCTGCAAGCCGCAGGGGAACCGAACCTGCCGGACCTCGCCGAGTGCATCCAGCGAGGGGTTATGGTTGTGACTGTCGGTTTTGGCCGAGGGATCCATTTATTTTCAGAAAAAACTTCGATGGATTTCCCGACATATTGCCGCCGGAAAAATCAGTTTTTTCGTTTTTGCCGTTGTTCGTAGCGCGCCAGCAGCGGCTGCGTGCTGATGCCATGCAGCAAAATGCTCAATGCCACCACGGACAGGGTGATGTTGGTGCACAACGTCGCAACTGAAGGACTCAGCCCGTGGTTCAAGGCATAAAACAGATAGAACAGACTGCCGATCCCGCGAATGCCGAACCAACCGATCAACAGCCGTTGACCACCGTCGAGCAAAGTGCCCCATGGCATCAGCGCAACGCAGGCCGGACGCACCACGCAGAACAGCACCGCGCCAATGACCAACGCCCGCCAGTCCCAATGCGGCACCAGTACCACACCCAGCAAGGTCACCAGAAACACTTCCATGGCCCGTTCCACCAGACTGCCGAATGAGAGCATGTCGCCCATCATGATGCCGGCGGCGACCTGACTGCTCTCCAGTCGTTCGGTATCGCCGTGCACCGCGTGCTGCGGTTCGATGTTCTGGTGGCCGACCACCGGTTGCACCAGATGTTCGGCGGGCGGCTGGCTGGCGCCGGTGGATTTGACTTCTTCCTGACGCAAGCCGAGGCCGGCGGCGAATACCGACAGAAAACCATAACCGCCAATCGCATCTGCGCCGACGTAAGCCAGGGCAATCAGCGACAGCGCCAGATAATCATTCGGGCTCAGGGTGCTGTCGTCGTTACGAATGCGCAACGACAGCGTCAACCGACCGATGCCGCGACCCATCCAGTAACCGGTGAGCAAACCGACCGGCACCGCCCAGAGCAAACCGTGCAACACCCAATCGGTCAGGGCGCCGGGTTGCGCGTCGGCCTGCAACAGCAGCAAGCCGAGAATCACGAATGGAAAAGCGATGCCGTCGTTGAGCCCGGCTTCACCGGACAGACCGAAGCGTACGCTGTCGACATCCCGCGCATCGTTGACCTGCACCAGCGCGGCCAGTACCGGGTCGGTCGGCGCCAGCATCGCCCCGATCAGCAGCGACGGCCCCCACGACAGTTGCAGGCCCCAGTGCAGCAACACGCTGACCCCGGCGATGGTCAACACCATCACCGGGCCGGCCAGCCCGAACGCAATCCGCCAACGCTTGTCGCGCAGCGGCAGACGCAACTTCAGCCCGCAGACAAACAGCGAAAACAGCACCGCCACTTCCGTGAGGTGCTCCATCCACACCGAGGCGTTTTCCAGTGACAGCTTCAGCAGATCCAGACCGCTGGGGCCGATGCCGATCCCCAGCAGCAGGCACACCGCCGAAGTGGTGACCGGCATCCAGCGCAGGTACGACGAGGTCAGCGCGAGGGTCAGCAACACCGCGCCAAGCACCGCGACCCAGATGACAAAGCTCATGTTCGGCCGTCCATCGACGACAGCGTTGGCACCGGGTTAACCAACGGTAGTTCGCAAGTACTCGGGCGAGAGCACGTTGAACCACAGCAGAATCATCGACACCAGAATGGTCACCATCACCAGCAGGCCGACGCCCCAGACGCAGGCCGAGTACAGCAGGCCCTGTTCCTTGCGTTCATGCATGAACGTCGGCAGACCAACGAACAACAGGAACGTCGAATACACCGAAGCGGCACCCAGTACCAGAATCGCCAGCCAGCGACTTGGATAAAGGCCGGCGATCCCGGCGACGAAGAACGGCGTCACGGTATAGGCAGCGAAACCGATGCACTGGTTAAGCGTGGGGCGGGCGTCGAACATCCGCGACATCCAGCGGATGAACCCGCCGATGATCGCGACCCCGGCGACAATCGCCACATACAGCAGAATGCTCAGTTGCAGTGCACTGGCCGTGCTCAAGCGTACGGTCTCGCCGGCTGCCAGACTCCAGCCGACATACGTGGTACCGAGGAACAGACACACGGCGGGAATCAGCGCCAATAGCAACAGATGCGCCAGGTAGTGACGGGGATGGGCCTCTTCCTCGCGGCGGATATCGGTCCAGGCGAAGTTGGGCTGGGTGAAGAGTTTGATGAGAGGGGCGGACATGACGACCTCCTGATCCTGCAGACCGGTTGGGACTCTTAAAGGTATGGAGGGACGTCATGCCACCAGGTTCAGTTTTTCTCGCGCCGCTTAGAGCATCGGCTTGCCGCCGGTGACGCCATAGCGCTGACCGGTGATGTAACTGGCTTCATCGGAGGCGAGCAGCACATAGATTGGCGCCACTTCCACCGGTTGTCCGGGGCGCCCGAGCGGGGTTTCGCTGCCGAAGTTCTGCACCTCTTCATCGGGCATGGTCGAGACAATCAATGGCGTCCAGATCGGCCCGGGGGCCACGCAGTTCACGCGGATCTCTTTCGGCCCGAGGATCTGCGCCAGACCGCCGGTGAAGTTGGCAATGGCGCCTTTGGTGGTGGCATAGGCCAGCAGGGTCGGTTTGGGCATGTCCGAGTTGACCGAGCTGGTGTTGATGATCGAGGCACCGGGGCGCATGTGTTTGATCGCCGCCTGGCACAACCGGAAAATCGCCGTGATGTTGACGTCGAAGGTCATCACCCATTCGTCGTCGGGGATTTCTTCGAAGGTTTCGTGGGTCATCTGGAACGCGGCGTTGTTGACCAGAATGTCGATGCGCCCGAAACGTTCGACGGTCTTGTCCACCAGTTCCTGACAATGGGCCTTGTGCGCGAGGTCGCCGGACAGCAGCAGGCACTGACGGCCCGCCTGTTCGACCCAGCGCGCGGTCTCTTTGGCATCTTCATGTTCATTCAGATAAGCCACGACCACGTCAGCGCCTTCACGGGCGAAGGCAATCGCTACGGCGCGGCCGATACCGCTGTCGGCGCCGGTGATCAGCGCAATCTTGCCGGCCAGCCGCCCGGAGCCGACGTAGCTTTGTTCGCCGCAATCGGGGTACGGCTGCATTTTGCTTTGCGCACCGGGGACGGCTTGGGCTTGTGCGGGGAAGGGTGGTTTTGGATAGTCGGTCATCACAAATCTCCGAGGTTCTCAGGGCAGGTATGGGTGGTTGACCCGGACGGTTTGCCGTGAGTTCGATCGGATTTTGGATGACCACAAAACCATTGTAGGAGTGAGCCTGCTCGCGATGGCGGTGTATCAGCCGACATTAATGTGGAATGTCAGTCAGCTATCGCGAGCAGGCTCACTCCTACAGATTGGTGGTGTTTTCAGATATTGCGGTTTGTCAGGGCGCGCTCCATGCGGTTGATGCCTTCTTCGAGCAACGAGCGCGGGCAGCCGAAGTTCAGGCGCACGAATTGTTGGTGCTGATCGCCGAAATCCAGACCGGGGCTCAGGCCGACTTTGGCCTGTTCGAGGAAGAACTGTTGCGGATTGTCCAGGTCCAGCGCCGAGCAATCGAGCCACGCCAGATACGTCCCTTGCGGCACGTTGATCGTCACTCCCGGCAAGCGGCTGCGCACCGCATCCACCAGCCAGTCGCGGTTGGCCTGCAGATAGGTTTTCAGTTCGGCCAGCCACGGCGCGCCTTCGCTGTAGGCGACGCGGGTGGCTTCCATGCCCAGCGGGTTGACGCTGTCGACCATGCCGCAACGGGCGTGGTTGACGCGTTCGCGCAGGGCGGCGTCCTGGATGATCATGAACGAGGTTTTGAGGCCGGCGATGTTGTAGGCCTTGCTGGCTGACATCAGGGTGATGGTGCGCTTGGCGATTTCCGGGCTGAGGGACGCGGTCGGAATGTGCACGCGGCCGTCGAAGCACAGCTCGGCGTGGATCTCGTCGGAGATGATCCAGGCGTCCTGTGCCGCACAGATATCCGCTACGGCTTGCAGCTCCTCACGGCCAAACACCTTGCCGATCGGGTTGTGCGGGTTGCTCAGGAGCAGGGCGCCGCCGCCGTTCAGCGATTCGCGCAAGGTCTCCAGCGGCGTGGCGTAGCTGCCATCGGCCTGAGGGATGAATTCCAGCTCGACCTTGTTCAGCCCCCAATGCCCCGGCGCATGCCGCAGCGGCGGGTAGTTCGGCACCTGCACCACGACGTTTTGCTGCGGCTGCACCAGCGCTTTCAAAGCCATGTTGAAACCCGATTCAACACCCGGCAGGAAGATCAGCTCCTGCGGTTTGACCTTCCAGGCAAACTTGTTCAACAGGTCGGCGACGATGGCTTCACGCAAGTTGTCCTGCGCCACGCTGTAACCCACCAGCGGGTGCAGCAGACGCTGCTGCAACGCCTCGATGATCACCGGCGGCGCGGCGAAATCCATATCAGCGACCCACATCGGCAACACATCGGCCGGGTAGCGGCTCCACTTGGTGCTGCCGGTGTTGTGGCGGTCGAATACCTGATCAAAATCGAAAGTCATGCGCGGTCTCGTGAAGGCGGGTTGTTCATGGGCGCCATGATAAACCCATGACACTTGGGGATACACAAAACCTGTGGGAGCGAGCCTGCTCGCGAAGGCGGTGTGTCAGTCAATATTTGTCTCAACTGACAGGGCCTCTTCGCGAGCAGGCTCGCTCCCACAGGTTTTCCAGGGCATGACCGATTGTCGCCGACGGTCGGTTTTCACACAGAGTGTGTGGTCATTGTCTACAGTGAAAAAGCCGGCAGGCATTCTGCCGTAACCGTGTTTGTCCAGAAAAAGCCCGGCTCAAGTACCGGGTTCCACCTGATCAGGAGTGCACGATGGATCTCAGCCGTCGTCAATTCTTCAAGGTCGCCGGTATCGGCCTTGCAGGCTCTAGCCTGGGCGCGTTGGGCATGGCCCCGACGCTGGCCTTCGCCGAGCAGGTGCGTCACTTCAAGCTTGCCCACACCCATGAAACCCGCAACACCTGCCCGTATTGCTCGGTCGGTTGCGGGCTGATCATGTACAGCCAGGGCGATGCCGCGAAGAACGTCGCGCAAAACATCATCCACATCGAGGGCGACGCCGACCACCCGGTCAACCGCGGCACCCTGTGTCCAAAAGGCGCAGGCCTGCTGGACTTCATTCACAGCCCGGGCCGCCTGCAATACCCGCAAATGCGCAAGCCCGGCAGCAGTGAATGGACCCGGATCAGCTGGGATGAAGCACTGGATCGCATCGCCGACCTGATGAAGGCCGACCGCGACGCCAACTTCATCGAGAAGAACGACAGCGGGCAAACGGTGAATCGTTGGCTGACCACCGGGTTCCTCGCCGCGTCGGCCGCGTCCAACGAAGCCGGTTACATCACCCAGAAGGTGATTCGCAGTCTCGGCATGCTGGGGTTTGATAACCAGGCGCGTGTCTGACACGGCCCGACGGTGGCAAGTCTTGCCCCGACGTACGGCCGTGGAGCCATGACCAACACCTGGACCGATATCGCCAACGCGAATCTGATCCTGGTGATGGGTGGCAACGCAGCAGAAGCGCATCCGTGCGGCTTCAAATGGGTGACCGAGGCCAAGGCGCACAACGCTGCCCGGCTGATCGTGGTCGACCCGCGTTTTACCCGGACCGCTTCGGTGGCCGACTATTACGCGCCGATCCGCACCGGTACCGACATCGCCTTCATGGGCGGGTTGATCAATTACCTGCTGACTCAGGACAAGATCCAGCACGAATACGTGCGCAACTACACCGACGTCTCGTTCATCGTCAAAGCCGGCTATGGCTTTGAAGACGGCATCTTCAGCGGCTACGACGCGGCCAAACGCAGCTACACCGACAAATCCGGCTGGGGTTACGAGCTGGGGGAAGACGGCTTCGTCAAGGTCGACCCGACCCTGCAGGATCCGCAGTGCGTCTATCAATTGATGAAGCAGCATTACAGCCGCTACAACATTGAGCTGGCGAGCCAGATCTGTGGGATGCCGGTCGATGCCATGCAGAAAATCTGGGATGAGATTGCAACGTGCTCCACGCCGGGCAAGACCATGACCATCCTCTATGCACTCGGCTGGACGCAACATTCGATCGGCGCACAGATCATCCGCAGTGCGGCGATGGTGCAACTGCTGCTGGGCAACGTCGGCATGCCGGGCGGCGGGGTCAATGCCTTGCGTGGGCACTCGAACATTCAGGGCCTGACCGACCTCGGGTTATTGTCCAACTCGCTGCCGGGTTATCTGACCCTGGGTGGCGATGCCGAGCAGGACTACAACGCCTTTATCAAAAAACGTACGCAAATGCCGTTGCGTCCGGGGCAGCTGTCCTACTGGCAGAACTACAGCAAATTCCACGTCAGCCTGATGAAGTCCTGGTACGGCGCCAACGCGACGCTGGAGAACAACTGGAATTACGACTACCTGCCGAAATTGGATATCCCCAACTACGACGTCCTGAAGATGTTCGACCTGATGAGCCAGGGCAAGGTCAACGGCTACATGTGCCAGGGCTTCAACCCGATCGCCGCGCTGCCCGACAAGAACCGGGTGATGGGCGCGCTGGCCAAGCTCAAGTGGCTGGTGGTGATGGACCCGCTGGCCACCGAGACCTCGGAGTTCTGGCAAAACGTCGGGCCGTACAACGACGTGAAAAGCGCCGAAATCCAGACCGAAGTGATTCGTCTGCCGACCACTTGCTTTGCCGAGGAGGACGGCTCGCTGGTCAACAGCAGCCGCTGGCTGCAATGGCACTGGAAAGGCGCCGACGGCCCCGGTGAAGCGCAAACCGACATCCGCATCATGAGCGAACTGTTCCTGCGTCTGCGCAAACGTTATCAGGCCGAGGGCGGCAAGTTCCCCGATCCGCTGCTGAACCTGTCGTGGCCGTACAAGATCCCCGACGAGCCATCGCCGGAGGAGCTGGCCAAAGAGATCAACGGCAGCGCCATGGCCGACTTCACCGATGCCAGCGGCGTGGCGGTCAAGGCCGGCTCGCAACTGGCCGGGTTCGGGTTGCTCAAGGACGACGGCAGCACCGCGTCCGGTTGCTGGATCTTCGCCGGCAGCTGGACCGAGGCCGGTAACCAGATGGCCCGGCGTGACAATGCCGATCCGTATGGCATGCATCAGCATCAGGGCTGGGCCTGGGCGTGGCCAGCCAACCGGCGGATCCTCTACAACCGCGCTTCGGCGGACGTCGCGGGCAAACCGTGGGATCCGAAAAAGCGCCTCGTATGGTGGAACGGCAAGGCCTGGGGCGGCACCGATGTGCCGGACTACAAGGCCGATGTGCCGCCGGAAGCCGGGATGAACCCGTTCATCATGAACCCCGAAGGCGTGGCGCGGTTCTTCGCCGTCGACAAGATGAACGAAGGGCCTTTCCCCGAGCACTACGAGCCGTTCGAAACGCCGATCGGCATCAACCCGCTGCACCCGCAAAACAAGAAAGCCACCAGCAACCCGGCGGCACGGATCTTCGACTCGGTCTGGGAAAGCCTCGGCGAGGCCAAGGACTTCCCGTACGCCGGCACCAGTTACCGGCTGACCGAGCACTTCCACTTCTGGAGCAAGCATTGCAAGTTGAATGCGATTGCCCAGCCTGAGCAGTTCGTCGAAATCGGCGAAGTGCTGGCGAAGGAGAAGGGCATCGCGGCTGGAGATCGGGTGCGGGTCAGCTGCAAACGCGGGTTCATCGAGGCGGTGGCGGTGGTGACCAAACGCATCCGGCCGCTGCAGGTCAACGGCCAGGTGGTGCATCAGATCGGTATCCCGCTGCACTGGGGATTCACCGGCCAGACGCGTCACGGTTACCTGACCAACACCCTGGTGCCGTTCCTCGGCGATGGCAACACACAGACCCCGGAATCCAAGTCATTCCTGGTCAACGTGGAGAAACTGTAAATGGCCAGCCAAGACATCATTGCCCGCTCGGCCACCACCACGGTGCCGCCTTCGGTGAGGAATCAGGAGGCGGTGGCCAAGCTGATCGACACCACCAAATGCATCGGCTGCAAGGCCTGCCAGGTCGCCTGCTCGGAATGGAATGAGCTGCGCGACGAGGTCGGCCACAACCATGGCACCTACGACAACCCGCAAGACCTGAGCGCAGAAACCTGGACCTTGATGCGCTTCACCGAACACGAAACCGACGCCGGCAACCTCGAGTGGCTGATCCGCAAGGACGGCTGCATGCATTGCGCCGAACCGGGGTGTCTCGCGGCATGCCCAAGTCCCGGGGCGATCATCAAGCACGCCAACGGCATCGTCGATTTCGATCAGGATCACTGCATCGGCTGCGGTTATTGCATCACCGGTTGCCCGTTCAACATTCCGCGGATCTCGCAGAAGGATCACAAAGCCTACAAATGCACCTTGTGTTCCGACCGCGTCGCGGTAGGGCTGGAGCCGGCCTGCGTGAAAACCTGTCCGACCGGCGCCATTGTCTTCGGCACCAAAGAAGACATGAAGGAACACGCCGCCGAACGCATCGTCGACCTGAAAAGCCGTGGCTTCGACAACGCCGGGTTGTATGACCCGGAAGGCGTCGGCGGCACTCACGTGATGTATGTGTTGCACCACGCCGATACGCCGAAGATCTACGCCGGGTTGCCAGAGGCGCCGGCCATCAGCCCGCTGGTGGGCTTGTGGAAAGGCATCAGCAAACCGCTGGGCCTGCTGGCGATGGGTGCGGCGGTGCTCGCCGGTTTCTTCCACTATGTGCGCATCGGGCCGAATCGCACCGAAGAGGATGATCATCCGACGCCACCGGATACTTCGGTGCACGTTGTCGATCCGGCGGTGCACACCTTCGATCCACGCGGGGAGGACCGGCCATGAGCAACAAGACGATCCTGCGTTACACCGCCAACCAGCGCACCAATCACTGGCTGGTGGCGATTCTGTTCTTCATGGCCGGGCTGTCCGGGCTGGCGTTGTTTCATCCCTCGATGTTCTGGCTGACCCACCTGTTCGGCGGCGGGCCGTGGACGCGGATTCTGCACCCGTTCATGGGCGTGTTGATGTTCGTGTTGTTCCTCGGTCTGGTGTTCCGCTTCTGGCGCGCGAATTTCTTTATCGACAACGACTGGAAGTGGATGCGCCGCATCGATCGTGTGCTGGTCAACGATGAAGAAAGCGTGCCGCCGGTGGGCAAGTACAACGCCGGGCAGAAGATGCTGTTCTGGACTTTACTGCTGTGCATGCTCGGTCTGCTGTTCACCGGGCTGGTGATCTGGCGCGCGTATTTCAGTGCGTACTTCGGCATCACCGTGATCCGCTGGGCCATGCTCCTGCATGCGCTGGCCGGTTTTGTACTGATCCTCAGCATCATCGTGCACATCTACGCCGGGCTGTGGATCAAGGGTTCGGTGGACGCGATGCTGCATGGTTGGGTCAGCCGCGCCTGGGCGAGGAAACACCACGAACTGTGGTATCGCGACATCACCCGCGATGAACGCAATCCGGACGTGCCGGAGCGACCGATCACCAAAAAGGGCTGACTTTTGGCAACTATTCTTGAACCCGGGGAAATCGAAGCGGCGGCCAGTTCGCCGCCGTTTCTGCACCTGCCGCCGCACAATCTGTTCACCTTGCGCGCCCAGCGCCTGGAGCAATTGGCTCACGGGCATCCGCTGGCCGATTACCTGCGACTGATCGCCGGATTGTGCCGGGCTCAGCAGCAGGTTTTCGACGATCCACCGCTGACGGCACCGTTTGATCAGCAAAGGATCGAAGCCTGTCAGTTGCATGGTTTGCCGCCGTTTGCTGCCGACACCCTGGTTCGCGAAGACGCTTGGCGGGCTTATCTGGATGCTTTATTGCAACGTTACGTGGCGCCCGATCAACCCGCCGTAGTCGACGCGCTCGCCACATTGCGCGGTGCCAGTGCCGGACAATTGCGCGCGTGGGCTGTGGCGCTGGTCAGCGGTCAGTATTCAATGGTGCCGGCGGCGCTGGTGCCGTTCCTCGGCGCCGGCCTGCAAGCGGCGTGGAGCCATTGGCTGCTCAGCGCAGCGAACCTGCAACTGAAACCCGGCGACAGCCTCAGCCAGTGCCCGGGCTGTGGTTCACCGGCGATGGCCGGAGTCATTCGTCATCGCGGCAAACACAATGGTCTGCGTTATCTGGTGTGTTCGCTGTGCGCCTGCGAATGGCATGTGGTGCGGGTCAAGTGCGTGTATTGCGAGTCCAGCAAGGGGCTGGATTACCTGAGCCTTGAGGATGATCGCCACGCTGCCAATCAGGCGCCGATTCGGGCGGAGGTGTGCCCGGGCTGCAACAGCTACCTGAAGCTTGTGTACCTGGAAAACGATGCCGAAGGCGAAGCGCTGTCGGCGGATCTCACCAGCCTGCTGCTCGACATGCGTCTGGCGCAGGACGGTTATCAGCGTCTGGCACCGAATCTGTTGCTGGCGCCGGGAGACGAATGACCAGAACGTCTACACTCGCCGGACAGTCTTGTTTTTTTCGGGAGTGGCTGATGTCCGCAAGTGTGGCCCCGCGTTTACCTTCCATTGATGGGTTGTTACGTCACCCGGCCTGTCTGCCGTTGGCCGAGCGTTATGGGCGTGAGTCGTTGCTGGCCAGTTTGCGCCAGTTGCTCGATGAGTTGCGTTTCAGCGTATTGAACGGGCAATTGTCGGCGATAGAAATCAGCCCCGACGTGCTCGCCGGCCGTGTCGGCGAACGTCTGGCCCAGCAACAGCGCAGCAACGTACGGCGGGTGTTCAACCTGACCGGCACGGTGCTGCACACCAATCTTGGCCGGGCGCTATTGCCGGATGAAGCCATCGACGCGGTGCAGATGGCCGCACGTTACCCGCTCAATCTGGAATTCGATCTGGCCAGTGGCAAACGCGGTGATCGTGATGACCTGATCGAAGGCCTGATCCGCGAACTGACCGGCGCCGAAGCCGTCACCGTGGTCAACAACAATGCCGCTGCGGTGTTGCTGACGCTGAATAGCCTCGGCGCGCGCAAGGAAGGCATCATCTCGCGCGGCGAACTGATCGAGATCGGCGGTGCGTTCCGCATCCCCGACATCATGGCCCGCGCCGGTGTGCGCCTGCATGAAGTCGGGACAACCAATCGTACCCACGCCCGCGACTACGAGGCGGCGATCAGCCCGCGCAGCGGCTTGATCATGCGCGTGCATGCGAGCAACTACAGCATCGAAGGCTTTACCGCCCGGGTGCCCACCGCCGAACTGGCCGAGCTGGCGCATCGGCACGGCTTGCCGCTGCTGGAGGATCTGGGCAGCGGCAGTCTGCTGGACTTGACCCGTTGGGGCCTGCCGGCGGAACCGACGGTACGGCAGGCGCTGCTCGACGGTGCGGACATCGTCACCTTCAGCGGCGACAAATTGCTCGGCGGGCCGCAGGCCGGGTTGATTGTCGGGCGCAAAGAACTGATCGCGAAGATCAAGAAGAATCCGTTGAAGCGCGCCTTGCGGGTCGACAAGTTGACTCTGGCCGCACTGGAAGCGGTGCTGGGCCTGTATCGCGATCCGGATCGCCTCGCCGAACGTCTGCCGAGTTTGCGGCTGTTGACTCGCCCGCAAGCCGAGATCCTCGCCCAGGCTTGCCGTTTGCAACCGGCGATGGCTGAAGTCTTGGGCGAACCGTGGCAGGTCAGCGCCGTGCAGGCCTTGGGCATGATCGGCAGCGGCAGTCAACCGGTGGCGCGGTTGCCGAGTGCGGCGCTGTGCTTACGCCCGCAAGTGTCCAAGCGTTTGCGCGGGCGTTGTCTGCTGAATCTGGAAGCTGCGTTGCGCAATTTGCCGATTCCGGTGCTGGGTCGAATTGACGACGACGCGCTGTGGCTCGATCTACGCCAACTCGACGACGAGCCGACGTGGCTGGCGCAGTTGCCGCAGTTGCAGGTCGAGTCGTGATCGTCGGCACCGCCGGGCACATCGACCACGGCAAGACCTCGCTGCTGCAAGCGCTGACCGGGCAAACCGGCGACCGCCGCCCGCAGGAACGCGAGCGTGGGATGACCATCGACCTCGGTTATCTCTACGCGGAGCTGGAACCCAGTGCCGGGCTGACCGGGTTCATCGATGTGCCGGGCCACGAGAAATTCACCCACAACATGCTCGCCGGCGCGCAGGGCATCGATCTGGTGTTGCTGGTGGTGGCGGCGGATGACGGGGTGATGCCGCAGACCCGCGAGCATCTGGCGATTGTCCAATTGCTGGGCATTCCGCGGGCGCTGGTGGCGATCACCAAATGCGATCGGGTTGAAGCAGGCAGGGTGGAAGAGGTGCAGCGCCAGGTTCTGGATTTGCTGGAGGCCGGGCCGTTTGCCGATGCGCCGACGCTGGCGGTGTCGAGCGTGACCGGGCAGGGCGTCGATGAACTGCGCCAGAGCTTGCTGCAGATCCAAGGCGAAGTGCATGAGCGCAGCCGCGAAGGTGGTTTTCGCCTGGCCATCGACCGCGCCTTCAGCGTGGCGGGCGCCGGGATTGTGGTCACTGGCACGGCGTTGTCGGGAACGGTGTCAGTCGGGGACAAACTGGCCCTCGGGCCGTCCGGGAAATCGGTGCGGGTGCGAGGACTGCACGCGCAAAACCAGGCCGCCGAGCAGGCCTTCGCCGGGCAACGGGTGGCGCTGAACATCAGTGGCGATCGATTGACCCTGGAGCAGATCCATCGCGGCCAATGGCTGTTGGCCGAATGGCTGCACGCACCGACGCAACGGGTCGATATCGAATTTCAACTGCTGCCCGGTGAGCGCACCTTCGAGCACTTTCACCCGGTGCATGTGCACCTCGGTACGCAAGACGTCATCGCCCGCGTGGCGTTGCTCGAAGGCCAGCGTTTGCGTGCAGGCGAACGCATGTTCGCGCAACTGCTGATCAACGCCCCGGTGCACGCGGTGAAGGGCGATCGCCTGATCCTGCGTGACCAGAGCGCGCAACGCACCCTTGGCGGTGGCCAGGTGCTTGACCCGTTCGCCCCGGCCCGTCAACGCCGCAGCCCGGAGCGGCTGGCGCAACTGCAGGCCCTGGCCGGCAGCGACAGTCTTGAACAAGCGTTACCACTGCTGCTTGACCACAGCGCTGGCGGCCTCGATCCGCAACGGCTGGAACGTCAATTCAATCGTCAGCGTGAAGACTGGGCGCTACCAGCCAATGTGCGCCTGATCGACACCCGCCAGGGATCGGTGCTGTTCAACGTGCAGCGCTGGGGGCAGTTGAAGTTCACCCTGCTGGAGCAACTGGCGAAATTGCACGAGCTGGAACCGGACCAGATGGGACCGGATCGCGACCGCCTGCGACGCTTCAGTGGTCTGGCGCTGGAGCGCTCGACCTTTGTCAGCCTGCTGGAAGAACTGCGCGCCGCCGGATCGATCAACGCCAGCGGGCCGTGGTTGCATCTGCCGGATCATCAGGTGCGTTTGAGTGCTGAAGACGAAACCCTGTGGCAGCGCATGCAGCCGCTGTTCGAGCAGGCCGGGTTTGATCCGCCGTGGGTACGTGATGTCGCCACAGTACTCGGTACGGAAGATGCCGTGGTGCGCCTGCTGCTGCGCAAACTGGCGCGCCTGGGGCTGATGCACCAAGTGGTGCGCGACCTGTTTCTGTCTGACGGGCAACTGCGGCGCATGGCCGACATTCTGTTGCAACTGGAACAGGAAAATCCGTCGATCCAGGTGACAACCTTCCGTGATGCGCTAGGCTTGGGACGCAAACGCTGTATTCACTACCTGGAATACTTCGATCGCCTCGGCCTGACCCGGCGCATCGGCGAATCCCGGGTGATCCGCCACGACAACGCGCTGGCCAGTGCCGACGCACCCTGAGTTCAAAGGAAGGCAATCGCGCCCGGTGGCGCGGCCGGGCTTCAAACCCGGTTGGGGACGGCATCCGTTCCCGGGCAGGTTCGACTCCGGCTGCCTTCCGCCAATTACGCAATATTCCAAACCTCACCCAATCCCCCCTGTGGGAGCGGGCTTGCTCGCGAATGCGGTAAGTCATTCAACGTCTATGTCGACTGATCCGCCGCTTTCGTGAGCAGGCTCGCTCCCACAGGGGATTGGTTTTCCAGTCGATGGATTCGTAGGGCGACATCGGGCCAGAGGCTGGGTTTAACCACCAGCCATCAGAACCCCAACGGGTACTGAATCACTAAATAAATCCGGTCGATATCATCCCCGGCCTGTGCCTCGTTGGCCCGGTGCGAGACATGCGACAGCTGCACCGACAGGTCCTTCGCCGTGCCCGATTGCACGATGTATTTCAGATCGATATCCCGTTCCCAATGCTTGCCGCCAGCGCCTTGCTGCGGCTGATAGTCGCCAGTCTCGGCATCGAACGGGTTGTACGCGCCGCCCTTGGGCGCGTGAGTGCCGTCGATGTGGTCGCCGGAGACGTAGCGGGTCATGAAGGTCAGGCCAGGGATGCCGAAAGCGCCAAGGTCGAGGTCGTAGCGTGCTTGCCAGGAGCGTTCGCCGGCGCCGTTGAAGTCGGCGTATTTGATCGAGTTGGCGAGGTAGATCGAGTCGCCGCCCACGAAATCGAACGGCGTGTCGCCATTGATGCGTTGCCAGCCGAGCATGACCGCGTGCGGGCCGAAACTGTACTTGCCGGACAAGCTGAACGCGGTGTTGTCGATGGCGCCGGCCAGCGCCCGACCGGTATCGCGGGTGTGGTAGAGGTTGGCATCGAGCAACAGGCCGGACTGTTTGAAGTGCAGATTGGCGTAGTACTGATGCCAGGTGTCGCTCAGGTCCGAGGCGTAAAGCGATCCACCGACCGGACTGTCGCCGAACAGGTCCACGCCTAGAAAACTGATTCCGCCGGCTTCGGTGTTGGCGCCGTAACCATAAAAGTCGCCGCGCCCTGAGGAGCTGTCCTGATTCTTGAATGCGGTGAAGTGTCCGGCCGTGAAGTTAACGTTGTCGATTTCACGACTGTTCACTAGCAAACCTGTGGCGTATTCCGGTTGCAGGCGTTTGTCCGAGGTGTCGAACACCGGCGTTTCCACGGTCATCTCGCCGAACGCGAGGGTGGTGCGCGAAACTTTCAGTTTGAACGCGCCGCCAGCGCTGGAGTAGTTCGGTTCACTGCGACCATTGCTGTCGACCGGCAACAGACCCGTGCCGGAATGTCCTTTGCCGCCATCGAGTTTCAGGCCGAGAAAGGCGTGGGCATCGATGCCGAGTCCGACAGTGCCCGGTGTATAGCCAGAGGTGAACGTGCCGATAAAACCCTGGGCCCATTCCTGTTTATAGTTTTTGCCGGAGGAAGAGGGCGAGCGGTAGTCGTTGCTCAGGAAGAAGTTGCGGCTGAGCACTTCGGTTTTGGCATCGTCGAAGAAGTCATTGGCCAAAGCACTGTCGCTCGCTGCGCAAAGCAGTGCCAACAACGCAAAGCGTGGTGTTGAGGGAGCCATCGTGAGGGACCGACAATCAGGGAAGGTCTCTGATGATGGGCACGATCATCCGTGCCGGATTGAGCCGATGTGCTGAGTTCAAGGCATACCTGATTCCCTTGTAGGAGTGAGCCTGCTCGCGATAGCGGTCGATCAGTTTAGATCGATGTTAATGACACACCGCTATCGCGAGCAGGCTCACTCCTACAAGGGGTATGCGTTACAGTACGCCGTATTCGCGAGCCGTGCGATCCACGGCGATTCGTGTTTTGTCGACCAATTCATCCAGCTCCGCGCGCGTGGCGATCAATGCGGGGGCCATGATCATCCGGCCCAGCGTCGATCGAATGATCAGGCCTTCCTCAAAACCAATGGTGCGGCAGCGCCAGGCGATATCGTTCTCGTTGGCGAAACGCTTGCGGGTGGCTTTGTCTTCGGCGAACTGCAATGCCGCCACCAGTCCGACGCCCTGAACCTCACCCACCAGCGGGTGGTTGCCGAACACTTCGTGCAGGCAGTTCTGCAGGTACGGGCCGGTGTCGTTTTTCACCTGAGTGACGACGCCTTCATCACGCAAGGCCTTGAGGTTGGCGATCGCCACCGCAGCCGCCACCGGGTGGCCGGAGTAGGTCAGGCCGTGAGCGAACACGCCGCCTTTTTCCACCAGCGCCTCGGCCATGCGTCGCGACAGGATCAACCCACCCATGGGGATGTAGCCGGAGGTCAGGCCTTTGGCGATCGACAGGGTGTCCGGTTCAAAACCGAAGGCCTGGTGCGCGAACCATTCGCCGGTGCGACCGAAACCGCCGATGACTTCGTCGGCGCACAGCAGCACATCATATTTGCGGCAGATGCGCTGGATTTCCGGCCAATAGGTGGCGGGCGGAATGATCATGCCGCCGGCACCCTGAAACGGTTCGGCGACGAACGCGGCGACCTTGTCGGCGCCCAGTTCGAGGATCTTGTCTTCCAGTTGCCGCGCCGCCTGCAGGCCGAATTCTTCCGGACTGAGATCACCTTCGTGGGCGAACCAGTACGGCTCGTCGATGTGCGCCACGTCAGGGATGGTGCCGCCCATTTCGTGCATGAATTTCATGCCGCCCAGCGCCGTCGCAGCCAGGGTCGAGCCGTGGTAACCGTTCCAGCGGCCGATCATGATTTTCTTCTCGGGTTTGCCCATCACCTGCCAGAACTTGCGCACGGTGCGGATCAGCACCTCGTTGGCTTCCGAGCCGGAGTTGGTGTAGATCGCGTGGCTGTAGTGCTGGGGCAGCAGGCTGAACAACAGCTCGGAGAGCTCGATCACCTGCGGGTGAGTGGTGTGGAAGAACATGTTGTAGTAGGGCAGTTGTTGCAGCTGCGCGGTCGCGGCAGCGGCCAGGTCCTTGCGCCCGTAACCGAGGTTGGTGCACCACAGGCCGGACATGCCGTCCAGGTAGCGATTGCCGTCGTTGTCCCACAGCGCCAGGCGATCACCGCTGACCATCACCCGCGGGCCTTCCTCATTGAGGGCTTTCTGATCGACGAACGCGTGAATGTGGTGGGCGGCGTCGGCGGCCTGATAATCGCGGGTGCTGCGGGTCGGATCGAATTCGGCGGACATGGCGGTTCTCCAGAGAAACGGGGCAAGTGGGTGCGCGTTCATTCCAGCGGTGCACGGCTAATATTTGTCACTTAAAAAAATTTTTGTAAAGAAAATATTTGTCGGTGAAAAAATAAGTCCGTAGGCTGACGCCGATCAGCAAGACAGGACATCAGCACCATGAGCGGGCTCAGAGAACGGCAAAAGGAACAGCGCAGGGAAGTCATCGCGCAGGCAGCGCTGGAGTTGTTCAAGACCAACGGTTTTGCGGCCACCACGCTGGACCAGATCGCGGTCCAGGCCGGGGTTTCCGCGCCGACGGTGGTCAATTATTTCGGTGGCAAACAGGAGATTCTGCTGGCCTTGCTCAAGCAGCCGGACGAGCAGGCGATGCGCGATGCGCGGGCCAATCTGGACGACGACAGTGATCCGCTGGAGGCGCTGTGCGAGTTCGAAGGCTTGATGACCGACTATCAACTGCAAGCGATGCCGGCCTCGTTGTGGCGTGAACTGGCGCCGTTTCTGCTCACGGGCGAACTGGCTCAGGCGTTGAGTCCGTGGAATGCGGCGGTGATCGAAGAGACCAAGGCGCTGCTCGGGCATTTTCAAGCGCAGGGCAAGGTGCGGGCGTCAGTCGATCTCGATGTGGCGGCGACGCTGTTCAACCAGTACGCGAACATGGCGTTTATCCGTCTGGCGACCGAGCCTGAGCCGGACCGGGCAGCACATGCCGAACACATGCGCGGTGTGCTGGGTTTGATCTGCCATGGCATTTTGAGCAGCGAGTAGTGGTTTTCAGGTTTTCGGCAACCACGGCTGCATCTGCTCCAGCATCCCGCGTCCGCCACGGCGCAACCCGGCGGCCATGGTCAGCCACGACAGCTCGGTAATGATCACCTCGCGGGCCTGCAGCAAGCGCACTTCGCCCGCCGTGCCACCGGCCGTTCCGCCATCCGGCATGTACACTGTCATCCAGTCATCGAGACTTTCCACCACCAGACACAGGCGCCAGCCTTGTTCCTCGGCAATCAGGCCGACCTTCGAGCCGTCGGGGTTTTCCATCCCGGCAAAGCGTGTGGTGGTGTCCTTGAACAACTGGTAACCCGGCAGATTGCTCAAGACCTTGTCTACGGTGTTTTCGATCGCTGAAAGTCTCTAGTGACTAGTTGCCTGACACACCGCTTTCGCGAGCAGGCTCGCTCCCACATTGGAATGCAGTTCCCCTGTGAGAGCGGGCTTGCTCGCGAATAGGTCAGCACATTCAGTGAGCAAGGCTAGCTGAAAAAGTCGCTCGGCTAACGACGGGTCGCCACGTAGGACTTCCCAAGATCACTGGCCCAACCGTCCAGCACCGCTTTGACGTCATCGGCAGTCAGCACCTGTTTGTCGTTTTCCAGCGGTAGTCCGATGCCCTTGCGCACGACTTCGGCGACCACTTCGCCGGTTGTGCCGTCCTCGAACGAGACTTCGGTGGTGATTTCGCTGTCCTGATCGCGGATGCCGGTTGCGGTGCTCACGCCGGCGGCAATCAAGGTCACCGGGAGCCATTCATAAAAACGCAGGCCCTGGGTGCTGGCGGCGACGCGGGTGATCGCCGGCCTGACCGTCAGGGTGTTCGGGCCGGGTTGCGACACCAGGCGCATGACCTTGCCCAGTTCCAGCCTGAGCGCGGCGTCGTAGTAGTCGGTGACGCCGGACAGCGTACTCAGCGGGATCCGCTCGGTCGGCACGGCGCCGGGGTAGAACTGGCTGGGCGCCAGATAGGCCTGGGTGTAACGGCCCCGCGCCAGCGCCGGGCTGACCCAACCCAGCACCGTCTGCCCCGATGGCGACTGGCGCTCGCTGAGCACGCTGTAATCGTGGAGGAATCCGGTGTACTTCTGCGGTTCGACGGTTTTGCTGCTGCAGGCCGACAGGCTGAGGGACGCCGTACACAGCACCGACATCAAGCAATGGCTTCTGATCATGCGAATCCTTGTTTTGCGCTTTTACCCCGCGTCGTTCAAGCGCGGGCCGTGATTGGGGAGGAGAGCGGCGGGGTGTTGTCCGAGCATTCGATGTGCAGCCGGCCGTGGCTCATGATCCATTGGATCAGGTCGGCGGTCGGAATCGAATGCACGTACTCGACCCATTGCGAATCGCTGGGGCCGTACTGCTCGAAATAGCGGCGCAGGACGATGCGGCTTTGATCATCTGACAGGCCCAGGCAGAACTCCTGGAACAACAGCGGCGTATCCTGCTCGGGCGCGCTGGTGCGCTGGCTGAGAATCAACGGATAGCGGGCGTCGTGGCCCTCGGCGGTATAACGGTTGTGCAATGCGCTCATTGAAAGCCCCCCGGTTGTCGATGGCGTGCAGGGTGCCTGAGGGGTTTTGCCGCAGAATGTCCGATTGATGTCCGGGGCGACGGAATGTTGCTCGATTGAAATATATGACCCGCCCGCCAGAATAGTTTTAGATGCGTTCTTTTTTGGCCTGAGGATCCTGTGCCCGTGAGCAGACTGCTGATCGTCGACGATGACGTGGAAATTCTCGCCCTGCTGAAGAAGTTCTTCGTCCAGCATGCCTACGAGGTCGATGTCGCCGCCGACGGCGCAGCGATGTGGGCGGCAATTGCCCAGCAGCGCCCAGACACGATCATTCTCGACCTGATGCTGCCCGGCGAAGGTGGCCTGAGCCTGTGCCAGAAAGTGCGCGCGCAGATGGGCATTCCGATCATCATGCTGACCGCCATGGGCGAATTGAGCGACCGGATCGTTGGCCTCGAACTGGGCGCCGATGACTACGTCACCAAACCGTTCGCCCCGCGTGAATTGCTGGCGCGCCTGCGCGCCGTGCAGCGCCGCGCCGGTGAGCAGGTCAGCCCCGCGAGCGAGCCGTCACGGCCGGTGATCGCCTTCGCCGGTTGGCATCTGGACATCACCTGTCGCGAGTTGCGCTCCCCGGAAAACGTGATGATTCCGCTGTCCGGCGGCGAGTTCGATCTGCTGGTGGTGTTTCTCGAACACCCGCAGCGCATTCTTACCCGCGAACAATTGATCGACCTGTCTCGTGGTCAGGGCCACGACGCCTTTGATCGCAGTATCGACGTGCAGGTCAGCCGCCTGCGGCGCAAGATCGAGCCGGACAGCAAACGCCCGGACCTGATCCGCACCGTGCGTAACGGCGGTTATATGTTCACCGCCAAGGTCACGCGTTCATGATCCGTCGATTCCTGCGCCGTGATCCGCTGAG
The DNA here is from genome assembly GCF_949767635.1 of Pseudomonas sp. IT-93MI4. Classification (NCBI taxonomy): domain Bacteria; kingdom Pseudomonadati; phylum Pseudomonadota; class Gammaproteobacteria; order Pseudomonadales; family Pseudomonadaceae; genus Pseudomonas; species Pseudomonas sp. IT-93MI4. The sequence continues at coordinate 176,122 of NZ_CATKPP010000054.1, forward strand.
TCGGCGGATCGCGCTGACCATCGTCGCGGCCATGCTCGCGTCGTTGGCACTCAATTTCCTGTTCGTCGAGGTTGCCGGGACCTGGGCGCGGCCACCGATTGAACGTACCGGGTTGCTGGAGCAGATTGCCGCGACCGTCAAAGTGATCGAGGCTGCACCGGCGCCTTTACGCCCGAAACTGGCGCACGCGGCAACCGGCCCGACGCAGGAGGTGACCTGGAGTGCGCACCGCGACGAACTTGGATTGCCAGCAGGTGGCACGCAGCTCATCGCCAACAAGACGTCGGGGTTGCATCAGTTGTTGGGCGATGAGCGAGACATTCGGGTGTTCAATCCCGCTGACTGGCCGAGCGGCAGTCCGCTGGCGCGCTATGCGGCGCTGATTCAACTGCCGGATGCCAGTTGGCTGTTGTTCTCTTCGCCCGAACGCTCCTGGGGCCTGGACATCGGCACGCGCATCGCAATCATCATCGCCCTCGGCCTGATCGCCACCGTGCTGGTGGCCTGGCTGGCCACGCAGCAACTGGCCAAACCGCTGCAACGCTTTGCCAGCGCCGCCCGGCGTTTTGGCGGAGATCTGCGTGCGCCGCCGATCAAAGTCGAAGGCCCCGACGAGATCCGCCAGGCGATCATCGCCTTCAACACCATGCAGGCGCAGATTCAGCACTACATCAGCGAACGCACGCACATGCTCGCGTCGATTTCCCATGACTTGCGCGCACCGCTGACCCGTATGCGCCTGCGCAGCGAGTTCATGGAGGACTTTGATCATCAGGGCAAACTGATCCGCGACATCGAAGAAATGCAGTCGATGATCAACGCGGCACTGGCGTTCTTTCGGGAAGACACTCAGCCGGAGCAAAGCACCGCGTTCGACCTGTCGGAACTGTTGCAGACGATCATCGACGACTACCGCGACCAGAACATTGCCATCGATTTCACCGGCCCGGCGCATCTGGTCTACGAGGGCCGGCCGCTGGGGATCAAACGGGTGATCGTCAATCTGCTGGAAAACGCCGAAAAGTACGCGCAGCAGCCGGCTATCGCTCTGAGCAGCGACGGTTACAGCGTGTGCATCGACGTCAGTGACAACGGGCCGGGGATTCCCGAAGCGTCGTTGCAGCGGGTGTTCGACCCGTTTTTCCGCCTGGAAACCTCGCGCAACCGGGAAACCGGTGGGGTCGGGCTCGGGCTGTCGGCGGCGCGGGCGATTGTGCGCGAGCAGGGCGGCGAACTGAGTTTGAGCAATCGCAGCAGCGGTGGTTTGCTGGCGCGGGTTGAGTTGCCTTTGTAATACTTTGAAACATTTGCTCGTGACGGGCGGTCAACAGGACACATTCTCTGCAAGAAGCGTCCATGAAAACCCCACGGCCCTCCGCACGTCTTGAACCGCTGTCGCAACTGCGCAATCTGAAAATGGCTCGCTCCGCCCACGCCTATGTCCGTGGCAGTACGGTGCAGTTTTATGAGTGGCTGCACAGCCAACCGGGCCGCAACTTACCGAAGGGGCCGGCGGTGTGGATCTGCGGCGATTGTCACGCCGGCAATCTCGGGCCGACCGGCGATCTGAAGGGGCGCATCGACATTCACATCCGCGACCTCGACCAAACCGTTATCGGCAACCCCGCGCATGATCTGGTGCGTCTGGCGCTGTCTCTGGCCACCGCCGCCCGTGGCTCGGATCTACCGGGTGTGGCCACCGCACGGATGCTCGAAGAAATGATGCGCGGCTATGAGCAGGCGTTCGAAGACGATGTCGACAAGGAGCCGCCAAGACCTGCGCAAGTGAAGGCCGGAATGCGCAGCGCGGTGCAGCGCACCTGGAAGCATCTGGCGCAGGAACGCATTGAAAGCACCAAACCGACCATTCCGCTGGGCAAGCATTTCTGGTCGCTGTCACGGGAAGAACGCAGTGCGCTGAAGACCCTTTGCGCCACGCCAGACCTGCACACGCTGGTGACCTCATTGAAGGGCCGCAACAAGGACGACCGGGTGAAAATGCTCGACTCGGCCTATTGGGTCAAAGGCTGCAGTTCGCTGGGGCTCAAGCGTTATGCGGTGTTGCTGGGGGTGGGCGAGGGCGACGATCAGGAATATTGCCTGCTGGATATCAAGGAAGCGATTGCCGCCGCCGCACCTCGGGTGGCGCGAGCCGCGATGCCGCGCGACAACGGCAAACGCGTGGTCGAAGGTGCGCGGTTTCTCTCCCCGGGCCTGGGCAATCGGATGATCGCCACCCGCGTGCTCGACCATGGCTTCTTCATCCGCGAACTGCTGCCTCAAGACATGAAACTGGAACTGGATCAGTTGAGCCAGACCGACGCGAAGCTCGCCGCCGGCTATCTGGCCCGGGTCGTGGGGCTGGCCCATGCCCGGCAGATGGACATGAGCACCCGGGCGTCATGGATGCGTGAACTGCAAGCGTGCCGCTCGAAGACGCTGGATGCACCGTCGTGGCTGTGGACCAGTGTTGTGCAGTTGGTTGGCAAACATGAGAAAGGTTATCTGGAGCATTGCCGGCGTTATGCGCTGGAGCATTGATCTGTGTGGGTGATTCAGTTGTCGGTTGCCGATATGAAATTTGTTCTGTAGATTTTCATGAAATTATAAGAAATAAATTTCATGAGGCGCCGAATGTTTCAGCAATCCCAACAGCATGTCGCCAGTTATTATGCTCACAGTTGCGCCGATATTCTCAGCACACGACCGGCACTGGAAGGTGCGCACGACACCGACGTGGTGATCATCGGTGCCGGTTTCAGTGGGCTGCACACCGCGTTGCGTCTGGCCTTGGCCGGCAAGCGCGTCACCGTTCTGGAGGCCAGCCGCGTGGCGTGGGCCGCCTCGGGGCGTAATGGCGGGCAGGCGATTCTGGGCTGGTCGTGCGACATGCCGCCGCTGGAAGCTGCGCTCGGTCATGAGCGCGCCCGGCGTCTGTGGGACGGCATGCGCTGGGCCGCGCAGGAGCTGCGTGAGTTGCCCGGGCGGCATGGTTTCGATTGCGACTATCGCCCCGGCCATTTGTGGACGTCGGTGATGCCGCGCCGGGTCAGCCTGCTGACTGAGTGGCAACACGAAGCCAGTCACAAGTGGGGCCACGACGGTCTGCAGTTCATCCCTCGCGAAGATTTGCCGCAATGGGTCGCCAGCGAGCGTTATCAGGCCGGCCTCTTTGACGCCGAAGGCGCGCACCTCAATCCGCTGAAACTCGCCCTCGGCCTGGCTGCCGCCATCGAGCGTGCCGGCGGGCGTATTCATGAGCAAAGCAAAGCGTTGAGTTATCAGCAGGAGGGCAGCGGTTTCCGGGTCAATACCGAGCGCGGTGCGGTGAAGGCCGACGTGCTGGTGTTGGCCTGCAACGCCTATCTCGATGAGCTCGACCCGCAACTCTCCAGCTGCATCCTGCCGGTCGGCACTTATCAAGTCGCCACCGCGCCGCTGACACCGGAGCAAGCCACCGCGCTGCTGCCGAGTAACGTCTGCGTGACCGACAACCAGTTTGTTCTCGATTACTTCCGTCGCACGCCGGACAACCGCTTGTTGTTCGGCGGTGGCTGCACCTATCTGGGCGGCATGCCCAAGGACATTGCGGCGGCGACTCGGCCGTTTCTCGAACGCGTGTTTCCGCAGCTTAAAGGTGTAGAGGTGGAATTCGCTTGGGGCGGGCATATCGATCTGACCATGAACCGTACGCCGGATGTCGGCGGCGAGGGCAATCGTTATTGGCTTCAGGGTTATTCGGGGCACGGCGTGTTGCCGACGCTGGCCGCCGCCCGTGCGGTGTCCGATGCGATTCTCGGCAAGGACGATGAGTTGGCGTTGTACCAGGGCCTGAGCAATGGCCGTTTCCCCGGCGGCAAGCACTTCGCCGCACCGCTGGAGGCCATCGGCAAGGCCTGGTATCGGCTGCGCGACAGCATTTGATGAGATTTTGATCATGAACAAGCAAGAAGAAATCGCCGCGCTGGCGATCCTGATCCACGACCTGCGCAAGCACAAGAAATACACCCTCAAGGATCTGGCCGACAAAATCGGCCGTTCGGTGGGGTTTCTCTCGCAAGTCGAACGGGGGCTGTCGCGCCCGACTGTGGCCGACCTCACCGCAATCAGCGAAACCCTCGGCGTGCCGACCACTTATTTCTACAGTCTGCCCAAGCCCAAGGAGTTGCCGTGGGTAACCCGCCCGGACGAGCGCCGCACGCTGTATTACGCCAACGGCATCACCGACATTCTGGTGTCGCCACAAATGCGCGCCTCGTTCTCGATGCTCGAAAGTCATCTGGAGCCGGGCGCGAGCAGCGGCGACCGCCACATGAGCGACAGCTCGGAGCAGGGCGGTTATGTGCTCGAAGGCGAACTGACCTTGTGGCTGGGCAACGACGACGAGCCGGTCACCTTGAGGGCCGGCGACAGTTTTCAATTCGACAGTCACACCCATTGTCGCTACGGCAACCTCACCGGGCAGCTCACCCGTGTGCTCTGGGTCTACACCTGATAACAACAAAGGATGAACACGATGGACGCTGTCTGCTCTGACCTGCTCGCCGAAGTGCGCGCGTTTCGCCAACGCTACCCCGAGGTGCGTTATGTCGACCTGATTTCCCTGGACATTCCGGGGCACTTCTACGGCAAGCGCTATCCGGTGGACATGCTCGAAAAAGTCGCGGCGGGCAGCGCACTGAAACTGCCGCAGAACTGCGTGCTGCTCGGCGTGCAGGGCGGACTGTTCAAGATTGGCGATTACTGCTTCAACGACGGCGACCCGGACGCCGTGCGCCGCTTGGTGCCCGGCACACTCAAGCCCGTGACTTGGGAAGCACAACCGCTGGGGCAGATGCTGATTACCTCCGACGGCACCGCCAAACCGATCGAGTTCGAACCCCGCGAAGTGCTGGCGAAGGTACTGGATCGATTGGCGGGCAAAGGCATTCACCCGGTGGTGGCCTTCGAACTGGAGTTCTATCTGTTCGACAAAAAACTGCGCGACGGCCTGCCACAATTCCCTCGCGACGAGCTGACCGACGACGCCGATGATCAGCCGAACATGCACATCGAGCGTCTGTCGCGCTTCGCCCCAGTGCTCGACGAAATGGTGGAAGCAACGCGAGCTCAGGGCATCGACGCCACGGTGATCACCGCCGAACTGGGACCGGGGCAGTTCGAAATCAATTTCGGCCATCTGGACGACGGCTTGCGTGCTGCGGACTGGGCGGCGCTGTTCTGTCGCAGCACCCGTGGAGTCGCGCTCAAGCACGGCTATCGCGCCAGTTTCATGGCCAAACCCTACGTGGAACATCCAGGCAGCGGCATGCACGTGCATGTCAGCCTGTATGACGCGGCTGGCAACAACCTGCTGGCCGCCAATCACCAGCAAGCACTGCGCCACGCGGTGGCCGGCTGCCTGGATCTGCTGCCGCACAGCATGCCGATCTTCGCCCCGAACCAGAACGCCATGCGCCGCCTGAGCGGCACGGTAAACACCGCGACCAAGGCGAGCTGGGGTTACGAGGATCGTGACGCCTGCCTGCGCATTCCTGAATCCGACACGAAAAACCTGCGCATCGAATACCGACTGGCCGGCGCCGACGCCAACCCGTATCTGGTGCTGGCGGCGATTCTGGTGGGCCTGGAACATGGTCTGGAAACCGGCAAGGAGCCGATCCCGCCCCTCAACGATGACCGCAACAGCGGCATCGATTTCCCGACGGAAATCCTCAACGCCGTGCTCGCGCTGCAGCATCAGCCGCAACTGCGTGCAGGACTGGGCGCCGAGTTTGTCGACGTGTATTGCGAGAACAAACGTCAGGATCACCTGGCGTTCATGCAAGAGATCAGTGCGCGGGAGTATCGCTGGTATTTGTGATCACTGGTTCAGCACACCACATGAATCGGGTGCAGGGGCCGCGATGACCGGATGGAATTCAGTACTGGTGAATTCCATCGCTCATCAAAATTGAAGAGCGTGCCAAGAGGTATTTTGAACACCGGGCGTGAGGATGCCGAAAGAACGGCTTGAATGACGTCTGAAGAAAATCCAACGCCATCCCGTGTAATGCCTGCGCTGAGTTGGAAATAGTTGACGTTGGCTGGCAGCTATCGGCCAAAAGCAGGCGGTCGGGAGTGGCGGCTTGCGGCCAACAGTGGACACTCAGATCAGTTGATGAGGAAATTACTCGGAAGTCCAAACCGTCTAGCACTCGATCTTGCCGCGTCCTTACCCATCGATCTCGCCGTTACGAATGGCCATCCTGATGGCTTGTGCTGTCGTTGTCACGCCCAGACGTCGGCGTGCTGAGCGCAGGTGATTTTCAACTGTACGCTCCGACAAACCGAGAGTCGCTGCAATATCCGCTTGCCGTCTTCCGGCAGCCGTCCATTCCATGACCTCGCGCTCTCGCGGGGAAAGGGTTCTTAACGCTTCGTCCAATGGCGCCTCAAGCAACCGCCGAGCCGCGAAAAAAGCGGCCGTCGCAACCAAGCTGAGTCCCAAGCGCACCCGCGCGCTCCCATCCACCGGCTCCCCCCCCAAGCTCATTGCGCCCTCAAGCCCCTGTGGACCAAAAACTGGCACCTGCAACCCCTGAATTCCTGGTCCACCTGGAGAACGAATCATCCGGTAACGCTCTTCTCCCTTGACCTGCTCTTTCTGCCAGAAGAAGGATTGCCGAGCATTCAAAAGGTGACGAGTCACCGGACAATGTCGAACGTAAGTCTCGGCATCCACCGCTTGACCGTTATCGAACCAATCGCCTTCGACCCAGTAGATATGCTCAACCACTTCCTCACTTGCCGTCGATGCAGAAAACAGCACGAATCGATCATAACCGTAGGGTGTGGCGAAACCCCTGACGGATTTCTTGATTGATTCAAGCGTGCGCGCCGTCTCTATCTCCAGAGCAGCGCGCATCGCTGTTTCGGCCGGCCCGTCGCTCACTCCGATGCAACCTCTTTCAACAATGCTTCAGCTGCCAACTTGCCCAGATTGTTGCCTGCCAATGGGCTGTCGCCGGTCAGCAACTTGCGGTCTTGGAGCGTCGCACCTGAAATATCCTGATTGATGATCTCAACTCCCAAGGATTTCAACTGCTCACCAAATTTCCACGTCAGATGCCCAGGCATATACCCTATGTCGGGCGTCTTTGCGTCGAGACTGTCTGGAAATGCGCAGATCTTGTAGCCGTTGAATATGTAGGAATTCCTTGACTCACCAATGCCCGCCGCGAGCATTGCTGCTGGGCCGTGACATAAGGAAATCACAAATTTGTCGTTGGTCATTGCCCAATGCAAAGCCGCTTTCACGTCGGCACTCTCCGGCAATCCAATCAGCGCGCCGTGCCCGCCAGGTATGAAAACGCCGATGTAATCCGAATCCTGCCCCAGCGCCTTCTCAACCACTTCGCACAGCTTCAAAGGTTTTTTGAACTGCTCACGGTATTTGGCGTAGAAATCCTTTACCTCGGTATCTTCGCTAGGCATGGCCCAGAACTCGAATTTCACTGGATTGCCTGACAGGGTCGCAACGTCGAACGCGAAACCGGCTTTGTCGAGGTGATACATGGGCAACAACGTCTCGACTGGGTGATTACCGGTGGAAAACATTGTTCCGTTGTCGGTCAGTAAGTAGCGCTCATCGGCGCCAATCAGCAAAATCTTCCAGCGGCCACCTCGGTAGGGATTAGCGTAATCCGCATCACTCAGATCAGATTTTGGCGAGGTAAATTGGCTAAGCGAGTGTGGGGAGGGGAAAAAGGCATTGTCCTCCGCCTGATCCGGAGTGGGGCGCTTGTCGTCACTCTGCAAGGTAGTCATGGGTTTTCTCCTACGAATGGGCCGATTGCCGAGGTTCATGCTAGTAGCGTGACGTAGGCCCAACAATGAGGGTTTTCCCTTAAAGAAATGTTCCTCACACATGCAGCGCGCCGATCGTCTGCTTCCGGCCAAAAGCGGTCAGTGACAATATTCGCAAAGGCTACCGCTCAGCTTCCCGAAGACCGATCTCGACTATTCGTTAGGTACAGCACCATCGCTGCACGAGCCGCATCTTTGATTACCTTCAGCCTCAACCAAGATGATATTCGCGCCTTTATCAGCTAGGTGATACGCCAGCGAAGTGCCCACGATGCCGGCACTGATGACAACGACTCGTTTGCCCAGAGCATTTCTCATATCAACCTTTATTCTGTCGACCTGAAGGCGGTTCATTGTCTGCCACTGGTCGATTTCTGCTTGTCGTAACGGGCAGCAGTTGTCGTCCAGAAAGCAGATGTAGATTTGTCTGAAGTTGCGAAATAGCTGACAAAATCATCGTGTTAAAACGCCGCCTGAAATGGCAGCAAGATAAGCGCGTGAGTGTTGTTGGCACTGGAGGGTTCCGAAAATTCGTTCAGCTACTACGGCAAGCGTCATCAACGACTATAGTCATTGGTGAGCCAGAGCGAATCTGACCATTCCCCTGCCAACCTGGCCTAATCCAATTCCGCGATTACACGGCGGATCTTCTTGTGTTCCTTGATGCGGAACGTGAACGTTTCGCTGCCGAAATCACTCAGGCTCAGGCTGAGATCGAGGCAGCGTTGTCTTTTTTTGAACCCCTTGATGGTGGATGGAGTTATCCCGCCGGGCACGTCGCATCCCACTGAGCACGTCCCAACCACCCATCTATCAAGGTTCAAGCAATGAATATTTTAGAGTTCGATGATGCACAAAAAACCAATGGCGACCTGGTTCAGGGTCCGCTGCCGGCCGGTACTGTCGCGCCCGACTTCACTCTTCACGCAACCCCTGATCAACAGTTGTCGCTGCGTGAGCTAAAGGGAAATCCCGTGATATTGGCGTTTTATCCCGCTGACTGGACTTCGGTGTGTGGTGACCAACTGACCTTGTACAACCAGTTGTTACCCACCTTCAGAGAATACGGTGCGGTGCTATTGGGTATCTCGGTTGACAGCGCCTGGTGTCATCAGGCCTTTGCCAAAGATCGAAATTTCCACTTCAGCCTGCTGGCCGATTTCGAGCCCAAAGGGGCGGTGGCACGACAGTATGGAGCGTACGAGTCCCAGCTCGGAGTTTGTAAGAGGGCACTGTTCGTGATTGACAAGGAGGGGGTGGTCGCCTGGAGCTACATCTCACCAATGGCAATCAACCCTGGGGCGGACGGCATTCTGGATGCGCTGGATGCTCTGGCGAATTCACCACAAAGCACGCCAACCAAAAATTAACAGGTGATTACATGGCCACTCTCAAAGTCCCGGTAAGTGCCAACGACCATCGCCAGGGAAGTGCGCATGCCAAGGTCACCTTGGTCGAATTTGGCGACTATGAATGTCCCTATTGCGGTGAAGCTTATTGGATGGTCAAGAATCTGCAACAGCATTTTCGCGATGACTTGCTGTTTGTGTTCCGTAACTTCCCTCTGACCACCGCTCACCCCCATGCATTGGGTGCAGCGGTCACCGCTGAGTATGCCGGGAGTCGAGGATTCTTCTGGGAGGCCCACGACGAATTGTACGAAAATCAGGATCGATTGGGCCTGCCGCTGTATCGCGCCATTGTTCTAAAACACGGCCTTTCCAGCGAGGAACTCGACGTTGCCATGCGAGAGGACACTTACATCCCCAAAATACAATCCGACTTCAATGGCGGTGTACGCAGCGGCGTGAACGGTACTCCGGCGTTTTACTTTGACGGGCTTCGCTATGACGGGGTCCCAGAGTTCAACGAGATGAGTCAGATGATTGAGCTTCTGTTAGTGCGCGGACGAAATCGCTAGATTGCGACATCGGCCCGGCATCACCCACACCAGAGCCGAGGGCAAACCAGCGTTAGCTTCCTTCTACTTTAAAGAGGTGTACACGGAGCCGGCAGCTAATGAAATCTTTGAAGTATTATGAAAAAAATCGACACGCCACATGGTTGGAGTTGTTTTTTGACCTGACTTTCGTTGTGACGATAGGCCAGGTTACGCACACTCTCGGACATGTTCATGACGGGCACTTTGAACATAAGCAATTATGGACATTCTTGCTGCTTTTTGTACCGTTGTGGTGGATCTGGTCCAGTCACACGATTTACTCCAACAGGTTTGATACAGACAGCAATCCTCACCGTTTGGCAACATTATTCATAATGCTCCTTCTCATTGTGCTATCGGCACGGATCGGGGAAGATCTGGAAGTAAACTACCCGCTTATTATTGCCTGCTATTTTGGCATACGTGCCATCATCAGCATCATGTACATTTCGTCCATAAGTAAATTCGATTCTCGCGGCGAGCTCTCCTCTAGGCTCGGCTTCGCCCTTTTAATTAGCGCAGTCATTAGTCTCTCATCGGTTATTTTTGACCCGCCCTTGCGTTACCTTGTTGCTTATATTGGGATTGTTCTTGATATTCTGTTTCCTGTATTTTTCTGGACTAAACTAAAGCCGTTGCCAGCACACACAGAACACTTGGTTGAGCGCATAGGCCTGCTCACCCTAATCTTATTGGGGGAGTCAATTATTAGCCTTTCCGGAGGCTTATCTAACATTCAATGGGGTTATTACAATGTGATGGCGGCCATCACCGGATTCATCATGATTTGCAGTATCTGGTGGATCTATTTTGATAGCTTTTACCTGCTGAGCAAAAATCACAGCAGTATGAGTGGGCACGCCTTGATCTACTCGCACCTTTTTCTTTTTATGGGGCTGGCACTCCTGGCAAATTTGATCAGGCATGCGATCCTGAATGACATTGCGATGCGCGATTTCCAGATCATGTCGATCATCGGCATGGCATTGTTTTTCCTGGGGAAGCAATATGGCTATTTCATAGCCGTGAGTCGAATAAGGAAATACATACTGCAAAACACCTTGATCGTGCTTTCTTTAGGTGGGTTAGTTATATTTCTACCGCGTGTCGAGTACATATTGGTCGGCCTGACAGTAACCATGATCTGTTATGTTCTCCTGAATTTCAGATATCGTTGAGTCTTTATTATCAGGCCACAGCTCGGGAAAAGTGATCAAGCGGCTGGTCTGCGGCTTGCACGTTGCCCACTACGTCATTCTCAGTGTCCGAGCGACATGCGACGCTACCCTTGGTCTCTTTGGGTTTGTAATCCTGGTGTCGTCGACCATAGTTAATTGCCGGATGCCCCTTTTAGCTATTGCGACCAGATAGCACCAGCCGCACCGTAACAACAGGAGCCACGTCATGGTCAAAGTAGCGTTGTTCGTTCGTCTGGAAGCAAAACCTGGGAAAGAGAATGAGGTGGAGCGCTTTCTCTTGAGCGGCCTTCCTTTAGTGGAGGAGGAGCCAGCCACTACAGCCTGGTTTGGAATCCGCTTGGGGCCGTCCACCTTTGGCATCTTTGACGCATTCCCGGATGAAGCGGGCCGGCAGGCTCATCTTTCGGGCAAGGTCGCGGCGGCGCTTATGGCAAACGCTGCCGAGCTGTTTGCCGAACCGCCATCAATCGAGAAGGTTGACGTCCTTGCGGCCAAGCTGCCCGGTTAAGCAAATCCAGCAGGAAGTTCCATTCAGTTCGAGGAGGCTCACGATGGCTTCGTCAAGTGAGCATCCGTCGGCGTAGCAGTGACCGATATTCAATGCGCTGCCGGACGCGGCTGCACTCCGAACTGCGCAACGATGTGCGTACCCAATTCCTCAATAACCTCCGCCGCAGGGCGCTTGCCATATTTGAGATTGAGAATGACGTGGTCCACGCCGATTTCCTCAAGCGACTCCAGCAAAAACCGTAGATGGTAACGTCCAAGTTTGAACCCCAAATGGATACGTGTGGGTGGCGTGGACGGATTCTCATCGAGATCGATGTACAGCGACTGAGTAAAGGGCTTGTACACAGAGCCACATTGCCTGGTGACCTCCAGCCGCCAATCTTCCACGACCAGCCGCTGCATATTCGGTATGCGTGGATAGTTGATCCATCCGTTGCTCTCACGCGCGATCCAATCCAGTGACTGGCGACTGTTGCCGGTCACCAGCATTGGAATGAATTGGGTGGTGGGTTTCGGAATCAGGTCTGCGCCGTGCATTTCGCCAGTGCTCCAGTGGATGGGCTCAAAACTGGTGCTGTGGGCGCGGCGAATCACTTCGTAGTGTTCTCGAAAGATCTCTCCACGCCTTTCGGGATCGACGCCAAACGCCGAAAACTCCACTGGCCGATCTCCCGAAGCAACCCCCAGAATCAAGCGACCAGTGCTCAACTGATCGACGCTGGCTGACGCCTTGGCCGTGTGCAGGGGATGGTGCAGCGGGATGGCGATGGAGGCGGTGCCAAGTGCAATCTCCGAGGTATGGGCGGCCATATAACCCAGGTAAACCCAGGGGTCGAAGACTTGGCCGACATCGCCGAAGCCAGGGTCGCGAAGCGGCACGTCGCGAAACCAGAGCGCGCAGAAGCCCAGCGCCTCGGCTTGTTTAGCCAGTGTGACCTGGTTGAGCATGCTCGGAGTGTCCCCGTCGAACGCCTCCATGGGAAAGAATAATCCAAGGCTCAAATGCCCCTGAGTGAAGGTTCGGCTAAACCCTAGATGCTGCTGGTAAGGAATCGTGCTCGGCCGATACATACGGATTGACCTCATGGCAGAACGTGAACAGCGCCCCCGTTTCCAGAGGTGCTGCGGCATCGGTCGCTTTTGAACGACAGGTGGGGGGACTGGGTCTGGCTTTTACCCGTTGCGCCGTACTGCTGGTCGTGTGGACCGGATTCAGGGGGCAGTTGCTGGCGATAGGCGCGGGTCGGTCCGGGTGGGTGTTAAGTGGACGGTCAAAGGAAGTCAGATCTCTCGGCTCTATACCACCAGATGGGCAAGGTGTTCGAGGAATCATTCTATAAGCGTAGGCGGTTTTGCAGCTCTCCGCCATATTCTTACAATCGAGCCGCTGCCGGGCGAAAGTCGCGTATCGAAGGCAGTTATCGGTCGTTTCCTGGCATTCCACAACGGCCGCTATTAGGCAACAGCGGTCGCTTGCCGATGCCCGCTTCTGGCCGATTGCTGCCTGTCGTGAAGGCCTGCACCGGCCCGAAGTTGACGGACTGCTTGGCTCGGTTTCAGAACGGGCAAGCCGGTCTCTCCCCCAACCGCTCTACCAACCTTACGAGATAACCGTCGGGATCCTGGACGATGAATTCGCGCTGGCCTACTTCTACATTTTCAGCCCGATACCAAGTGTCTTTGCATTCTCGATAGAGTGGACATCCAGCCTCATCAAGTTTTTGGATGATGGGTGCGACAGCCTCAACATCAATCTGTAAGTTGATGCCTCTTCCAAACGGCTTGGCCAACGGCGCAATCAGCCATTGCCCCGCGTCGGAATCAATCTGCTCAAGCATTACTTGAGCACCGTTCAAATCAAGATATGCAAATCCATCTTCCGGGCGTTGATAAGCGACTTTGAACCCCAGACGAGAAACCCAAAAAGCCAGGCTGCTATCCAGGTTGGTGACCATTAACTCCGGAACGAGTTTGTTACGTTCGAACATGAGATGACTTCCGTTTCAAATGGCTCGTTTTGCGGACGGGCAGGTTCTGCACTGATGGCTTCGATACCACGACGGGATCGTGGCGATGATGCACGCTCGGTTGGGAATTATCGAGTCGCGTTGACCGGACGCTGCCCGACGCGAACGGCGGATAAAGATGAATGTCTGTCTCTTTCGTTTAGCCCAACCTCACACCAGCGCATCATCCTGATGTGACAGCGGCTGCACCGCCAGGTGTGGCGTTTCGCCGAAGAACTCGATCAGCAGTTCAGTGAGCACACGAATTTTGCGCGCAGGGTGCGGACCCGGCGGACGGATGATGTAGGCACCGGCCGGAGGGGGAGGATGGTTTGTCATGATCGGCACCAATGCGCCGGATGCCACGTATTCATGGGTGAGGCAATCGGGCAGGTAGGCGACACCCAGGCCTGCGGTCGCGGCGGCGACCAGGGCGATGCCGTTGTCGGCTTTGAAGCGGCCTTGCGGACGAACCGTGATGACTTTGTCGCCATCCATGAATTGCCAAGCTTCGGTGCCCTGCATGAGGGCCTGATGGGCAATCAGTTCATCCGGCGTGTGGGGTTCGCCGTGCGCGTTGATGTATGCGGGACTCGCGACGAGCTTGGCGTAGACCGGGCCAATCCGTCTGGCGATCAGATTGGAGTCCTGCATATAGCCCACCCGGATGGCGCAATCGTAGCCCTCGGCAATGAGGTCAACGAAGCGATCGCTGTAACAGGTCTGGATGTGCAGCTGCGGATGCCGACGCGCCATTTCTGCCAGCATCGGGGCGAAGTGACTCTGGCCGAACGACAGCGGCACGGCCACGCGCAAGCGGCCGCGGAGGGCGCCGGCGGGCAGGATCGTTTCCTTGGCGATGTCGATCTCGGTGCAAACCCTGGCGGCGTAGTCCCGGAACGTCGCACCGGCCTCGGTAAGCGCCGCCCCGCGAGTGGAGCGTGCCAGCAATTGCACACCCAATTCGGTTTCAAGCCGAGCCAGGCGGCGGCTGACGATCGATTTTGACACGCCAAGACGCAGAGCCGCCTGCGAAATGCCCCCGGCATCAGCCACTTCCACGAAGGTCTGCAGTTCTTCGATATCCACGCTTGCGTTCCTCTTTTCGCGACACAGCACGTCGCGCAATGCTACTACTGCGGCAAACATGGGAACAGCACAATGGATTTTCCGAGCATGGCGTCATTCGCACGTGTCCCGGAACCCATCACCCGCACAGGCTCCGGCCTGATTCACAAACGTGCGTCACCCATGAAAAGGATTTGCCAATGGCAAGCGAGACTCTCCGCAACCCCCATACCGATCAGCTACTGACCCCGGAAAACTCGGCGTTGATCATCATCGATTATCAGCCTGTTCAGGTTTCTTCGATCCGCTCGATGCCGCGTGATGAACTCGTCTTCAACATAACCAGCGTTGCGAAGGCGGCGGTCAACTACAACCTTCCGATCATTCACTCGACAGTCAATGTCGCGACCGGCCGCAACAAGCCGCCGATCCAGGAGTTGCAAAAGGTGCTCGGCCATCTTCCGACCTACGACCGCACATCGATCAACAGTTGGGAGGACACGCAATTCAAGCAGGCAGTCAAGGCGCTCGGGCGCAAGAAGCTGATCATGACTGCACTCTGGACCGAAGCGTGCCTGACATTCCCGGTGCTCGACGCGATCCAGGAAGGTTATGACGTTTATGTGCCAGTCGATGCGGTCGGCGGCACATCGCTCGCCGCGCACGAGGCGGCGTTGCGCAGAATGGAACAGGCGGGCGCGAAGCTCATCAGCCGGGTGCAAATGTACTGCGAACTACAGCGCGACTGGGCGCGAGAAGTGACCGTACCGGGCTTTCTGGGCGTATTCGAGAACTTCGACGGGTTCAACGCTGAAAAAGCGCTGGAAGAGGCGGACAAGAAGGCCTGATTAGCGGGCAGGGGATGAAGGTGTCGCTCGCGAAAGCGGGCGCCACCTTATTTTTTCCTGCTGCAAACGACTGCTTTTGTGCAGACCCTGCCGCCGATTCAGTACCTTGGATGCGTCATGACCCTGTCAGATATCAACATGTGAATACTGGACAGTCGTGTCGCTTACTCATGAATCAGGAAGAGGCTTCACCAAAACCAATACGGCAAAAACTTCGGCGTGGGTTCGATCATGAGTTCCAGGTGGTAGGTGATCGGGTTGAAGAAAAACATATCCAGTATCAGAAATGCCGATACGCCAATCGACAGCGTCATGAACTCCCGATAGGGATGCTCGGAGAAGTACTGGTGTTTGCCATGGTAGAAGCTCAGCAGCGCAGACAATCCCAAGGCTACGCCCAGGTAGTTGGGCTGTAACGAAACATCGGCGAAGTTGTTGTAGACCAGCACCGCCACCAGCATTCCCAACCCCAGCATGGGCAACTTCAGGAAGAAGTTCAGCAGGCCGTTTTTGGCGCGGATCAAGGCGGCTTCCTTGCTGACGAAGAGGTAAGCGGCCAGCAGCGAAATGGCCGGGGTGATTGCGAGGATGTAGCGCGCTTTCTTCGAGCTGGGGATTGTAAACAGCACCAGCAGGACCAACAGCCACCCGCTCAGATAGAGCAGCAGGTCGATGTCTTTATCGCGGGTCGAGCGGAAGAACAGTTTGTACTTCTTGATAATTACATTAATGGCGTAAAACACCGTGATGCCGTAGGTAAACAGGCCTGCGGAGAAGTAGAAGTAGTAGCGTGGCGCGTGGTCGGAACCGAAGCGTCCGATGCCCTGCATGTTCAGCACTTCCTCGAGGAACGCTTGCCCCCCTTGCAAGTAGGCGGCCCATGCCAGCAGCGCAACCCCAACAGTCAGAATCACGCCCGAGAGCAATGAAAACAGCAGCAACATGCGCCACTGCCGGCTTAGCAAGTAATAAGCGCCAATGACAGTCGCAGGCCCGATCAAGCCAATTGGCCCCCGAAAGGCGAAACCCAGTGCCAACCCGAGGTACAGCAATGCAAGGCGACGCGGGTCCTTTTTTATATCGGCCGCATAGGCAAAGTAGAAGCACATCACCGTTAACAGCGCCGGATAGATATCCAGTGCCAGCGAGTTGACGCCGTCAAGAAAAGCCCAGGTGAGCAGGCTGAAAAGAACGCCATACGCGCCCCATTTTTTGCTGTGCAGCGCGCCCAGCCGATAAATGAATACCAGCATCAGCGAGGCGGCCACGCAGGACGGAAAACCCATGGAAAGAACGGACACCCGGCCGAACGGCAAGGAAACCAGATAGACCAACAGGGTATTGATAACCGTATAGTCGGGATAAGGCTTGAGGTCGTCGGCAATCGGGAACAGTGTGATGCCGTGCAGCAACATGTACTCGGCAAAGTCGACAAAGCGTGTTGTGTAGTTGAGGACCGCGGGTTTGTACTGCAATGCCATGAACACGGCCAGTGTCATGAAAAAAATGCTCAGGCATGGATTTCTCGTAATCAACCCCGTCAACATTCCAGCCCGCGAAGTGCGCCCTACAACAAGCGGGGCATCATATCGATCCATCGTTAACCCTTTGGTGACGTTGTTCTTTTGACCGCAATCCTGACAGTCCGGTGACGCCTGCATTGAACATGTGTGTAGCGCGAGATTGACGTTGAGCCTGATCCGCGGTGAGGAATATTCAAGCATGACGGCCCTAAACACACCCTGAACAAAACCAATTGAAGTCAACAGGAAAACGTATTAACAACGCGTGTCGAAACGGGCTTTGTGCATTTCAATGATTGAATGGCAGTGATACAAGGCCGGCTAAATGACGCGCCCTTTCTTCGGCGACGGATGCTCGGCCGGTTCAGCCCTGGCGCTTTTCAACAACTGCGCAAACGCGCCCTTGTCGATCGGCCGGCTCATGAAGTAGCCCTGCACCTCATTGCATTGATCCTTGCCGAGAATCTCCAGTTGCTCCTCGGTTTCCACGCCTTCGGCGGTGACGGTCAGGCCCATGGCTTTGCCCAGGCCGATGATCGCCTGAACCACGGCGCGATCGTTGGCGCCGTTGCTGATCGAGGCGATGAAGCGTTTGTCGATCTTGATCCCGTCGAACGGGTAGGCGCGCAGGTAGCCGAGGGACGAATAGCCGGTGCCGAAGTCGTCCATGTTCAGCCGCACCCCGAGTTGCTTCAGCGCATTCATCGTGGCCAGCGCACCGTCGGTGTCGACGAGCATCACGTTTTCGGTGACTTCCAGTTCCAGGCGACTGGCCGGGAAACGGGTCTGGATCAGCGCTTCGCGCACGTCTTCGACGACATCGCTGAGGGCAAATTGCGCCGGGGACAGATTGACCGAAAGCAGAATGTCTGACGGCCAGCTCAGTGCGGTTTCACAGGCTTCACGCAATACCCAGCGCCCCAGCGCCACGATCAGGTCGGTCTGTTCCGCCAGGCCGATGAACACGTCCGGCCCCAGCAGGCCCTTGGTCGGATGCTGCCAGCGCACCAATGCCTCGACCGAGACGATGTGCTTGCCGTCGACGGTGTAGCGCGGCTGGTAATGCAGGATGAATTCGTCGTTCTTCAACGCGCCACGCAAATCGCTTTCCATTTGCCGGCGGGTCTGGATCTGGTCGTTCATGTGCGCTTCGAAGTAGCACCAAGTGTTTTTGCCTTCGGACTTGGCCTGATACAGCGCGATGTCGGCGCAACGGATCAACTCGCTGGGCACGAAGCCCTGGCGGCGGCTCAGAGCGATACCGATGCTGGCCCCGACGTGCAGCGGATGGTGCTCGAAGACCATCGGTTGATGCAGGCTCTCGACCAGCCGGGTACAAAAGCGGTCGACCTCTTGCCGAGTGTCCATGCCATTGAGCACCACAACGAATTCGTCACCGCCCAGGCGCGCGACGATGTCGTGCTCACGGGTGCATTCGCGCAGGCGACTGGCGACTTCCTGCAACACCGCATCACCGGCCGGATGGCCGAGCGAGTCGTTGATCGGCTTGAAGTTGTCCAGATCGATCACCAGCAACGACAGTGGCGGGGCATGCTCTTTGAGCAGCAGCGCGTCATCCAGATAACGCGACAACTGATTGCGATTGGGCAGGCCGGTCAAGGCGTCGTGCATCGACAGGTGCTGGATCTGCGCATGGGCAGCGACTTCGTCGGTGATGTCACTGGCGGTGCCGCGATAGCCGACCACGCTTTGTTTCTCGATGATCGGCCGCGCTGAGAGCCGACAGTGGCGTTGCTGCCCGGCGTGATCGCGGTAGGTGCAGCGCAGGTCGCTGGCATTGCTGTCTTCGGTGAGTTTTTTCAGCCACAGCTCCAGCGGCGTAGTTTCGCAGGACACCAGTTGCCCGATGCCTTGCCCCAGCCACTCGGTTTGCGGATAACCGGTCACCTCGCTGAAGCGCGCCGAGAGATAGGTCAGGCGCAGCTGGTTGTCGACTTCCCAGATCCAGTCCGATGCGGCTTCGGCCACGGCGCGAAAGCGTTCTTCACTGGCTTCCAGCGCGTGGTTGGCCGCCTCCAGCGCCTGATTCGAGGTCTTCAACGTGCTGAAACTCTGATCGACGTAGGTCGACGATCGCACGGCGTGACGCAGGAAATAGGCGGTCAACAGCATCAGCACGGCCAGCACGCTGCCGAGTGTTGGCAGCAATGACCACAACAATTGCTGCCCGGGGCGCTTCAGATCTGCCGTCATGCTGAAACCGGTACTGTCCAGCGGCACGCGTGGTTGCTCCCCGGTGAGCTGTTCATCCGGCATCAGAGTCAGGTTGTTCAGGCCATAGGCCACGCCAAGCGCTTGCAGTTTGGCCGGTGTCAGCTTGTCGACGAATACCAGCACCGACGTCTGTTGCGGATCGCCCACCGGGCGCTCATCGTTGGGCAGAATGGCCGCCGCCGTGACCAGCGCCGGCCAGCCGTCGAACAGCGAGTAGGTGCTGACAGGCACAGTCAGCTCGGACTGGTTTTGTACCTGCTCAATCAGTGACGCGGCAGGCACCGCGAGCCAGCGCGCGATGTCCGCGTCTTCCTGCTGTCCCTGCACCACGGCGTATTTGGTGCGCTGCCGATCCAGCACGAACACGCCGTCATAACCGTCAGTGGTGAACAGCGTCTTGCCGATGTTCTGCTGGGTATACGCCCAGTCGGTATCGACTTGGTTGTGCAAGTGCTCGTAAGCCGTGGTCCAGTCGGCGTAACTGGTGATGTAGCTCTTTGAGGTGCTGATGCGGTTTTCCAGAGCGCGGGCCATGTAGAAACGGTTCTGCTCGACATCCTCGCGATCCAGGCGAGCGGCAATACCGAGCAGGGTGCCGATAGCGGCAATCACCCCGACGATAAACAGCGTGCCGACCGCAAACGCCAGGCGGCGGGTGATTGCACTTTGCTGAGGCGGAACCGGCGCAGCGGGAGCGAAGACATCCATATGTTCGTCCTTGATTCTCTGTCTGAATCATCTGGAACAGCGGCCCGCGTGCAATGTTCAATGTGTTTGCCGGGCTTGCACCGAGGCGGATTTCTCAAGCGTAGTGAATGCGCGGGGATTTTGCCTTGAGACTGCGACGGGCATGCGATGGCCGGGAACGATCAGTGCTCAGTGCGAAGAAACATACGGGGAGGGCGTGGCGGACTGGGGCAGGGCATACGTGGCTTTCATCCACGCAATTTCGGCCAGCGGCGTGCGCCCGAAGAAACGCTTGAACTCGCGGCTGAACTGCGAGGCGCTTTCATAACCGACGTTGAACGCCGCCGTCGCGGCCGGTATGGCGCCACGCAGCATCAGCAAACGCGCCTGATGCAGGCGCGTGGCTTTGAGGTATTGCATCGGCGATGAGTCGGTGACGTTGCGAAAATGCACATGGAAGCTCGGTACGCTCATCCCGGCTTCCTCGGCGAGGGACTCGACGTCCAGACGCTGTTCATAGCTGCTGTGAATCCGCCGGATCGCCCGGCTGACCTTGCCGAAATGCCCTTGCTGCTGGAGCGCCGCACGCATCGAACCGCCCTGGGCACCGGTCAGAATCCGGTAGTAGATCTCCCGGACCAGCGCCGGCCCGAGGATCTGCGCGTCGCCCGGATCGCTCATCGCTTCGAGAAAACGCAGGGTCGAGGCGCGCAATGGATCATCCATCGGCGAGGCGTACATGCCCTTTGGCAAAGCGTCGCTGGGGCCGAACACCTCGTCGACCTGCAGCATCAACTCGCTGGCCAATTGCAGGTCGAGGCGCATATACACCGCCAGCATCGGCTCAGCCGCACTGGCCTCGGTTTCCATGGTGAACGGCACCGGCACCGACACCACCAGATAATGCTGTGCGTCATAGACGTAGACGTCATCGCACAGATAGCCGCGCTTGCGCCCCTGACAGAGAATCACGATGCCCGGCTCATACAGCACCGGGGTGTTGCTCAGCGGCCGATTCGAGCGCAGAAAACGCACGTCCTCCAGCGCACTGAGGTTGTAACCCTCCAGCGGCGCGAGCTGTTCAAGCAACTGCACCATGCGCGCGGTATACGGATCGGATGGACTCATGGGCATTGATCTCTGTGCCGGGACTCAGCCATCGGTGGAGCGGGTCAGGGTTTCCCATTGCTCGATGTCGCTGAGGCTGCGTTGCAGTTTATCGCGCACCAGATTCAGCGCATCGCTGCCCAATAGCAAGTGTGCGGGCGGTGCGGCGCTGGCGATCAGTTGCAGCATGGCCTGTGCAGCCTTGCGCGGATCGCCCAACTGCTTGCCGCTTTTCTCTTCGCGGGCCTTGCGCACGGGGTCGAAGCTGGCGTCATAGTCGGCAATGCTGCGCGCCGTGCGCTGCATCGAACGCCCGGCCCAATCGGTACGAAACGAGCCAGGTGCCACCGCCGTGACAAAAATGTTGAACGGCTGCAATTCCTTGCTCAGCGTATCGGAGAGCCCTTCGAGGGCAAACTTGCTCGAGCAGTAATAGGCAATACCGGGCATGGTGATGGTGCCGCCCATCGAGGTGATATTCAGAATGCGCCCGGCGCGCCGTTGCCGGAAATACGGCACGAACGCCTTGATCATCGCTGCCGCGCCAAACACGTTGACGTCGAACTGTCGCCGCATCTCTGCTAGTGGTGACTCCTCGAAAATGCCCTCATGACCGTAACCGGCGTTGTTCACCAGTACATCGACCGGACCCAGTGTGGCGTCGACGTCGGCGATCACCCCGTCGATGCGTTCGAAATCGGTGACGTCGAGCAACACCCCGTGTGCCCGATCCGCTGACAAGGCCTCGAACGACTTCAGATCGGCCTCGTTGCGCACGGTACCGATCACCCGGTGACCGGCGTTGATCGCTTCTTGCGCGAGCGCGCTGCCAAAGCCGCTGCTGACACCGGTGATGAATAAGGTTTTGCTGCTGTGCATGGCAAGCTCCGACGGATAGGTGAAACGACATGGTAGGCAGCGCGGCGTGGCAAGGGTATGCCGGTTTGTCTGGGAGGATTGCCTATTTCTATAGGCAGGCCTGCAAGGGAAGTTGTCCTTCAGCCCACGAAAAAAACGTCGTTCCTGGAGCGGCGCTGCCATTCAGTTGAGTGTTACTCAGCTACCAATCCGCACCTTTGCGGTGCTCGCCATGGGCGATCGGGTAGCACCGCTCGAGTCTTGCACGGCAGGGCCTTATCGCCGTTTTGCCGCTTAAATCTTGCAAATCAAAAGCTTGGGCTGCACATGTGGAATCTGGCATGCATCGTGCTTTTTTGTATCCGTGGATAATTGGATACAAAAAGACAAAAGGTGCCGCCATGCAATTCGCTCCCGCCTACGACCAGCGTCAACCGATGACCGCCGAGGAAGAGGCCTACAACTTTCTGTTGGAAGGCATTTGCGGTGGTCGTTATCGCAAGGGCGACCGGTTGATCGCCGAGGACATCGCCAGTGAAATCGGCATGAGCCGCATGCCGGTGCGCGAAGCTTTTCGCCGTCTCGATGCGCAGGGCCTGGTGACGCTGCGGCCTAACCGCGGCGCGGTGGTCAGCGGTCTGGATGTCGAGCAAATGCATGAAGTGTTCGAGATGCGCAGTGCCCTGGAAGGCCTGGCGATTCGCATCGCGGTGCCCAAGATCAGCGAGCGTCAGTTGACCGCGCTGGAGCGGTTGCTCGATGAAATGGACGACTACCGCGAGGAGAGTGCGGCGTGGGTCAGCCGCCATCGCAAGTTCCATGAATACCTGTGCAGCCTCAGCGATCGCCCACGGCTGCTGAAGCAGATCGGCGCCCTCTACTCAGTGATCGAAGCCCCCATGCGCCTTTGGCTGCAGCACATCGAAAAGCCCCTGAGTGCGCGCCAGGAACACCAGATGATCCTCGATGCGATTCGCGCCGGCGACGCCAGCAAGGCCGAGGCCGTGGTGCGCGAGCACATCGAAGGCACCGTCCCCGAACTGATCAAATTTTTGCAATCGGAAAAATAACCACAGAGCGGAACACGAGTCCGCCGATGTTTTGACTTTGAGTACTGCCCCGTTACTAACCGAACTGGAGTGTCTGGTCATGCATACGTCTCGCCTGTTACTGGCTGCAATTTCCCTGGGCCTCTGTTCGCAGTGGGCGCTTGCCGCACCCACGGTGCCGGAGCGTCTGGTCAAGGTCGACAAACTCACCTATTGCTCGGGCATGGATTCACCGCCGCTGGTGTCTTTTGATGAAGCGCAAAAGCCCAAAGGGCTGACCGTCGATCTGGGCCTGGAAATCGCCAAGCGTCTGGGCGACAAGAAGGTCGATTGGCGGGTGATTCCATTCTCCGGATTGCTCCCGGCCTTGCTCGCCAAACAGTGCGACATGATCGTCGACCAGTTGTTCGACAAGCCCGAGCGCCGTGAGGTGATCGACATCGTCAACTACATGTATTCCAGCCAGGCGGTGGTGGTGCCCAAGGGCAATCCGAAGGCGCTGAAAACCCTTGCGGATCTCAGCGGGCATAAGATCGCGGTGCTCAACGGTTCGACCATCAAGACCCTGCTCGACACCGAGAATGAAAGCCTGAGCAAGGCCGGCAAGCCGCCGATGAAACTGGTGGTCTACAACACCGATACCGATGCCTTCCAGGCCCTGCGCATCAATCAGGTCGACGCTTACGGCACCACCGTAGAAACCGCCGGCTATTACGCGGCGATGGCGCCGGATCTGTTCGAGGAAGGCGTGCCAGCCTTCAGCCGGATCCTGACCGGGCTGGGCATTCGCAAGGATGATCCGCAACTGAGCGCTGCGGTGCAGCAGATCATCACCGACATGCGCAGCGATGGCAGCTACAACCAGCTCTTGAACAAGTGGCACGTCTCCAGCGACACACTCGATTGAGGTAAGCGTTGATGAACTTCAATTGGGATGTGTTCTGGCAGTACCTGTTGCAGCCCAGCGGCGTGTACCTCACCGGCCTCTGGCTGACATGCCTGATCAGTGTGCTGGCGATGTTGCTGGGCTGTGTGCTGGGGCTGGCCGCCGCGCTGCTGCGCTTGTCGAAGAACCCGTTGTTGCATCTGCCGGTGCGTTTTTATGTGTGGCTGATGCGCGGCACACCGTTGCTGGTGCAGATCGTTTTCCTCTACACCGCGCTGGCGGCGGGCGGGATTTTTCGCTTCGAAGACATCGAGCTGTTCGGGCTGGTGATCCCCGGCAACATTCAGGCGGCGATCATTGCTCTGGGCCTCAACGAAGGTGCGTACATGGCCGAGATCATCCGCGCCGGGATCGGCGCCGTGGACAAGGGCCAGTACGAGGCCGGCCGTTCACTGGGCATGACCTTCGCCAAACTGATGCGTCGCATCGTGCTGCCGCAAGCGTTCCGGGTGATCGTGCCGCCGCTGGGCAACGAGTTCAACGTGATGCTGAAAAACACCACGCTGGTCAGCGTGATCGGCGTGCAGGAGTTGTTGCTCAGCACGCAGATGGTCACCTCGGCGACTTTTCGGGTGTTCGAGTTGTACCTGGTAGTGGCGATTTATTTCCTGTTGCTCACAACGCTGTGGGGCTTCTTTCAGCGCTGGCTGGAGAACCGTTTCGGCCAGTCCGACCGACCTTCTGCGCCACCGCCGGCCTCCAGCCGGATGTTCGGTCGCAGCACTCTTAAACTGCTGAGGGGACGTTGATCATGGTGCAGCAAAGTGACGAGCTGATCATCGAGGCGCTGAACATTCACAAGGCCTTCGGTGATCTGCAGATTCTCAAGGGCATCTCGCTGCAAGTGCGACGCGGTGAAGTGGTGGTGCTGATTGGCGCCTCGGGTTCGGGCAAAACCACGTTTATCCGCTGCATCAATCTGCTCGAAGACATTCAGGGCGGGGAAATTCGCGTCAACGGCCAGCCCATGGGTTATCGCACCCGGGCGGACGGCAGTCTGGTGCGCGACTCGGAACGCAACATCGCTCGCCAACGCCGGGACATTGGCATGGTGTTCCAGCGCTTCAACCTGTTCCCGCACATGACCGCGCTGGAAAACATCATCGAAGCACCGATTCAGGTGTTGGGTGTGCCACGCCAGGCTGCGCTGGAGCAGGCGCGAGCCTTGCTCAAGCGAGTCGGGCTGGCGGACAAGGCCGCTCATTACCCGTCGATGCTTTCCGGCGGCCAGCAGCAACGGGTGGCGATCGCCCGAGCACTAGCGATGAAACCCCAGGCGATGTTGTTCGACGAACCCACCAGCGCCCTCGACCCGGAAACTGTCGGCGAGGTTTTGCAGGTGATGAAGGAGCTGGCCGAGGAGGGCATGACCATGGTCGTGGTCACCCATGAAATGGGCTTTGCCCGCGAAGTGGCTGACCGAGTGGTGGTGCTCGATCAGGGCGAACTGATCGAACAAGGCCCGCCGGAGCAGATTTTCAGCCGGCCCACCCATCCCCGTACCCAGGCCTTTCTCAGCCGCGTGCTGTGAACTTCACAAGGATATTGACGATGCGTTTATCGAGCTTGTTCGCGGCGCCGCAGCCCCGACACGTTGCAGATCTTCGAGAAGACCGTCGGAAAACATCCAGCGCCTGATCACCCGAGAAGGGAACCGGATCAAGTCCGGCCAATGAATTGCTGATTTGAAGAGTCTTTGCCATGTTGAAATTCTCTGCTCACGAATATCCCTATCCATCGCAACGCCAAAGCGTCTTCGCCCGTCGTGGCATGGTCGCGGCGTCTCAGCCTTTGGCCGCGCAGGCCGGCATCGAGATGCTGCAAAAGGGCGGCAACGCGATTGACGCCGCCATCGCCACGGCGGCGGCGCTGACTGTGGTCGAACCTACGGGCTGCGGCCTGGGCGGTGATGCGTTTGCGCTGGTCTGGTTCAAGGATCAGCTGCATGGCCTCAATGCCAACGGCCATGCCCCGGCGTCGCTAAGTATCGAAGCGGTCAAGGCGACCGGCCATGAACAGATGCCGCTATATGGCTGGACGCCAGTGACGGTGCCCGGTTGCCCATCGGCCTGGGCCGAGCTGTCGCATCGCTTTGGCGTGTTGCCGTTCGCCGATTTGCTGCAACCGGCGATCAGTCTGGCCAGAGACGGTTTTCCGCTGTCGCCGGTGGTTGCCCATCAATGGCAGATGGCGCTGGATGAGTTCAGTCCCCATCGCGATGAAGTGCTGCAGGCCTGGTTCGATACGTTCCTGATTGACGGTCGCGCGCCCAAGGCTGGGGACCTGTTCCGTAACCCGGCGCAGGCGCGAACCCTCGAAGAACTTGCCCTCACGCGTTGCGAGAGTTTGTATCGCGGCGATTTGGCGCAACGCCTGGATGCGCATTCGCGGGCAACGGGCGGCTATCTGCGCGCCACGGATCTTGAGCATTACCGCGCGCAGTGGGTCGAGCCCATCCACGTCAATTATCGCGGCGTGGATGTCTGGGAAATCCCGCCGAGCGGGCAGGGGCTGGTCGCGTTGATGGCGCTGAAAATCCTTGAAGGCTTCGACTTCGATCACCGTGACAGCCAACAGACCTGGCACCGGCAACTGGAGGCAATGAAACTGGCCTACAGCGATGGCCTGCACTACATCACCGATCCGCTGCACATGCGCGTGGCCGTGACCGATTTGTTGAGCGACGAGTACAGCGCCCGCCGCCGCGCTCAGATCGGCGAAAAGGCGCAGCCGCCGCAGCCGGGTGATCCTCACGCCAGCGGCACGGTCTACCTGGCCACGGCGGACGGGCAGGGCAATATGGTGTCGTTCATCCAGAGCAATTACCACGGTTTCGGCTCAGGCGTGGTGCTGCCTGACAGCGGCATTGCCCTGCAGAATCGCGGCCAGGAATTCAGCCTGGATCCCGAGCATGCCAACGCGTTGGCGCCGGGCAAAAAGACCTTTCACACGATCATTCCCGGCTTCCTCACCAAGGATGGCCAGGCACTTGGGCCGTTCGGTGTGATGGGCGGCTACATGCAGCCGCAGGGGCATGTGCAGATGGTGATGAACCTGGTGGATTTCGGCCTTAACCCGCAGTCGGCACTGGACGCGCCGCGCTGGCAATGGCTGGGTGGCATGAAGGTCGGCATCGAGCAGGGCGCTTCACGGGATCTGGCCAATGCGTTGGCGCGTCGTGGGCACGAGGTGCAGATCGCCAGTGACCTGACGGATTACGGCAGAGGACAGATTATTCTGCGTGATCCAGTGACGGGTGTGCTGTGTGGCGGGACTGAGCCGCGGGCGGATTCGCATATCGCAGTCTGGTAGAGACGGCAGGCACTCGTCAGGTCGGGAGCACACACTTTTTCACAAAGACCTCCCGGGATCCAATCGGTGGCAGAATCTCCCTGACTTGAACGTTCAGGAGAACATCATGCTTCGTGTGTTTGAACGAAGACTCGACCCTTTCCCGCCTGACGAGGTGCCACCGCCACCCAACGGTCTGGCTAAATTTCTCTGGGCCTGCACTCGCGGCGCTCGCGGCTACATTCTGGCACTGGCGTTGCTCAGCGCCGCCGTATCGGTCTATGAAGCCTGGCTGTTTTCCTTCCTCGGCCAGGTCGTCGATCTGCTCTCGACGTGGCAGGCCGGCGGCGAAGCGGCGGTGCAGGAGAGCCGCGTGTTGTGGGGCATGGGCATTGTCATGGTGCTCAGTGTCGGGCTGGTGGCGTTGCGCACCATGGTCCAGCACCAGATTCTGGCGATTAACCTGCCGCTGCGCCTGCGCTGGGATTTCCATCGGCTGATGCTGCGGCAAAGCCTTTCGTTTTTCTCCGATGAGTTTTCCGGCCGGGTCACGACCAAGGTCATGCAGACGGCGCTCGCTGTACGCGACGTGCTGTTCACCATGATCGAGATTTTGCCGGGGATCGGCGTGTACTTCATCGCGATCATTGCCCTGGCCGGCGGTTTTGCGCTGAAGCTGATGCTGCCGTTCCTTGCTTGGGTCGTGCTGTTCGGTCTGGCCATGTGGTACTTCGTGCCGCGTCTGGGCAAGGTCGGTCAGGAACAGGCCAATGCGCGCTCGATGATGACCGGGCGTATCGCCGACGCGTACACCAACATCACCACGGTGAAGCTGTTCTCCCACTCCAACCGCGAAGCACATTTTGCGCGGGCGGCGATGGAAGATTTCAAGCAGACCGGTTTTCGCCAGATGCGTCTGGTCAGTCTGTTCGAGATCGTCAATCAGGCCTTGGTGGTGGCATTGATCATGTCTGCCGGGGGCTACGCCCTGTGGCTGTGGCACCAGGGCGACGTCGGCGCCGGTGCGGTGGCGGCGATTACCGCCATGGCGTTGCGGATCAATGGCATGTCGAACTGGATCATGTGGCAAATGACCTCGCTGTTCGAAAGCATCGGTACCGTCCAGGATGGCATGGCGACGCTGACCCAAGGCACCAAAGTGCAAGACGCGCCGGATGCCGGCGTGCTGGTCACTTCTGGCGGCGAGGTGACGTTCGACAAGGTCAAGTTCAACTACGGTGGCGAGCGTCAGGTGCTCGATGGCCTGAGCCTGAGCATTCGTCCCGGTGAAAAAATCGGTCTGGTGGGCCGCTCCGGTGCGGGCAAATCGACGCTGATCAACTTGCTGCTGCGTTTCTATGACGTCGACAGCGGCGAGATTCGTATCGACGGCCAGAACATTGCGCACGTGACCCAGGACAGCCTGCGCAGCGCGATCGGCATGGTCACCCAGGACACATCGCTGCTACACCGTTCGATTCGCGACAACATTGCCTACGGCCGGCCCGATGCCACCGACGCACAGATCCGCCGCGCCGCTGCCAACGCGCAGGCTGATGAGTTCATCAGCCAACTCAGCGACCGTCAGGGCCATACCGGCTACGACACCCTGGTGGGCGAGCGCGGGATCAAGCTGTCCGGCGGCCAGCGGCAACGGGTGGCGATCGCCCGGGTGATGCTGAAGAACGCGCCGATCCTGCTGCTGGACGAAGCCACCAGCGCGCTGGACTCGGAAGTCGAAGTGGCGATTCAGGAAAGCCTCGACGACATGATGCAGGGCAAGACCGTGATCGCGATCGCGCATCGACTGTCGACGATTGCGGCGATGGATCGGCTGATTGTCATGGATGACGGGCGCATCATTGAGCAGGGCACCCACGCCGAATTGCTGGAGAAGAACGGCGTGTATGCGCGGCTGTGGGCGCATCAGAGTGGCGGGTTTCTGGGTGAAGACAAAGGCGTGGTGGAGGCCTTGGATCAGGCGTAAGCGGGCAGGGCACATGGCCGGGTCATCTTGTGGGTCCCCGGCCAATTTGCCTTGGTGCATTCAAGCCAGATCGGCACTCGCCATCATTCGAACGCTGGCAAACGTCGATTCGTTTCTCGCCTGATCAAGCGTTGTCAGTGTGTTGATCGATGACGGCGGCGTTATCCGTTTACGACTCATTGCAGAACCAGAGCGCTCGTCGCTCGGCGGCACCCCAAAGTGCTCGCGATAGCATTTTGAGAAGTGCGGTGTGGAGGCAAATCCGCAGACATACGCCAGTTCTACGATCGACAGCGAGGTTTGCTTGAGCAGTTGTCGCGCGCGAATCAGCCGCAACCTCAAGTAGTAGCGTGACGGCGTGCATTGCAGGTATTTCTGAAACAACCGCTCCAGCTGTCGGCGTGACAGATCGACGTATTCGGCGAGGTTGTCCAGCTCGATCGGCTCCTCAAGATTGGCCTCCATCAACGCAACGACTTCTTGCAGCTTGGGCTGATGCGTACCGACCACATGCTTGAGCGGTACGCGTTGATGGTCCTGCTCGTTGCGGATGCGCTCGTAAACAAACATCTCCGAGATGGCGGCGGACAATTCACGACCATGATCGCGGGCGATCAGGTGCAGCATCATGTCCAGCGGCGCTGTTCCTCCGGAACTGGTAAAGCGGTTGCGGTCGAGGGTGAAGAGGCTGGTGCTGACGTTTACGCGTGGGAAAGCTTCCTGCATGGCCGCCAGAAATTCCCAATGCACGCTGCACTCATGACCATCGAGCAATCCGGCTTTGGCGAGTGCCCAACTGCCGGTGCACACACCGCCCAAGCGTCTGGATTGCCGGGCCAGGGCTTGCAGCCAAGTGGTGTGCTCACGGGTGATCACGCTCTGGATGCCGACCCCGCCGCAGACAATCACCGTGTCCGCCACGCCGGGATTGTTCCACGAGGCGTCCGGCGTGATCGGGACTCCGTCGCTGGCCCAAACAGCCGCACCATTGGCGCTGAAGGTATGCCAGCGATACAGCGTTCGCCCCGACAATTGATTGGCCATGCGCAGTGGTTCGACGGCGGATGCCAGCGACATGAGGGTGAATTTATCCAACAGCAGAAACCCGACGGATTGGGTCGTACCGTCGGCCACGGAGGGGGTCGATGACATCGTGTCCTCACAGGAATCGGTCTGAGATGCAGGCGTCGGTCATTCCCTTGGTCTTCGCCAAGGGAATATCGGCTTCGGCGTGAACGCCTAGCCCACCGACGTTGCGCGTGCCGCCGGGGCAGGGTGACGCGACGTCATCAGGCCGATAAAGGAGATTGCCAGCGCCAGGCCAATGGTGGTGGTGACTTCGGTGCGGTGCTGCGGGGTGATCATCATGACCGCCAGCGCCGCGCAGATGAAGCCGATCACCAGCCACGTCAGCCATGGAAACAGCCACATGCGGAAGGTCAGCTCGACCTTGCGCTGTTGCAATATCCGCCGCATGCGCAGCTGCGACACCGCAATCGCCAGGTACACCAGCAAGGCAATCGCCCCGGAGCTGGCCAGCAGGAACTCGAACAGTCCGGCGGGCATAAAGTAGCTCCACACGGTGATCGACGCACCCAGCACGGTGCTGGCGATCACGGCGGCCCGTGGCACACCGGCCGCGGAAGTCGCCTTCAGCGTTTTCGGTGCATCGCCGCGACGGCCCAGCGAGTACAGCATGCGCGAGGCAATGTAGATCGAGGAGTTCATGCAACTGGCCACGGCGATCAGCACGACAACGTCGACCATGAACTTGGCGTTTGGAATATTCATGATTTCCAGGGCGCGCTGATACGAGCCCACCGACGCCAGCAACGGATCATTCCAGGGCACCACGGAGATGACCACGAAGATCGACAGCAGGTAGAACACGCCGATGCGCCAGATCACCGAGCGGGTGGCCTTGGCAATGTTTTGCGCCGGATTATTCGATTCGGCGGCCGCGATGGTCACCGCTTCAGTGCCGATGAAGCTGAACATGATCGTGATGAAAGCGCCGACCACCGCCGACAAGCCGTTGGGCGCAAATCCGCCGTGCTCGGCCATCAGGCCGCTCAACCCGCTGACTTCGCGGTCGGGCACCCAGCCCATCAACACGGCAAAACCGACCCCGATGAAGCCGATGATCGCCACAACCTTGGCCATGGCGAACCAGAATTCGAACTCACCATACTTGGACACGCTGAACAAGTTGGTCACCACCAGCGCAACGATCGATCCCAACGCGAACAGCCAGGCATCGACCTGCGGAAACCATTGGTGCAGCACATGCCCGGCCGCCAGTGCTTCGATGGGAATCACCAACACCCAGAACCACCAGTACAGCCAACCAATGGTAAAACCGGCCCAGCGGCCGATGGCCTGGTCGGCGTAGGTGGAGAACGAACCGGTGTCCGGATTGGCCACCGCCATCTCGCCGAGCATGCGCATGACCAGCACGACGAGCAAACCGGAAAACAGATAGGCGAGCAGCACCGCCGGCCCTGCTGCGGCAATCGCGTGTCCTGAACCGACGAACAAACCGGCGCCGATAATCCCGGCGATGGACAGCATTGTGACGTGACGAGGCTTGAAGCCCTGCGCCAATTGGCTACTCGAATCCATGGAGTTCGGGCTGATCATCGGTATTTTTATTCTCTGCTGATCGACATTTAAGCAATTGAACGGGCATACGATCGGTCACCATCGTTGCCTGCTGAACTCCCGAGAGAAGCCCGTCCAACCGCCGCAGTTCTTATCAACCCCATGATCTGACCGGGATTGTTTTGATAGGAAGACACGGCACCTTAGCCGGCCTTGCTGCCGATTCAATAGCCTGATTGCGCCATGATCGTGTCTGATATCGACATGTGAATACCATGAGGTCGTATTGGAGACCTGTCGGTCACGCAAGGCTCTGGCAATCAAAATCCAGATTGATCAGGTCATGTTCGTTTTTGAGATGGGGGCCTGAATTCGACGGTGAAGCCAAACTGGGCCCCACAAGCCAGGCTCTCTATACTGGCCTTCCAGGATGGTAAATAGAACACAACCTATGCCCGTCGCACCCAATCAAAATTTCCCAGTCATTTTGGTTCCGGCTCACCCAAGCGACCTGGAAAATCTTGTAGCCATTCGAATTGAGGCCATGCGCGAAAGTCTGGAGCGTGTCGGGCGATTTGATCCGGTGCGTGCGCGTGAGCGGTTTGTTGGCGGTTTTGACGCTCGCAACACACGCTATATCGAGGTATCTGGAGAGAGGGTTGGTTTTGTAGTGGTCAAGCATCACCACAATGAACTCTTGCTCGACCACTTGTATGTGAGACCGAGCGCGCAAGGATCAGGTGTAGGGGCTGCTGTTCTCACTCAGATTTTCAAAGAGGCGGATGCGGCTGCGCTCCCTGTTAAAGTTGGCGCTCTCAAAGAAAGTGCTTCGAATCGCTTTTATACCCGTCATGGCTTCCAATTCACCGAAAGCAGTGAATTCGACAATTATTATGTTCGTCAGAGTGTTCCGGCGAAACAATGGTAGAAAGCGTTCTCAGGCTCGGTATATCCAGTAAACTTGGCGTCAATCTCGCGCCTTAGAGCGCCTGGGTATACAGAAGGAAACCGCCATGCTTGAACTCGAACCGCTGTGCTTCTCGTCCGACTGCCCTAGCCGGGCTTTATTCGAGCAGATCGCTGATAAATGGTCGATGATGGTATTAGCCGTGCTTGATGACGGTCCGCAACGTTTCAACGCGATCCGTCGTCGCCTGCAAGGCGTCACCCAAAAAGCGCTCACGCAATGTCTGCGCCGGCTGGAGCGCAACGGCCTGGTATCGCGCGAGGTGATTTCGCTTTCGCCAGTCGCGGTGCAGTACCAAATCACGCCGCTGGGCCGCACGCTGCAACAACCTTTTCGAGCACTGCATGAATGGACGCTCGCCAAGTTGCCGGAGGTTGATGCTGCCCGGCAGAAGTTCGACGCCGCTGCAATCGGACCAACCAGTACGTAGGGAAGGTTGCTTCACTGGATACGTGAACGCGTTGTCGGCCGCCCATGCTGCGCTTCGGGACTTGTCATCCGATGGCTTGAAAAACATCGAAGATCTCAATCGAACCAGCGCGATCTGGTAAGCATGAAACTCTGCTAACACTTTTTGTTGTTGGCAGTGCGCTGGTTTTTGCCTTTCAACCGCGGGCAATCAATCTCGATACCTGCTCCAACCGAACCTTCACATCGATCGCTCAGGCCGTTCGATCATGAACGCAGAGCGTCCTGCTCTTGCGCCCGAGGCCACTGTATACGGCTCGCCAGCCCATACGCCGCCGACCATTTCCTGACGGTAGGTATCCTCAGACCTACCAGGTGTACGAACGGTGCCTAATTGACGCCAGGTTTATTATTGATACCTTGTCGATTGTCCTCACTTGAGGGAAGCGGTCCGAACCAAACCCTTCGTTCGCCACTCTTGCCGGCTGCTTGCAGCCAGCCAATCGAGCATCCGACAGAAGCATTTCTTTGGTCGAGCCGCACTTGAGAAATCGTTAGGCACGGGCAGACATTCAATAAATTTATTCTGAGGAAAGTATGGGAAATTTTAAGCTTCTAACCCCCTTGAACAACGAAGAGCTCACTTTCAGAAATCGGGTGTTCATGGCGCCGATGACAAGAGGTCGATCCAAGGATCAGGTGGCCAACGAATTGACTGCGACCTATTACGCACAGCGTGCCTCGGCGGGCCTTATTTTTACCGAAGGCAGCCAGATCAGCGCCCAGGCCGTCGGCTGGACGAATACCCCAGGGATCTATACGCCTGAACAGATTGCGGGCTGGAAGAAGGTAACTCAGGCAGTTCATGAAGCCGGCGGCCTCATTTTCGCCCAGCTTTGGCACACCGGTAGAGCATCTCATCCTGATTTTCATGGTGGAGAACTCCCGGTCGCGCCATCGTCAGTCCCCTTCAATAGCCAGGCGTTCACGCCAGAAGGCATCAAACCCTCGGTGACCCCACGCGAACTGACCATTGATGAAATCAAGTCCACCATTGCGGACTACGAAAAAGCTGCACAGGCCGCGAAAGATGCGGGCTTTGATGGTGTGGAGATACACGGTGCCAATGGTTATCTGCCAGCGCAGTTTCTGGAAGACGGCTCAAACAAACGCACCGACGAATATGGCGGTACCATTGAGAAGCGGGCGAGGTTCTTGCTTGAAGCCACGGACGCCGCGATCAGAGTCTTCGGACCGGCCCGTATCTCGGTCAGGCTGTCGCCGCGCATTCCGTACAATGACATGGGCGACTCCAATCTCGAGCAGACCTACATGTACGCGGTAGAAGCGCTGGAAAAGAGAAACGTTGGAATTCTGCACTTCATGGAACCCGGGACTCTGCCGGAAGGCGCGAAACCCTTGGCGCCCGGGGCTCGCCAGCGGTTCTCAGGAATTTTCGTGTTAAATGTTGGTTATGATCGGAAGTCTGCGGAACAGGCCCTGCAAACCGGCCTGGCCGATGCAGTCACATTTGGCACGCTGTTCATCAGCAACCCTGATCTGCCGGAACGCTTCTTCCTTGATGCGCCGCTGGCTACTGCGGATGCCTCCACTTTTTACAGTGGTTCGGAAGAGGGCTATACCGACTACCCGCCGCTGGCCTAGAGATCGAAGCGCGATTTTCGTTTTGGTACCGACCAACAGTTTGATCATGGACGAGCAACTTGCCGCCTCACGACGGCAAGTTGCTTCAGGCCTTACAGAGTAAATGACAACGCAGAGAAGACCATCCCGCCACTGCCTGCCCAACCCATGCAAAACTGGCCGTTCTCGGCTTCGCCCCGACTCATCGCATCGAAGATGCCGTAGGGGATGGACGCGGTAATGATGTTGCCGGTCTTATGCCCGACGTGGTGCAGCTTTTGATCAATACCGATCAGTTGCCCAATGTGCTCCCACATCTTTGGCGAACCGGTATGAATAAACACTTTATGAACATCTGCTGCAGAGGTGTTTTGCAGATTGAAGACTTTGATCGCTTCGTTGCGGCCATCTTCATGCAAGGCTGCTGCGTAGGAATTGAATTGATACTGGCCGCCGGTCGGTGAAATACGTGGAATATCCTCCTCATTGCAGAACAGTTTCCAATCCGGCAGAGAGATGGTCGACAAGTCACTCAAGTCCGGCCGGTTGATGTACGAGAACTTGAAGTTGCCGGGGGCTTCATGACTGAGGATGGTAACCGTGACGGCTTCGCCAATGGTAAAACTCGGAAACTTGTAAGCCAGTTCCGCCGACGACTGCAAAGAGAAGTTCTTGGGCATGACCGGCCCGCCAGCAGACATGCCAAATTCCATATTGACGATCGCCGCGTAGCGAATCTCGCCGGCCTGCATTTTGCTGTTGATGACATCCATGGCTGTCACCCAACCGTTGCAGGCGTCCACCACATCAAAGTTTCTGCAGCTCAGGCCCAGCGCCTTGGCGATGAACGTACTGTTGGCCGGCTCGATAAAGCCTCGCGTAACGTTCGGATAGATCAACAGATCCAGGTCGGCCTTGTCGATATTGGCCTGGGCGAGCGCGGAGTTGAATGCAGTCTCCATCAGTTGCATCGGCGTTTCGTCGGCGCCCAGCCAGTGGCGCGTGCCGCTGCCACTTTTTTCAAGCAACTTGCTGATGGTCTTCAAGGTTTTTGGCAAGTCTTCCTGGAAGGTATCTTTAGAGTGTTCCTCGACCAGGTTTATAACGTCCTGATTGCTGACGATGCGTGACGGGAGAATCCCGGACAGCCCAACTATTTTCATATGACTTCCTTGTTGAAAGTATGCATCCGTGGGCAATGGCTGCGGATGAGCAAACCCTTACTCATCCCTGTAAGGAGCCACTGGCGGCAATACTTTTAGCACAAAGAAAATGCGGATCAAGGACGTTGCTCGTTATTTGCCTCAATCGAATTGAATCATGACCTGGGTCAATTTAACGGCTTTCAAGTTAATCGAAAAAAACAGTCGGGCGGACCCTCGCGACGCGGTTGGCATCTGTGTTTGATGTCATCGGCTATCGGCGAAAAGGACACACCAGAAGGGATAAACACCCCTCAATAGCCAATTTTCGTCACGTGGTTGCGTAAAAGCCCCAAGCTGGCCCTAAAATCCTCGAAAACCGAGGGAACTATTAACGTCCACCAACAGACTGAGCTGCTGTTGCGACCCTCATGCAAACGTCGCACGAAACGATTTCTACAATAAATGGAGCGCACAATGGGCAGGGCAGGCGATGAATTTGATTTCTGGTGGGGTACTTGCGGGTCGTGGGTGGAACCGCCGAATGTGCGCCGCAGCGGCACCAGCGGTGTCCAGCTGATTGTTCAAGGTGACAAGACGTTTTTTGTAAAGCGCCAGACCGGCCATTTGTTCCGCAGTCTCCGTTACCCCACTGGCCGACCCACCGCACTGCGTGAAGGCGTTGCCCTTTCAAGACTCGAAGAGCTGGGCGTGAATGCGCCAAGACCGGTATTTTATGGCGCGAGAAAAGTCGACGGCGTATGGCAGGGTGTCTTGGTTACCAAAGACCTGGGCGGCTTCATCGATCTGGATACCTGGTATAGCCAGGGCGCTGCAAGCCTGTTGACCACAGAGCAACATCTGCGACTCCTTGAACGTTTGGCGCAAATGCTGGCGCGGATGCACTCGGGCAAATGGCAGCACGGTTGCATGCGTTCCAAACACATCTTTATCAAGGCGTCGATTACCGACACAGACTTCGATTTCGAACTGGCGCTGCTTGACCTGGAGAAATCTCGCGGTCGTGCTACGGCAATGGGCGCGGCGCGTCACGACATTCCTCAACTCAGACGGCATTCTTTCTGGGATGAGTCGCAGTGGCGGCATTTCCTTTCCTGCTACGAGCAAGCCGTTGGCAGAACCCTGTAAGAAGGTAGTGCGGCAGTGACACCCGCTCAATCTGCGCCTGACAATAGCACCAGCGAACGCCGTCCGGGTTGGTAATGCACACACTCAGGCGTGGGGTGGCGGGCGACCGCGACAATCGCCCGCTGGCTGCTCAGATTTGCGCCTGGCCACCGTCAACAAACAGCTCGATACCGTTAACGAAACTGGCGTCATCGGAGGCCAGGAACAACGCGGCGCTGGCAATTTCGTCAGCTTCACCGACACGCCCCATGGGGATCAGCGAGGCCATATAGTCGAGCAAGCCCTGCTGCTGAGCGGCATCGGGGCCGGCCAATTCAACCAGGCCAGGCGTGCGGGTGGCGCCGGGGCTGATGGTGTTGATGCGCACCTGGCGGTCTTTCAAA
Source organism: Pseudomonas sp. IT-93MI4 (assembly GCF_949767635.1). NCBI lineage: Bacteria > Pseudomonadati > Pseudomonadota > Gammaproteobacteria > Pseudomonadales > Pseudomonadaceae > Pseudomonas > Pseudomonas sp. IT-93MI4. The sequence goes on from NZ_CATKPP010000054.1 coordinate 213,520, forward strand.
TCCAGAATCCAGTTGCGGGCAAATGAACGCACGGCGGCTTTGGACGCGGCGTAAACACTGAATGCGGCGGTGCCCGAGCTGCCCGCCGTAGAGCCGGTGAGAATCACCGAGGCTTTTTGGGCCAGCAGTGGCAGTGCCTTTTGCACAGTGAACAGCACGCCTTTTACGTTGCGATTGAAGGTGTCGTCGTACTGCTGTTCAGTGATTTCACCCAGTGGCAGCATCGATCCGCCACCCGCATTGGCGAACAGCACATCGATTCGGCCGTGGGTTGCGCCAATCTGGCGATACAACGCGTCCAACTGATCAAGGTTGGCGGAATCCACCTGAACGCCGGTGGCGTTGCCAACCGCGGCGACAGCGGCGTCCAGTTCGGCTTGACGACGGCCCGTGATATAGACGTGAGCGCCTTCCTGAGCGAAGCGTTTGGCAGTGGCCAGACCGATGCCTGAGGTGCCGCCGGTAACCAATGCAATTTTGCCTTCGAGTTTGTCAGTCATGGTGTTTCTCCCGTATTTCGATTGAGTGAGTTGCGGTGTGGGAGAAGCTTATCGACGGGAAAAAACTTTCAAAATAGAATTGTCTGAAACCTATCGTTGCAGAAATGAAATGAGCAGACTTCCGGATTTTGAAGGGTTGGCGATGTTTGCCAAGGTAGCCGAAGAGGGCTCGTTCGCCGGCGCGGCACGGGTCATGAGCGTGTCGGTGCCGACGGTATCGCGAGCGGTCGCACGGTTGGAGGAGCGTCTGGGCGGGCGCTTGTTCAACCGCACCTCACGGCAACTGGCACTCACCGAGTTCGGCGCGAGCATGGCGGCCAAGGCGGGTGAGATTTATCGGCAGGCTGAAGAGGTGGAAAGCGAGGCTCAGGATTTATCGGTTCAGCCCCGCGGCCAAGTACGCTTGGCGATACCCATGTCGTTTGGCTTGCGTTGGGTGGCACCACTGATGCCGCAGTTGCTGCGCCAGTATCCCGAGCTGTCGATTGACCTGCACCTTTCGGATGCCTCGGTCGACCTGATCGCCGAGGGCTTTGATGCGGCGTTACGCATCGCCGTATTACCGGATTCCTCGCTGGTTGCAAGGCGCCTGTGTGCCGTCACTCAATACCTGGTCGCCTCGCCGGCTTATCTGGACGCTTATGGCCATCCTTGCCACCCCCGCGAACTCGCGTCCCGCACGTGCCTGAGTTATGCCTACCGGGCCCGCAGCCAAGTGTGGCGGTTCACCCATAAAGACGGCAGCGAAGAAGACGTGGTGCCCAGCGGTCCATTAAGAGTGACCAACTCGGATGCGTTATTGCCGGTGTTGCTTGAGGGCCAGGCCATCGCCGAACTGCCGGAATTTATCGCCAGCGAATACTTGAAAGACGGGCGCTTGGTGGTGGTGTTACCGCAATGGAGCATGGCCCGTGGCGGTTTGTATTTCGTCACCCCTTCGGCACGTACCCGGCCGGTAAAAATCAAAGCGCTGTCGGACTTCTTTGCCGAGCATCTAAGCCAGCCTGAATGGCGATGGCCGTCATGAGACGTTGGCTTTCAATTATGAAACGATGATTTTCATTAACGTCTATTTTTGAAATTAAAGGGATCTCCTAACGTGATCAGGTCAGCACCTGCAGCGTGCCCATCCCTTATGCGTTTCGGAGAAAGTCGTCATGAAAAATGCCGTGGAATTACTTCAAAACTACCTGGATGCCATCCAGACGCCGCACCTGGCGGCAGCACTTTTCGCGGAGGATGGCGTGCTGGAGTTGCCCTACCTGGAGTCGCTGGGCATTCCCCACCGTGTGCAAGGCCCCGCCGCCATTGAGAGTTTCATCGGCTCATTGCTCGGTAAAGTGCCGGACTTCAAATTTCGCAACGTTCACTTTCTGATCGACACACCCGACCAGGCGTTTGCCGAATACAGCGTAGAGGCCTTGGTGCCTGCCACTGGGCGCATCTACCAGCAAATGTACGCCGGCCGCCTGGTGGCCAAAGACGGCAGGATTCAGCTGCTGCGCGAATCTCTGGATACCGTGGCCGCTGCCAAAGCGTTCGCGCCGGTTGATTCAGAGCGAGACCAATAAATCGCGATTATCCCGGTATGGCGGGCAGGGACTGGTGCTGGCATGGATCACTTCCCTCAGGGGGCGTTCGAGCGCAGATAATGATGCAGTTCCTCACCCACCACTTCGAACGCCTTGGCGATCCGTTTGATTTTGCGCAAGTCACTGTGCATCGCGATCCACACTTCGACCTCGAAGCCGAAGCTGTCTGGCAATACGTGAATCAGCCCATGATTTCTGGCGATAGGTATCGGGCAAAGACCGAAGCCCAATCCCGCTTTCAATGCAGCCAGTTGCGCAAGGTGGTGATCCGTGGCAATCGCGAAATGCTGATCGGCTTCACACAGCCCGGCTTCGACCAAGCGACGCAAGTCAGCTGAGCGACGGTCTGGCCCGATCAACGGCCGCTGGCGCAGCGACGTCAGGCTGACGGGCTCACCATAACGCTCCAGGCACTCGGCACTGGCATGGACGCCGATCCGCAAGCTGCCGACCCGCCGCACCACGATATCGGCCTCCATCGGACGCATCAGGCGTACGGCTATATCCGATTGCAGCCTGGCGATGTTTTCCAGTGCGTCGCCGATGCTCAGTTCGAGCTTCAGTCCAGGATGGTCGTAATGGAAGTTCCGCAGTAAAGCGGGCAATACCTCCACTCCCAGCAACTCGCCACAGGTCAGCCGCACCGTGCCGTGGTCCACCGACGTTTCAGCGCTGGCCGCCCGGTTGAAGGCTTGCGCGGCGAGATCCATGGCCTCGACATGATCGATGAGGCGCTGCGCCCCACTCGTAGGCGTCAGGCCTGAGGGCGTGCGGGTGAACAGGCTCAAGCCGAGTGTCTGCTCAAGATGATCGAGGCGTCGGCGGGCCGTGGCCTGCGCAATCCCCAACAACTTCGAAGCACCGCTCAGGCTGCCGGAACGCAGCACCGCAAGGAACACCTGCTGGCTCTCCCATTCAAGACCGCTCATACATTCTTGACCAACAGCTGCTCCTTTTTTGCTCTTCTGCTCGGGCGTGTGAAAAGGGATCATGCGCGCCGAACTTATCCGGGCGTCATTGTAAGGAGTCAACGCATGAGATTCACCGGTCAATGTCTGTGTGGGCGCGTCAGCATCGAAATCGAGGCGCAGCAACTGCCACCGCTGTATGCCTGTCATTGTCTGAATTGTCAGCGTTGGAGCGGCAGCGCGTTCGGCCTGCACATGCTATGCGCGGCTTCGGCAGTGCAGGTGAAGGGCGAAACGGCGACCTTTGTACGCGAATACCAAGGGCAGACCTCCACGCAACATGTCTGCGGCGAGTGCCATACCCGACTGTTCAACGAGACAACCGCCGCGCCCGGCATGCGTGTGGTGCGGGCGGGAGTATTGGAAGGTACGGAACACTTCACGCCGGTGGCGCATATCTGGACGCGACGCAAGCAACCCTGGCTGGTTCTGCCGCAAGGCGTTGCACAATGGGAGGAGAGCCCGACGCCCCAGGCGTTTGCCAGCGCACTCGGGTAAAGAAGCAAGATGGTGGCTTAACAATACTCACCAACGCTTGTACGTTGCCCCTTGGATAAGGGGGCAACACACTTCATCTCTATTGATCGAATCAAATCATGCGTCCTCCAGCGCTGGTCACAAAACGCTTGCTCTGGGCCATTACAGCTGCACGAGCACTGTGATGCCTTTCTTCCGTCGCGATCCTTATCAGATTTCTTGCCCTCAACATTGGAATGTCGGCCAAGAGCTGAGGAGCAGTTATCAGAAATGGAAATAGGATCTTAATTTTTCATACCTTTTCTGGCCGATCTCATTTCCTCTGCTAGGTTTTTCTAACGAACAATCTTCCACCAGAAGATTGATTCACCGAGAAACCGTCCCAAGCAAGGATGCCTTCCGTATGAACAAAACACCTTTATTCGCCAGCGGCCTGCTCGCTACCGCGCTATTGCTCGGCGCAGTTGCCGTGCAGGCACAGACCTCGCCCGTAGTGCAGGTATCCGGCCCCGAAGCCGATGTGAAGGTGACCGAAACCTACGTACGGATGATGGCGCGGGAGGCGTATTTCTGGGGTTGGCCGATGGCTAATATTTATAATCGCCGCCTGAAGTTCAAGGATCTGCCGCAGGCCGGGTTGATGGGGGGCATCGTGCCCGTGGCGCCGATCAACCATCTGTCGATGCTCACCGACTACATTTCACCGGGGGAACGCCTGGTGGCTTGTCCGAACCAGGATGTGGTCTACGGTGCGGGCAGCATTGCGCTGGATATCGAACCGGTGGTTTTGCAGGTCCCGGACTTTGGCGACCGGTTTTGGGTTTATCAGGTGGTGGACCTGCGCTCCGACAGCTTCGCCGAGCTAGGAAAAATGTACGCCACCAAGCCGGGCTTCTATCTGTTGGTGGGGCCGGACTGGAACGGCAAGGTGCCTGAGGGCATCACCCAGGTCTTTCGTGCAAAGACCAATACCGGTTTCGTGATTCCGCGGGTGTTCCAGGACGATACGGCCGAAGATCGCAAGGCCATCCAGCACTATTTGTCGGGCATCGACATGTACCCGCTGTCCAAATACGACGGCAAACTCAAGCAGCGTGACTGGAGCCAGTCGCCGAAATTCCCCGCCGAGGCCTCGGGTGACGAGGAAACGCGTTGGGTGCTCCCGGAAAAGTTCTTCGATGAGTTGCCGGCGATTCTCAAGGACGCCAAACCGCTGCCGGGAGAAGAGGCGCGCTATGCGCAATTGGCGGTGCTGGCACAAATCGCCCAGCGCGATCCCGAGCTGAAAAAAGCCATGATCGACGAGGCGCAAAAGTCTGATGCAGACGTGGTCAAGCCGTTGTTGCAGTTCCGCAACTACGGGAAGCAATTGCCCAATCACTGGAGCACCATCGATAACGGCGCAGCGTTTGGCACCGACTACTTCCTGCGCACGGCGGTTGCCCGGTCAAACATCTTCGTCAACAAACAGATCGAGACCAAGTACTTCTATCAGGATCTGGACGAGTCCGGCGTCCGACTCAACGGCGCGCAGCGCTACAGCGTGACCTTCCCCAAAGGCGCGCTGCCACCGGTCAAGGGTTTCTGGTCGCTGACGCTGTACAACCAGCAGCATTTCTTCGCCGAAAACCCGTTGGGGCGTTATTCCCTCGGCACCAAGAACAAGTCGCTCAAGACCAACGCCGATGGCTCACTGACGCTCTACGTGCAGAGCGATTCGCCGGGCGCCGACAAGGAAAGTAACTGGCTCCCGGCGCCGAAGGGCGCGGACTTCTCGCTCTATGTTCGCGCCTACTGGCCGGAAGCGGCCGCGATGAATGGCCAGTGGACGCCACCGGCGGTGGCCAAGGTCAACTGAACCGATTTTCCAACTGCGTTCATAAGGACAGCCGATGAACCGTTTGCGCACCTCACTGATGGCCTTGGCCGTAAGCCTCTCCCTAAGCGGCCTCGCCGATGCCGCGACGCGCTATGAAGAACTGGCCAATCAGCCTTTTGAAAAAGGCTTCCCGACCGAAGCGACCGCACGCAGCCTGATCGAGGAGCTGGTGTTCCAGCGCGCCGTGCAGTCGTATCTGTGGGCTCTGCCGGCGATCAATATCTGGTCGATGAAGGAAGCGTCGGAGAAGCAGTTCGGCGCGGGCTACAACATCCTGCCGACGTGGAAAAAGCGCATCAACGCCAAGACACTGGTGACCACGCCAAACTCCGACCTGGTCTACGCCATGAGCTATCTGGATCTGGCGAAGTACGGCCCGTTGGTGGTCGAAGCACCGCCCGGTGTGCAGGGCATGTTCGATGACTTCTTCCAGCGCCCGATTGTCGGGCCGACCATCGACGGCAGAACCTGGCGCGGTGACGTTGGCCTGGCGGGTCCCGACAAGGGCAAGGGCGGCACCTATGTGCTGCTCCCGCCTGATTACACAGGGCCGGAGCCGACCGAGGGATTCGTCTATCGCTCGCGCACCAACAACGTGTTCCTGTTCTGGCGCACCTTTTTCAAGGATCCGAAAGACCTCAGCGTGCCGGTAGCCGAAGTCGAGCGTACGAAGATTTATCCGCTGGGCAAGAAGGACTCGGCGCTGCCGATGCAATTCCCCGACGCCACCGGCGCACCGATCAACATGCTGTTCCCCGAAGACGGTCGCTACTTCGACATGCTCTCGCGTTTCATCGACGCCGAAGCCGTCGATCCGGCGGACATGGACATGCGCGGCTTCCTGCACACCCTGGGCATCGAGAAGGGCAAGCCCTTTGCCCCGGATGCCGAACGACGCAAGCTGCTGGATGACGCCGCGCGCACCGCGTTCAAGATGAGCAAGGTGGTGACCAGCCACTTGCTGTACAAAGAGCCGGGCGGTCTGTACTACAAGGATCGCCAATACGTGAACACCTTTGCCGGAGAGAATACCGAGTTTCAATCCAGCGGCAGTTTCACCAATCTTGAACAACGTGTGGCGTTCTTCACCTCGGCCTATTCCGACAGCCCCGGCATGGTCATGAACATGGTCGGTGCCGGCGCCAAGTATCCCGCGACAACCCGCGACGCCGAGGGCAAGTTCCTCGACGGCGCCCAGACCTACAAGCTCAACCTCCCAGCCAATGTCCCGGCGGCGTTGTTCTGGTCGGTCACCGCCTACGACAACCTGACCGCGTCAGGTCTGGACAATGGCCAGCCGTTCCCGTCCCTCAATCAAATGGATAAACCGGCGCAGAACAGCGACGGCTCCACCGACATCTACTTCGGGCCGACATCGCCGGGCGAGGGCAAGAACTGGATCAAGACCGTACCGGAGAAAGGCTTCCTGGTGATCGTGCGGTTGTATGGGCCGAAGCAGGCGTTTTTTGACCAGAGCTGGAAGCCAAGTGATCTGATCAAACAATAGAAGCTCCCCAGACGTGAACAATTGGACCCTGCGCCTTCAGTACGCCTGGTGAAATGGAGGGCAAATCGATGCAATCGATAAGGATTCGATCAAGTCTGACACTCTGCGGGGCGGTGCTCAGTGGCTTGGCCTGTGCCGCCAGCCCTCTGCCGAAACTGGGTTCCCCGTCAGTTGCAGGGGCCAGGGTCGATCCGGAAAAATGCCAACAGCTACAACAGGACTTCGACATTGACCTGAAAGAAGTGGTCAAGGCCGGTTGCGAACCGTCCACCGAACAGATATCCAGACTGATGGACAACCCGGTGGGAAACCTTGTTCTGCTGTTCAACCAGTACGATTACACCGCGCTCAAAGGTCCGCACAGCAACGGCACACGGATGCTCGGCAAATACAGTTTCATGCCGACCTTTCCGATCTCTCTTGGCGAAGACTGGAACCTGATCAACCGCCTGCCGATCAGCTACGTCAGCGCCCCGGTCAACCGCAAGGCCGGTAACCTGATAGGCATGGGCCCCAACGAAATTCTGCACGATCGCGGTGACTTCACCTCGGTCGTGCAGGACCCGTTCGACCGCACCAGCGGTTTCGGCGACCTAGCCTACGTCGGTGTGTTTTCGCCCAAGGAGCCGATCCGCTTTGCCGGGGGTGGCAAGATGGTCTGGGGGTTCGGCCCGACTGCGATGTTCCCGACCGCCGAAGAAGACGTGCTCGGTACGGGCAAATACTCGCTGGGCCCGGCGTTCGTCGCCGCGTACCTCGGTCCGGACTGGACCCTTGGCGTGTTCCCGCAGCACTGGTGGTCGGTTGGCGGTGATAGCAAGCGCAAGGACGTCAGCCTGACCAATGTGCAGTATTTCATTCAGCGGGCGATTCCAGGGCCGGAACAGTGGCGCATCGGCATGACCCCCAACGTCACGGTCAACTGGAAGGCCGAGGGCGGCAACAAAGTCACGTTTCCCATCGGGATCGGCGCTGGGCGAATCTTCAATTTCGGCAAGTTGCCGGTGAGGGTTTCCGGGGAGATTCAGTACTCGGCGATTCATCCGGATGACCTGATCAGCAGCCGCTGGAATTTCCGGCTGTCGTTCATTCCGGTCATACCTACCTTTATGTTTTGAAGATTACCCCAAGCCGGGGCGTGCATGCGGGGGTATCAGAGCAGAGGGTTTGTGGGGCAGGGCGCTCAATCGCCGAGAGTAAGGACTGTCGCTTGGCTACAACAGGCGCTGGTGCGTGCTCAGCACATAAGTCACGCACCAGACTCGTTTGAATAATTACCACTGACCGCTTCCGAGGCAGGCGATTATTTCCCAGCCACTGAATTCCCACCAGGAATAGCGCTCATCAGAGCAACTTCTGGCCAGGCTGGCCGTCTGGATTTCTCCAGCTTTCTGTTGTGTTGAGAAAGGCGTGTCAATCGAGGCGGTCGCCTGCTTGACCGTCTGTGGAGCACTGATGGTCGTTGGATGCACGGCTGCGTTTGTGACCGTTGCGGCGAGAGCGAGTGTCGCGGCGATGGCCAGGGTAGTGATGGACTTTTTCATGTTCGAATCCTTTCAGTTAGCTGACAGCGGGCTTAAACATTGGCCCCGACCTGCCTTCTGAACAGATCGGGCATTCGCGTAATGTCACGCCAGAAAAGCCTATCACTGCGCTATCTGCGGAACAGTCGCACAACTGTGCTATTGACAGTTTTGAACCGTTGGTATTTACAGCGCCGCAACTGATGCAGCGCTCCATTCCATGATGTTATTGCTGCAAATCATGCATTAATGTCTTGCAGTCAGCCCGTCTTGTTCGTCGGTAAGTCAGTTCTCACACTAGCGGCATCTGTTTGGAAGACTTCTGACCTTAGAGGAAACGACCATGGTATCCGCTATCCGCTTTAATCAGTTCGGCGCGCCTGATGTGTTGAGTCTGGAAACGTTGAGCGAACAATTGCCCGGGCCAGGTGAGGTCTGGATTGAACAGGACGCCATCGGGGTCAACTTCCTCGATGTGACTCAACGCAAGGGTGCGGTGCCTGTTGCGCTGCCATCCGGACTCGGATTGGAGGGGGCCGGGCGAGTCGTCACCGTGGGTGAGGGCGTCAGCAATGTGCACGTTGGTGATAGGGTCGCTTATGCTACTGGGCCCATTGGCTCATATGCTTCGGCCCGACTTTATCCAGCCGAGCGACTGGTGAAGATACCCGACGCCTTGTCGTTCGATGATGCCGCAGCTGTCATGTTCAAAGGCATCACTGCGCAGTACCTGTTAAAAACCACCTATCCAGTGGCACAGGGCACCACAGTTCTCATCTATGGCGTGGCTGGAGGATTGGGGGAAATCATGGTGCCATGGGCCAAGCACTTGGGGGCGACAGTGATTGGTGTGGTTTCAAAACTGGCCAGCGTCGAAAAAGCGCTGAGATCCGGTTGTGATGAGGTGTTGGTATTCAATGCCGACAACCTGGCGTCTGAGGTCAGCCGTCTTACCCAGGGCAGAAAGGTTGACGTGGTCTACGACCCTATTGGCCGTGCGTCTTTCCAGGCGTCTTTGGATAGTCTCCGGCCACGCGGGCTGATGGTTTCGTTCGGGGCCTCGTCAGGTGCGCCCTCGGCTGTAGAACTGTCGACGCTCAATGCTAAAGGCTCGCTGTTCCTCACACGTCCTTCACTGGCAGCACACACCGCCAGTGCCTGTGAGTACCAGGAACGGGCGCAGGATGTGCTGGCCGCCATAGGCGCAGGTATTATCAAGCCCAGGATTTGGGCCAGCTACGCTCTGAAAGATGCATCGCAGGCGCATACGGCATTGGAGTCGGGGCAGTCATCGGGGGCGATCATTCTAAAACCATGAATCTTGATGTTCTGAATAGTCAGCACAGTGACGAAATCGCTGCGTTTCTGGCCGTTGCCTCCCAAGGCTCGTTTGTCGCTGCAGGTCGGCTCCTGCAGCGACACCCAACCGTCGTATCGAAACGACTGGCCGCCATGGAAAAGCGCCTCGGTGTGCGTCTCGTCGAGCGTTCAACCCGTCAGGTTCGAATTACGCCAGTAGGTGCCAAGCTTGAGCAGCATCTGCGCTCGGCCATCAACCTGATGAATGAAGCGCAACAGCAGGCGACGCAAGGTGCCAGCGAAGTTCGAGGAACGTTGCGGCTTGCACTGCCGGCAGCCATGGGACGGCGCTGGCTTGGTCCGATGTTGCCGGAGTTTCTCAAGGAACATCCGCACGTTTCGATCCTCGCAGACTATAGCGAACGCCTGGTGGACATCATCGACGAAGGATTCGACGCTGCGATCCGAATCGGAGAACTGGAAGACAACCGACTGATCGCCAAACGGTTAAGTGACCACCGCCGGATCCTCGGCGCTTCGCCCGCTTACATAGAAAAGCATGGCATGCCCGACCATCCACACGACCTGATCAAGCACAATTGCCTTCGCTTTAGTGGCCTTGCGTCTTTTCCGCAATGGAGGCTTTTTCGCGGCAGCGAGTTGCAAACAGTCGCGCCAAAAGGAAACCTCACGGCCAACGACAGCGAATCGTTACTTGCCGCCGCTTGCGCTGATTCAGGGATACTCGGCGCAGGCGAATGGCTGATGCGCCATGACATTGCTGCAGGAAAATTGCTTCACGTTCTTCCGGACTGGCAACTCGACACCGCTGGTGGGGTTTACCTGGTCAGGCCGTCAGCCAAGTTTCCCAGCGCCGTGGTAATAGCTTTCAAACAGTGGATCGAGTCAAAGTTTACCCCTGCGCCTCCATGGGCTATTTGCCGGCCTGATTGAAATCCACTTCAAAAATTGCTGGCCTCTTGGTTAAACGCTCTCCAACTCTAAATAATCTGAACCCCGCCCGAACGCCCACGCCTAACGATCAGCTTGTGTTCATTCGCACAGGCCCGGTGCCAATACCGGCACATTCCGAGAGGTGGTCAACGTGGCTAAAGACGAGAAGAAAAGCAAAAAAGATGACGCTTCGAAAGCCAGCAAGGACTTGAAAGACAAAAAGTCTTCGCCGGAAAAGAAATCGGCGGCAGCTTCGGCGCTTTCCAAGTCCTCCGACAAGAAAGACAAGAAGAAAGACGCCGAACCGAAAAAGTCTGCGAAAAAAGCCGATAGCAAGCCGGAAAAGGCCAAGGATTCTAAGAAGGCTGACAAGCCGGCGAAAAAGAAGAAGTAATACCTGCGACTCGCCAGGGCATTACGCCCTGGCGTCCCTCAGATCGCTCCTCAAGCCGTTTCTTCAACCCTGTGCACATCCCCCAGTGAATCACGCTGCATCGACTGCAGGTTTTTCTCGATGGTTTCGCACAGGGCTTCCATCTGGATTTGGTGCTCGCTATGGCGAAACGGGCTTTGCAGGTCAGTACCGATGCGTTCGATGGCCAGCAGCATGAGGCCCACCACCGTCGAGGCCAGCGGGGTGAACCAACCCAGCGATTCCACCAGCCCCACCGGCACAATCAGGCAGAACAGCGAGATAAACAGGCGCGGGAAATACACGTAGGGGTAGGGCAGCGGAGTATTGGCGATCCGCTCCATGCCGCCCTGGCTGTTGGACAGATCGACCATCGTCGATTCCAGCCGTGCCAGCCGAATGCTGTCCAGGCGCCCGGCCTTGTATTCCCGGGCCAGCAACGCCGCGGAACCGGTGAGGATGTCGTTGGCAAAGTTGTTGGTGGTGCCGCTGCGGGCGAACTCATCCGCCGGGATGAACGCGCGGACTTCCTCCGGGCAAGGCTGACCCTGCAGATGCGCCGCGAGGCAATTGACGTAGGCCACATGGCGGCGCAACAGCGTCGCCTTCACCGGGTTCACTTCGTTGTCGGGATCATCCAGCAGCGTCAGCACCTGCCGGGCGAAGCTGCGCGAGCTGTTGATCATCATGCCCCACAGCGTGCGCGCCTCCCACCAACGGTTGTAGGCGCTGCTGTTGCGGAAACTGATCAGCACCACCAGCGCTGAACCGAGCAGCGTCAGCGGCATCAGCGGCAGGTTGATCTTGGCGTTCAGGAACAACATGAAGTCGACGGTGACGGCGATGTCCCAGAGCAACAACCAGAACAGCGACCAGCCCACGTAGCCCATGGTCTTGATGATCAAACGGTATTTTTTGACGATGGCTGCTTTCAAACGGAAACCTCGTGGCGAGCGGTAAGCGTTAACGCCCTAGCTCCGACGCAGGTTTGGGGGTAAAGGTTCGGTGTTGACTGAGCATCTTGGTTACGACAATTGTCAGGCAATAAAAAACCCGGTCATTACGCCGGGTTTTTATTGCCTGCAGTTCTGCCAGAAGACTCAGAGCGAGGCTTTCACCTGCAAGCCAAACACCAACGCATTGTCGATGTCCTGCCCGGAAAACGCGCCCGGTTCGATGATGTATTGCATGTTCGGGCGCAGCGTCAGCCACGGCGTGGCCTGGTAGCCGTAGCCGAATTCGATTAGCTGCTCGCCACTGTCCAGGTTCGGGAACTGCGTGCCATTGGCCATGGCGGCGTCCTGCTGCACGTCGCGGCTGCGCGGGTTAGGCACGGCGCGGCCATAGCCCAGAGCGACGGTGTCACGCGGGCGACCTTCGAACGGTTTGTACAGCACCAGACCGGTGCCGTACCACTTGCTGAACGGCGAAGCTGCTTCGCTGGCTGCCGAGTATTGGCCGAACGCATGCAGGCTGCGGCCCTCGGACGTTGGCGAACTCCATACGGCCTGATCGATCAGCAAGTAGTGACCGCCACGGCCGGAGACTTCTTTGTCGCTGCCGATGCGGTTCACGTCGGAGCTGTCGTAGTAGTAACCGAGCTTGTATTCGCCAGGCAATTGGCCCGCGTGCTTGTACACCAGTTCGATCGGCACCACGGTGCCGGTGGTGTGTTTCGGGCCCAGATGCCAGGCGCGGCTGGAGTTGCCGTTGCTTTCCGGATCGACGTTGAACGCCGCTACGCGCAGTTGCCAGGACGGCGACAAGTCGTATTTCACCCGCACGCCCAGGTGTGCGTTCGGGTAGTTGGTCCAGCCGCTGCCGCCGGACATGTTCAGCGGATGGCCGCAGAAACCGGCGTTCATGAAGTTGCACAGAATGCCGCTGTCGAGGCCGCCGAGGTCGTTGCCCATGGCCATGTAGCCCAGCTTCACGTTGAGCGCCGGGGTGAACAGACTGCGCTCATAGCTCAGTTCGGTCAGGCGGGTGTAGAGGCCGCCGTAGTTTTCCTGGATCGGCAGACGGTTACCAACCAGATCTTCGGACGCGCTGTTGCCGCGGCGGTCGTTGATGGTCAGCTGAACCTTGCCGGCGTTCTCTACGCCATACAACTTGCTCAGGTCGAACTGCGCGCCGAGCTTGATGTTCTGCGAGTAGCGGCCGGAGCGATGCAGGCCGCCGTCGGCGTTGTAAGCCATTTCGCCGGTGTAATCGCCGGTGAACTTGATGCCGTCTTCGTCCATCTGGTGGCGCAGGCCACCCCAGTCACCGGTCAGGGTGTTGCGGGTCAACAGGTTCGAATCGGTATCGGCGAAGGCGGGCAGGGTGGTGCAGGTCAGGCCCAACAGCACGCCGTTGACCCAGCCGTTACGAGTAAAACCAAACATGGAGATCTTCCTGCTCAAAGCTGTAGCGATATCGGAAAGCGGCGCGGCACCCTCAGGTGCCGCGCGCAAAAAGAAAGCGCCCGTGTTCAGCACGGGCGCTGCGGTTTACGGCAAGGCGTAAGCCATCACGTAGTCGCCGCGATCGGTCGACTGACGTGCACCACCGGCGGTGATGACGATGTACTGCTTGCCGGTCTTCGGCGAAACGTAGGTCATCGGGCCGCCCTGACTGCCAACCGGCAGGCGCGCTTTCCACACCTCTTCACCGTTGCCGCTGTTGAAGGCGCGCAGGTAGAAGTCCTGGGTACCGGCGATGAAGATCAGGCCACCTTGGGTCGACAGGGTGCCGCCGAGGGTCGGCAGACCGATCTTGATCGGCAGGTGCATGCGGATGCCCAGCGGACCGGTGTCTTCAACGGTACCGACCGGAACCTGCCAGGCAACTTTCTGGGTTTTCATGTCGATCGCGGTCAGGGTGCCGAACGGCGGTGCCTGGCAAGGAATGCCGGCCACCGACAGGAAGCGGTTTTTGTTGACCGCGTAAGGCGTTCCTTTGAGCGGTACCGCGCCCATGCCGGTGTTCAACGCTTCGCCACCGGAAGAGGCCTGCGCCTTGTTCTGCGACGGGATCATCTGAATCCACAGACCCAGGCGCATGTCGTTGACGAAGATGAAGCCGTGCACCGGGTCAGTGGAGATGCTGCCCCAGTTCATGCCGCCCAGCGAACCCGGGAAGCTCAGCGATTTATCAGTACCCGGCGCGGTGTACAGGCCGTCGTAACGCATCGATTTGAAATCGATCCGGCACAGCAACTGGTCGTACGGGGTGGCGCCCCACATGTCCGATTCAGTCAGATGCTGCGCACCGATCTGCGGCATGCCCACCGATTTCGGCTGGGTCGGCGAGTACGGTTCGTTCGGGATGTTCGCGGCTTTGACCGGGACTTCTTTAACCTCGGTCAACGGTTTACCGGTGGCACGATCGAGCACGTAGATCTGCCCGGCCTTGGTGCCGATGACCAGCGCCGGAACGCTTTTGCCGTCCTTGGTGAAGTCGATCAGGCTCGGCTGCATTGGCAGGTCGAAGTCCCAGAGATCGTTGTGCACGGTCTGGAATACCCAGCGTTCATCACCGGTGGTGGCGTCCAGCGCGAGGATCGAGGCGCCGTAGGTGTGATCGAGTTTGCTGCGCTCGACACCATAGATGTCGGTGGACGAGCTGCCCATTGGCAGGAACACGGTGTTGGTTGCCGGATCGTAGGACATCGGCGCCCAGCTGTTCGGCGTGCTGCGCACATACGTGCTGCCGTCGGCCGGTGCCTGTTTGTCCTGCGGGTTGCCTGGGTCGAAGGCCCAGCGCATGGCGCCGGTGATTACGTCAAAACCACGGATCACGCCGCCCGGCATGTCGGTTTGTACGTTGTCGGCTACACGACCGCCGACCACCACAGTGGTACCGGCCATCAACGGCGCGGAGGAGAGCTGGTAGTAGCTGTCCGGCACGTCACCGAGACCGGCCTTCAGATCAACCTGACCGTTGTTGCCGAAACCCTGGCAGAACTCGCCGGTGTCGGCATCGACCGCGATCAGGCGGGCGTCGATGGTGTTGGTCAGCAGACGGCGCTGGCAATTGGCGGCCGGCGCCGGTTTGGCTTCGATGATGCTCGAATTGCTTGGTTGAGCGATGCTTTTCGTCGCATCGAAATAGGCCATGCCACGGCAACGTTGCCAGACTTTCGACTTAGCGTTGATCGCGTTCTTCCACAGCTCTTTGCCGGTGTCGGCATCCAGCGCGATCAGGTTGTTGTGCGGGGTGCAGATGAACACTTTGTTGCCGATCTGCAGCGGAGTGAGCTGGTCTTCGGCACCGTTGCCATCGCTCTCGGCGACGTCACCGGTGTGGTAGGTCCACGCCACTTTCAGCTTGTCGACGTTATTGCGGTTGATCTGGTACAGCGCAGCAAAGCGGCTGCCGCCCTCGGTATTACCGTAGTGCGCCCAGTCTTTTTGCGCCTTGTCTGGCTCAACCGGGGTCAGGCCCGGGCCAGTGCCGGTGGCAGCGACGGTCGGGTGCGCAACGAACATATTGCCGGCAGCCACCGCCAGTCCCACGGCCAGGACAGCGGCAACGCCGTAAGCGCCACGACCCGGAACATCACCGTTGGCACGCTTGAGCAGCGGATAGACCAGCGTCACCGCCAGACCCACGGCGCTGAACATGAACAGACGCGAGAACACCGGCCAGAACACCAGCCCGGCATCGCTCACCGCCCAGATCGCTGTCCCGACCAGAAACGCCGCGAACAGCCAGGCGCCGGCCGTCTTGAAGCGAGCGATCAGCAGACCGGAAACGGCCATCACCAGACCGCCCACGAGGAAGTACCACGACCCTCCCAGGCTGACCAGCTTCACTCCGCCAGCCGCAAGTGCCAGGCCGAGCAGGGCGATGATCACCCCCAGCCCGACCAGAATGAATTTTGATATGCCCGAGAGGCGTTGACTCTGCTTCACGTTGAATGTCCCGTTGAAATGAGGCGTGCATTATATAGATAGGTAACTACCTAGTTAAATCACTAATTCAGTAATGAACTGTTGTTCATTGCGAAATCCCCGTCCTGAGCGGGGACCTGCGCTTTCAAGGGCCTGGAAAGATATTTTGAATGCCTGAAAAAGAGCCTTTTTGTCAGAAAAAATGGGAGTTATGACAGCTGCCGTCATCAACCACGGTTATTGCGCAGAATCGAGAAATTCAACGCCGCCGCCACACACAACCAGGCCAGATAAGGAAACAGGATCAACCCGGTGATCAAATCCAGGCGCAACGCCATAAACACCATCACCGCGACCACCAGCCACAACAGCAGCAGAATCACCATGGCGGCGGCCACCTGATGCGCGCCGAAGAACACCGGCGTCCACAACGTGTTTAAGGCAATCTGCGCGGCCCATAGCGCCAGTACCGTCTGACTGCCAGGAATCAGGCTCAAGCGATAACCGGCCCAGGCCAGCAATAGATAGATTATTGTCCAGGCCACCGGAAACGCCCAATTGGGCGGGGTGAATCCGGGTTTATTGAGCCCTTCGTACCATGGCCCGGGCTTGAAAATCACCCCGGTAGTCGCCGCAGCGCCGCACGCGATCAGAAAAATCAGAAACGTCACCATTTTTCACTCCTTGGCCGCAGCCACTCTCTCTGGGATTACAGCGCCGCAACGGTCGCTCATTCGGATTTCATCGCCATCAGGTCGCTGACCCGCGCCACCAGCGTGTCGACGGCAAACGGCTTGGTCAGCACCTGCATGTCCGGGCCCAATTGACCGGCGCCAATCACCGCGTTTTCTGCGTACCCGGTGATGAACAGGGTCTTCAGGTTCTGGCGGATTTCCCGGCCGGCATCGGCCAGTTGCCGACCATTCATGCCACCCGGCAAGCCGACGTCGGTGATCAGCAAGTCGATGTGTATGTCCGAGCGCAACATCTTCAGCCCGACCACACTGTCAGCGGCCTCTATCAAGGTGTAGCCGAGATCGCCGAGCACGTCAGTCAGCAGCGCACGCACCGTAGGCTCGTCGTCCACCACCAGAATTGTCTCGCCAGATTTGGGCAAGGCTGCCGGCGTGTTGTCCTTGTGATCCTGATTCGGCACAGGCTCGCCATGGTAGCGCGGCAGATAAATGCACATCTCCGTGCCCTGACCGACCTGCGAATGCACGCGCACCTGACCACCGGACTGCTTGGCGAAACCGTAGATCATCGACAGCCCCAACCCGGTGCCCTGGCCCAGCGGTTTGGTGGTGAAGAACGGGTCGAAGGCCTTGGCGATCACATCGGCAGTCATGCCGGTACCGGTATCGGTCACGCACAGGCACAGGTATTCGCCCTCGGGCATGTCCAGGGTGCGCGCCGTCTCGCAGTCCAGCGCACGGTTGGCTGTTTCGATGGTGATGCGCCCGCCATCCGGCATCGCATCGCGCGCGTTGATGCACAGGTTGAGCAGGGCGTTCTCCAACTGGCTGGCGTCCACCAGCGTTGGCCAGAGCCCCGGCGCGGCGCGGGTTTCCAGAACGATGCTGGGGCCGACCGTACGCTGGATCAGCTCGGTCATGCCGGTCATCAGCGTGTTGACATCTGTCGGCCGCGGATCGAGGGTCTGGCGTCTGGAAAACGCCAGCAGACGGTGGGTCAGGGCGGCGGCTCGCTTGACCGCGCCCTGGGCGGTCACCATGTACTTGTCGACCTCATTCAGCCGGCCCTGGCTGATGCGCGCGCCCATCAACTCCAGCGCGCCGGAAATGCCGGCCAGCAAATTGTTGAAGTCATGCGCCAGGCCCCCGGTCAGTTGGCCGACGGCTTCCATTTTCTGCGACTGACGCAGTTTTTCTTCGGCTTGCATCAGCTCTGAAGTGCGCGATGACACGCGCTGCTCCAGCGTATCGTTGAGCGCGCGCAACGCGGCGATGGCGCGGTCGCGCTCCGCTTCGACATTGCGCCGCTCCTCGACATCGATCAGCACGCCGGGAAAGCGCAGCGGCGTTCCATCATCGGCACACTCAACACGGCCGTTGGCTTCGATCCACTGATATTTGCCGTCTGTGCGGCGCACACGGTACTGGTGGGAGTAGGCGCCACCACGGCCGATGGCTTCGTTGATCGCGGTGGTCAGTCCATCCTGGTCTTCGGGATGCACGGTCACCATGACTTGTTCGAGGCTCAGCCCTTCGCGGCCCAGCGCCGGGTCGAGGTCAAACACCCGGGCGAACGCTTCGTCCACGGCAAAACGGTCGGTGAGCAGGTCCCAGTGCCAGGTGCCGATGATCGCACCGGCGGCGAGCGCCAGTTGCACACGCTCGACGTTCTCCCGCGCCAGCGCTTCACTGGTACGCAAACGCTCCTCGGCGTCGCGCCGCTGGGTGACGTCGTTGAACAGGATCGCGATCTGCCGGTCGGCCGGATCGCCGACACGCACCGCGCGCACGTCGAACCAGCGTTCGAAGGTGTTGGCGTAATTTTCGAAGTTCGCCGGCTCTCCGGTTTTGGCCACATGGCCGTAGGTTTCGAACCAGAAGCTTTCCAGATTCGGCGCGAACTCGGTCACCCATTTGCCGCGCAGGTTGACCCCGCACTGGTGTTCGAACGCCGGGTTGGCTTCGACGAAGTAGTAATCGACGGGTTTATCCTCTGCGTCGAATTTGACCTTGACGATGGCGAACGCCGACTCGATGGTTTCCAGAATGGTGATGAAGCGTGCCTCGCTGCGGGCGAGCGCATCCCGACTGGCTTGCAGTTGCGCCGCCATGTCGCGATCGAGGTCAACGTCCTGCGTGTCGACCAGGGTGCTCTGAAGCGCCGCGCGCAATCGCCTTACCTCTGACTCAAGCGCTTCGCGACTAAGGTGTTCAAGGGTATCCATGTGACCTGCTTTATTGAATGTTCAGGGACTGGCTTCATAGAGCGCGTAGGCACAACGCGAGCAGTGAACGTCGCGCTCGCAGGGGACTTGAGCGCCGATCATTCGTTGACCGGGCGCGCTGTGCTTAAGTTTCACCACCCGCGCATGCGAGCGCTCATTTCAGATCGATTCGCCGTTATCCAGGCGCACCAACAGGTTCTGCCCGCGTTGCCACAGCGCCTCCTGCTTGGCTGGCGGCATGCGGTCGAGGTTCTTGTACATCATCGCCATGCGCTGATTGCCGCGCAGGTGTTCGCCGTGGCGCATCAGAAAATGCCAGTACAACGCATTGAACGGGCAGGCATTGTCCGCGGTACTTTCGCTGACATTGTAGGCGCAGCTTCGGCAGTAGTCGGACATGCGATTGATGTATTGGCCACTGGCGCAATAGGGTTTGGAACCGAGGTAACCGCCATCGGCATGCATGACCATGCCCAAGGTGTTGGGCAGCTCGACCCAGTCGAAGGCGTCCATATAGATCGCCAGGTACCACTCACAGATCTGGCTCGGCGCGATGCCGGCGAGCAGGGCAAAATTGCCGGTGACCATCAGCCGCTGAATGTGGTGCGCGTAGGCGTGCTGCAGACTCTGGCCAATGGCCTGGCGCATGCAGTTCATCTGCGTCGCACCGGTCCAGTAGAACTCGGGCAGTGGCCGGTCGTTGCCGAATGCGTTGCCCAGTGCGTAGTCCGGCATTTTCAGCCAGTACACGCCGCGCACATATTCCCGCCAGCCGATCAATTGCCGAATGAAGCCTTCGGCAGCATTCAGGGCAATCCTGCCGGCCCAATAGGCCGACTCGACGTCACTGCACAACTGCCGCAAATCCAGCAGGCCGATATTGAGCGCGGCACTGATGCGCGCATGAAACAGGAACGGTTCGTCACTGGCCATGGCGTCCTGATAGTCGCCGAATCCTGCCAGGCCAAAATCCAGAAAATACTCCCACAGCGCCTGCGCGTCGGCGTGGGTGACCGGGTAGTTGAAGTCGTCGAGTGCACCGTAATGCTGACTGAAACGGGCCTTCACCAGGTCCAGCACTTCGCGGGTGATGGCGTCATTACCGAAACGGATCGGGTAGGGGGCTTTCACGCCTTTGGGCAGGGCCTTGCGATTCTCCGCATCGAAATTCCACGCACCACCCACCGGCGTGCCGTCGCCATTGAGCAGCAAGCGACTCTTGCGGCGCATCTCGCGATAGAAGAATTCCATGCGCAACTGCTTTTTGCCGGCGGCCCAGGCGGCGAACTCATCGCGACTGCAAAGAAAACGCGTATCGGCGTGCCAATGCATGGGCAAGCCACAGTCCCTGATCGATTGCTCCAGACGCCAGTCGCCGCATTCGGTGACGTGCACTTCCTCGGCCTGCAACCGCTGTTGCCAGCGGCGTAATTCCCCCGGCACCGAGCCGCTGTTGTGCGGATCATCCAGGGTCACGTATTCGACACGAACGCCCTGGTCTCGCAGGGCCTGGGCGAAATGGCGCATGGCACTGAAGATCAGGGCAATCTTTTGCGGGTGGTGCGGCACATGGCTGGCTTCTTCCATGACCTCGACCAGCAGCACAGTGTCGCGCTCGCTATCGAGCGTCTGCAAGGAAGCCAGGTCGAAGGACAACTGATCGCCCAGTACCAGGCACAATCGACGGTTCTGGTTCATTCACAGCATCCGTTTCATAGCGATGTGGCCAACGAAAACGGAATCCGCAGCTCTTCGACGGGCCCGCTATCACGCCCGCACATTTCGTCGTGCACGCATTGCTGCACCAACACGCAGGGGAATGCCGGCACAGTCTGCAGCAGGTCACGCAGATGGGTGATCGAGCGCAGATGCATCGGTTTGGCTGCATCGTCGAGCAAGGTGAACTGGCCGTGATCCAGGCGGATGCGGGCCAGATAAAAACCACCTTCGAGTGACAGCAGCTCCAGCTCACGTATTTCGCTGTTGGCCGCACGTTCGGTCAGGGTTTGCAGATTCATGCTTCACTCCTTGCCTATCAATTGAGCACTGTTCATTGATTTTCTCCCGAGCCCTGGCGACGGAAGAACAAGGTCACCTGGCCGACTTCAACCCCGAGTTTGGACATGCTGGTGCGGTTGATCAGCGTGTCCTCGTCCATCTGGTACATCCAGTCGTCCATGCTCATTTCATAGGTTGAGCCATCAACCGGCAGATTCAGGCGATAACGCCAGTGCAGAGCATTGCCTGCGACCTGACCTGTAGCGACACCTACCACATCACCCGCACGCCCGCTCCAGCGCCCCTGGCCCTCGGGCGTCAGGGTCCAGACGCGGCGTTGGCGCGTGCCGTCGCTGTACAGGAAGCGCTCATCGAGAATCAGGTTGTCGCCTTCACGATGGCTGACGATGTTGACCTCAAAGCGCTTGACCACTTCCCCGGAGCGCTTCTGAAACATCCCCCAGGCTTTCACGGGTTTGCTGAAAAAGCGTTGCAGATCCAGCGCCGGTTGCTGATCGGCATAGTGGCTGACATCCACGCTGCCGCAGCTTGCAACGCCGAGTGCCAGAGCCAGTAAGAGCACAAGTCGGGCCATTGCCGTTCTCCCTGAGTGCACAGGTATAGGGGTGAAAGTAGGAATATCGTGCTTGTACAGTGGGGTTGCTGTGTACAGGTTTATCGCGCCTGTCGAAGGTCGGAAATCAACTTCGCCGCCCGATCAATTGCAGAAACTCCTGACGCGTCGTGGAGCTGTCGCGAAAGGCACCGAGCATCACCGAAGAGGTCATGATCGAATTCTGCTTTTCGACGCCGCGCATCATCATGCACATGTGCCTGGCTTCAATGACCACGGCCACGCCGGCGGCATCGGTGATCTGCTGAATCGCCTCGGCGATTTGCCGGGTGAGGTTTTCCTGGATCTGCAGACGGCGGGCGAACATGTCCACCACGCGCGCTACTTTCGACAGTCCCAGCACTCTGCCGGTGGGGATGTACGCCACGTGTGCCTTGCCGATGAAAGGCAGCATGTGGTGCTCGCACAAGGAATAGAGCTCGATGTCACTGACGATCACCATCTCATCGCTTTGCGATTCGAACAGGGCACCGTTGGTGACGTCTTCCAGGCTCATCGAGTAGCCGTTGCACAGATACTGCATTGCTTTGGCCGCACGTTTGGGTGTGTCGAGCAGACCTTCGCGTTCGGGATTTTCACCGACACCGACGAGGATTTCGCGGTAATGGCTGGCTAGTAGTGGGTTCATTCAGGGTGCTCGCGGCAGTGCTGTGCGTGGGGGCCAATCCGTAGCGGAAGAGTTGTACGTAAAGAAGTGCTTTGTATAGGTTTTATTCAAGATAGGCTGAAAAAATAAACCTGACAATCAATCGGCAATCTTTTTTGTGCAGATGCGAAAACCTCGCAGCGCAGCGCGCGAGGTTGCGGGTATAGCGGGGGAGAAGAGGAAGCGCTCCCGGTGAGTGGGAGCGCTGGGCGAATTCGCGGAATTATTCGCTGTAGGTCGGGTAATCCACATAGCCTTCGGCATTGCCGCCGTAGACCGTCACAGGATTCAGTGGATTGAGCGGCCAGTCATTGGCGATGCGCGCCGGCAGATCCGGGTTGGCCATGAACGGACGGCCGAAAGCCACCAGATCAGCCAGTCCCGATTCAAGCAACTGCGCACCGGATTCAGCGTTGTAACGCCCGGCGTAGATGATCGCACCACTGAAGGTATCGCGCACCGCACGGCGGAAGGTTTGCGGCATCGCGGGCGCGTCGTCCCAGTCCGCTTCGGCGATGGACAGGTAGGCGATGCCCACATCCTCAAGTACTTTGATCGCTTCGATGTAAGTGGTGTGCGGGTCCTCTTCGACCATGCCCAGATAGGTGCGCGCTTCATCGGTGGTGGTGAACAGCGGCGCGAAACGCACGCCGACTTTCTCTTTACCGATGCACTCGGCGACACCCGACACCACTTCGCGCAGAAAGCGCAGGCGGTTGTGCAGCGAGCCACCGTACTGATCGGTGCGCACATTGCTGTGGGCAGAAATGAACTGGTTCACCAGATAGCCGTTGGCGCAGTGCAGTTCGATCCCGTCGAAGCCGGCGTCCATCGCATTGCGCGCCGCCTGTATATAGAGCTGAACCAGTTCCTGGACTTCATCGGTGCTCAGTGCTCGCGGCGCGGATGGCGTAACCAGCTCGCCGGCGCCCGGCGCAGTTTCGATGAACACGCTGACCCGCTCGGTGGCGATGGCGGACGCTGAAACCGGTGCCGCCCCATCAGGTTGCAGCGCGGTGTGGGACACACGGCCGACGTGCCAGAGTTGGGCGAATATCACGCCGCCCTTTGCATGCACCGCTTCGGTGACTGTGCGCCATCCGGCAATTTGCTCAGGGGTGTGAATGCCGGGAGTCCAGGCGTATCCCTGACCGCGAGGCTCGATCTGCGTGCCTTCGGTAACCAGCAGACCGGCGCCGGCGCGTTGCTGGTAATACTCGGCCATCAATGCGTTGGCGACATTGCCCGGTTGTGTGCTGCGCTGGCGGGTGAGGGGCGGCAGGACGATGCGGTTCTTCAGGGTGTGCAGGCCCAGTTTGACGGGGGTGAAGTAAGGGCTGTTTTTCATGTGATTCCTGTTTTGGCCTTATTAGACCAGTCGACTAGTAATGCGGTAAAAAAACACCGTGCGGGATGCGCACGGTGTCTGGACGCTGGAGGGCTCAGGCCAACAGTTTCAGCAGTTTTTCGGCGACGGCTGCCGAGCTGGCAGGGTTTTGACCCGTCACCAGTTGGCCATCGGTCACCACGTGAACCTGCCAGTCAGCGACCTTGGAGTAGCGACCGCCGAGACGCTGGAATTCGTCTTCGATCAAGAACGGCACGACATCGGTCAGGCCTACAGCGGCTTCTTCAGCGTTGGTGAAACCGGTGACGTCCCGGCCTTGAATCAACGGTTTGCCATCTGCAGCCACCACGTGACGCAGAACGCCCGGCGCATGGCAGACGAAACCGTGAGGTTTGTTGCTGCGGTCGAACGCTTCGATCAGCGCAATCGAGTGTTTGTCTTCGGCCAGATCCCACAGTGGGCCATGGCCACCGGGATAAAACACGGCATCGAAATCCTCGGCGCTGACATCCGCCAGGCGCCCGGTATTGGCCAGCGCCTGCTGAGCAGCAGGGTCCTTGCGGAAGCGATCGGTTTCAGCGGTTTGCGCATCGGGCTCATCGCTTTTCGGATCGAGCGGTGGCTGGCCGCCGGCCGGCGATACCAGAGTGATCTGCGCGCCGGCATCCTTGAAGGCGTAGTAGGGGGCCGCGAACTCTTCGAGCCAGAAGCCGGTTTTCTTGCCGGTGTTGCCAAGCTGATCGTGGGAAGTCAGAACCATCAAGATTTTCATAGAGCGCCCTGTATTGGTCTGGTGTCCTCGACGGGTTCGTCTGCGACACCTCGGAAGGAGTGACGGCCACAGAATAGATTTATATTAGACCGGTCGTCTAGTAAATTTTTACGCCCGTGTTTCGGAGCCATCACTGTGGCAAACTCCTGCCCATCAGAAATATACGACTGGTCTAATGTTTGGTATTTTGCGCCCCATGAAACCGACCTACGACGATACCCGCCAACACCTGCTCGACACCGGCCACCGCATGATGGCCGAAAAGGGCTTCACCAGCGTTGGCCTGAGCGAGATCCTGCAGACCGCCGGTGTGCCCAAGGGCTCGTTCTATCACTACTTCAAATCCAAGGAACTCTACGGCCAAGCACTGCTGGAGGATTACTTTGTCGGCTACCTGGCAGATATGGAGCGACGCCTGACCCTGCCCGGCCTCAGTGCCTATGAGCGGCTGATGGATTACTGGCAGGGCTGGCAGAACCGCTGCACCCTGGAAGGCCATGGTGATGAATGTCTGGTGGTGAAGTTGAGCGCGGAAGTCGCCGACCTGTCCGAGTCGATGCGACTGACCTTGCGCGACGGCGCCGAGCGCATCGTTGCGCGCATCACGACGTGCCTGGAAGAAGGGCAGTTGGATAAAAGTTTGCCGCAGACTGACGCTCGGCAACTGGCAGAAACGCTCTATCAACTGTGGTTGGGGGCGAGTCTGTTGAACAAACTGCAGCGCACGGGGCAGTCGTTGCAGACGTCGATGGTGATGACGAAGCGGCTGTTGCAGCGCTGAAAACACCCGAGACCCTTTCATATCGAGTACTTTTGCAAGCATCCGGCATCAGGATTTGGAGAACTTCATGCGTGACATTATCGACGGCTTTCTGCGCTTTCAGCGTGAGGTATATCCGCAACGTGTCGAGCTGTTCAAGCAACTCGCGACCTCACAAAATCCGAAGGCGTTATTCGTTACTTGCTCGGACAGTCGTGTAGTGCCTGAGCTTCTTACACAGCGCGAACCCGGTGAACTATTCGTGATCCGCAACGCCGGCAACATTGTGCCGTCGTATGGTCCCGAACCCGGTGGCGTGTCGGCTACCGTCGAATATGCAGTCGCCGTGCTCGGCGTACAGGACATCGTGATCTGCGGGCACTCGGACTGCGGAGCGATGGGCGCGATATCGCGCTGCACCTGTCTGGATCATCTTCCTGCGGTCGCCAATTGGCTGCGTCACGCGGACGCTGCGAAAGCGATCAACGCGGCGCATGAATTCGACACACCGCGCGCGAAGCTCGATGGTCTGGTTCGGGAAAATGTGATCGCGCAACTGGCGAACCTGCGCACGCACCCCTCCGTGGCCCTCGCGCTCGAGCAAGGGCGCATGAATCTGCACGGATGGGTCTACGACATCGAGGCGGGGTGCATCGATGCGCTGGATGGTTCAACCCGACGCTTTGTTCCCTTGGCTGATTCGCCGACTACCGTGGCGATCACTGCGCGTAACGGCAAGCAGATGTAACGGCTGGCCTCATCTGAAATCGCCAGACTTGTGACCTTATTCCTGTGTGGTCACAAGTTGTCAGCCCGCCATAGGATGAGTAAGCTGCTGTCATGAATCAGCTATCAATATCTGCCTCCTCGCCGAACACTCGTGGCCCGGCCGAGCACGACATTCGTGACCAGATTGTCGCCGCGGCCAATGAACACTTCAGCCAGTATGGCTATGCGAAAACCACGGTTTCCGACCTGGCCAAGGCCATCGGTTTTTCCAAGGCGTACATCTATAAATTTTTTGACTCGAAACAGGCGATTGGCGAGGCCATTTGCGCCAATTGTCTGGGGCAAATCGTTGCAGCCGTCGAACAGGCCGTTAACGAAGAATCTCTTTCGGCGACCGAGCGTTTGCGCAGATTGGTAAAAACCGTCATTGCCACGGGTGTGAACCTGTTCTTCAACGACCGCAAGCTTTATGACATCGCGGCGTTTTCCGCTTCGGAGCGTTGGCACAGTGCCCAGGTGTATGAAGCACAGATCAAAGACTTTATTGTCGACATCGTGCGGCAAGGACGAGAAGCGGGGGAGTTCGAGCGCAAGACTCCACTGGACGAGACTGTCGAGGCGATCGATCTGGCGCTGCGACCTTTCGTCAACCCCTTGCTGTTGCAGCACAATCTGGATTTCATCGAGCAAGCGCCCACGCTGACCTCCAACCTCATCCTGCGCAGCCTCATGCCCTGACTGTCGCTGGCCAAATCTGTCAGTCGATTCGAGTCAAAACCACATCCCCCACATGACGTTTTCCGTTCCCGGCCAATGAGTGCCGGGAGGGCGCAACATTTCGCTCTTCGTGACCATTGACTGAATTGGTCACATGGATAATATGGCTTCGCTGTAGTTCGATGTTCTATTCCAGTGATCTCCATAGAGTCCCGATAATGAAAAAAACAATGCTCAAGAGCCCCGTGGGCCTGGCCGTCGTGCTTGCGTCTTCCAATGTGCTGGCCGGTGGCTTTGCACTCAACGAACAAAGCATCAGCGGGATGGGGTCCGGGTTTGCCGGGCGATCTTCATCGGCCGAAGACGCCAGTACGATCTACGGCAACCCGGCGGGCATGGCGCGGCTTAAACAAGAGCAGGTCAGCGTGGGGGCGGCGACATTGTTCGCCAAGTCCGATATCAGCCGGACTCGCAGTACGTTCGGCGGCAAGGAGGATGGCGACATGGTGCCCGCGACCACCGTACCGATGGGCTATTACGTCAAACCCATCGATGAGCACTGGGCATTCGGCGTCGGGTTTTATGTACCTTTCGGGTTGATCACCGACTACGGCAGTGGGTTTGCCGGACGCTATTACGCCAACAAGAGCGAAGTCACCACGCTGACTTTCCAACCGACCATCAGTTACGCTTTTAACGAAAAAGTCTCGATCGGTTTCGGTCCGACCATCAACCGTATCGGTGGAGAGATATCGGGCATGGTGCCCAATCCATTAACCCCGGGGCGCAATGACGGCAAGCTCAAAAGCACGGGCGATGACACCGCGCTGGGCTTCAACGCCGGTGTGCTGGTGCAGGCGACAGATCAGACCCGCCTGGGGCTGACTTATCACTCCAAAGTCAGTTACCACCTGGATGCGAAAACCAAGGTCACCGATGGCATCTTCAGCGTGCTGGGCGTCAGCGGCCGAAGTTATGACGCATCGCTGGATGTGGATACGCCGGAGTCGGTGGATTTTTCGGCCACGCATCAATTCAATAACGACTGGACGCTCTATGTCGGTAGCACCTGGACGCGCTGGAGTCGCTTCAAGGAGCTGACGATCGAAAACAGCGGCCTGCCGCCGTTGCTGAGCGGTCAATTGGGGACGATCAGCGAAGAGCAGAACTGGCATGACACGTGGGCACACGCCATCGGTGCCGCCTATCAATTGAACGGCCAGTGGGTGTTGCGTAGCGGGTTTTCGGTAGATCAATCACCCGCCAACAATACCAATCGCGGCCCCCGTATTCCTACGGGCGATCGAAAGGTTATCAGCTTCGGTGCGGGCTGGACGCCGGTGGAAAATGTCACCATCGACTTCGCTTATTCCTACCTCTGGGAGGAGAGCGTGAAGGTCAACGACAGCTCGTCATCCAGAGGTGCCTACAGTGCCAGGTACAAGAACAGTGCGAGCGGGCTCGGTACGTCAGTCAGCTACCGTTTTTAGCTGAGGACTGTACTCACAATGTGGGGCCGGGAGTGCGTGCTGCCTCCCGACCCTCACGCGCAAGGGCATGTTTATCGGGCCGATTTTCGCAGAGAGGTTGGCCCTTTTTTGTAGGTCAAACCCCCATGACTTTGGCCATCAGGCTCTGATGAAAACGCCGTGGCGTGGCCCACGTCAAAACCGCGATCGACCTTTTGCTGCGTACTGTCGAGCCAAATTCTTTGCAAAGCTGGCGAGCTTCATCGCGACGCAACAGGCAGGGTTTCGGGAACTTGCCAGCCGCCGCCGAGCGCTTTGAATGCCGCAACCGCAGCCCGCGCCGATTCTGTCCGCGCTTGCGCACGGGCATCGGAAGCCTGGAGCAACGTTTCGTCGGCGTGGAGCACATCAATCAGGCTCGCGGTGCCTTTTCCATAGGCAATAAAAGACGCTTGGCGAGCCTGTGTCAGAGAAGCCTCGCCTCCCGCGAGCGTGGTGGCCTGAAGGTTGCGGTTCACCAGGGCGGAGAAGGCATTCTCGACATCCTCAGTGGCGCGTAACACCGACTGACGATAAGCGGCCAGCGCTTCGGCTTCCTGTCCTTTGGCCTGATCGATCTGCGCGTTTATCCGGCCTACGTCAAAAAGTCTCCAGCGCAACCCAAGGACCGCCGCCGACTGACTGGCGCCGCCGGTGAACAGGTTGCCGCCGGAAACAGCCGTGGCGCTACCGAGCAATGCGCTGAGCGAAAGTTTCGGGTAGTACTCGGCAATCGCCACGCCGATGCGTGCATTGGAGGCTGCCAGGCGGCGCTCGGCGACGATCAGATCCGGCCGGCGACGCAGCAGATCGGCCGGCGTTCCCGAGGCGTTTATCGGCGGCACAACAGGAATGCTCGCCGTACCGGTCAGTTGCGTGCGGTGAGTCCCCGGCGGGGTGCCGAGCATCACGTCCAGCGCATTCATTGCGGCATCCAGGCCGGTCTGCAGCACTGGCACGCTCGCCTGGACTTGCGCCAGCGCGCCCTCAGTCTGTTGAACCTGATAGCGGGCAGCGAGGCCCTTGCCGTAGAGCAGGCGGACTTTCTCCAGCAGTCCCTGCTGGGTTTCGACTTGGCGGTTGGCAATCTCCAGTCGCGCCTGCAACCCACGGAGGGTGATGTAGATATCGGCCGTCTGCGCTGCAATGGCCAGGCGTGTGGCGGTCGCGCCCGCCTCGGAGGCCTGGTATTCGGCGAGTGCGGCTTCGCGCTCGCGTCTCAACCCGCCAAAGACATCAATCTCCCAGCCGGCATTGAGGTTGAGCTCGTAGGAACTTCCGTAGCGATCATAGCCAGGCGTTGAGTTCAACACCTGGCCGAGCGGCGTTTCGACGGATTGATAGGCGCGTGCGGCCTGGCCATCAATGCTCCCGGAGGGCAACAGAGCGGCATTTGCGGCCCCCAGTCCTGCCCGTGCCTGTGTGACCCGCGCCGCTGCTTGTGCCAGATCGAGGTTCTGTTCCAGCGCCTGGGTGACGAAACCGGTCAACACGGGATCGTTAAAACTCTCCCACCAGTTGACCAGCCGGGCCGGCGCCGTTGCCGGCGTCTGTCCGGCTGCAGGCTGACTCAGGTAACGATCGGGAAGCGCGAGGGCAGGTCGTTGATAGTCGGGACCGACCGCGCAGCCTGCCATCAGACTGGCGGTCACCAAAAGCGTGACAGGGCGAACAGGAGACATTGAGGTACCTGCGACGAAGATGATAAGTGACCATATTAAATTACGGTCACAGCTTTAAGGTCAACGATATCTTGTCAGTATGCGCCATACACTGAAAATGTGTGACCGTTGACATTATTGGTCACCTTAATGAAAATGCCGGCATGTCCTATTCTTGAGTAACGGAACCTATGCGCCGGCCTCTAGCTGTACCGATTGCCGTTTGTCTGTTGCCGCTCGTCCTGACGGCGTGTGGCGACTCATCCGTCGTTGACGATCCCCGTACGCATGCCCCGTTGGTGAGGTCCGCTGCGGTTTCGGCGGCGTCCGAGGCTTCACGTGCTTTCACGGGGGTCGTGATCGCCCGCGTCGAGGCTGACCTTGGTTTTCGGGTCTCGGGCAAAATACTCGAGCGCCTGGTTGACACAGGCCAGACGGTCAAACGAGGTCAGCCACTGATGCGCCTCGACCCGATTGATCTCGGGCTGCAGGCGCGGGCGCAGCAAGAGTCGGTCATGGCCGCCCGGGCGCGAGCCATACAGACCGCGGATGACGAGGCCCGGTATCACGACCTGGTCGCCGCCGGCGCCATCTCGGCCTCGGCCTACGATCAGATCAAAGCCGCCGCAGATACCGCCAAAGCTCAGTTGAGCGCGGCGCAAGCGCAGGCTGATGTCGCTCGCAATGCGTCCGGTTATGCGGTGTTGCTTGCTGATTCCGATGGCGTGGTGGTGGAGACGCTCGCCGAGCCAGGACAAGTGGTGAGCCCCGGGCAAGCCGTGGTTCGACTGGCGCGGGCAGGGCAGCGCGAAGCCATCGTGCACCTGCCCGAGACGCTACGTCCGGCGGCAGGTTCGACCGCGCAGGCCACACTTTATGGCAACACCTCGGGTGCCGTGACAGCCAGGCTGCGGCTGCTGTCTGATTCGGCCGATCGCATGACGCGCACCTTTGAGGCGCGGTATGTGCTGGAGGGCGCACTGGCCAATGCGCCGCTCGGTTCGACCGTTACGCTGCAGATCGCTGGCAGCCGCGCAAATGCACAGGTGTTGCAAGTGCCGCTGGCGGCGGTTTATGACCCAGGCAAAGGCCCCGGCCTCTGGGTGATTGCTGGCAACCCGACCAAGGTGAACTGGCGGCCTGTGCAGATATTGGGCGTGAG
This sequence comes from Pseudomonas sp. IT-93MI4, assembly GCF_949767635.1. Taxonomy (NCBI): domain Bacteria; kingdom Pseudomonadati; phylum Pseudomonadota; class Gammaproteobacteria; order Pseudomonadales; family Pseudomonadaceae; genus Pseudomonas; species Pseudomonas sp. IT-93MI4. The sequence goes on from NZ_CATKPP010000054.1 coordinate 244,363, forward strand.
CGATGACATTGCGCGTGTCGACGGTGAACTCAAGGTCGGTGAGCAAGTTGTCGCTTTAGGCGCACATCTTCTGCGCGAGGGGGAGGAGGTGAGACTGGCTCAACAGGCTGACGTCCAGGTTGCCGGGAGCCGTCCATGAGCCAGGGGCGTTTCAATCTTTCGGCGCTCGCCGTTCGCGAGCGTTCGATCACGGTGTTCCTGATCTTCCTGATCGGTGTTGCCGGGATCCTCGCGTTTTTCCAGCTCGGGCGCGCGGAGGACCCGCCGTTTACGGTCAAGCAGCTGACGGTCATCACGGCGTGGCCGGGCGCGACCGCGCAGGAAATGCAGGACCAGGTCGCCGAGCCGCTGGAAAAACGCCTGCAGGAGTTGAAATGGTACGACCGCACGGAAACCTACACTCGTCCGGGTCTGGCCTTCACCGTGGTGACACTGCTTGATCCTACACCGCCCTCCCAAGTGCAGGAGGAGTTCTACCAGGCGCGCAAAAAACTCGACGATGAGTCGATCAAGCTACCGGCCGGCGTGATTGGCCCGATGGTCAACGATGAGTTTGCAGATGTGACCTTTGCGTTGTTTGCCTTGAAAGCCAAAGGCGAGCCGCAGCGCCTGCTGGTACGTGATGCCGAATCGCTGCGCCAGCGCCTGTTGCATGTGCCAGGCGTGAAAAAGGTCAACATCATAGGTGAGCAGAGCGAGCGCATCTTTGTCTCTTTCTCCCATGATCGGCTGGCCACGCTGGGGGTGACCCCGCAGGATATTTTTGCCGCGCTGAACAATCAGAACGTGCTGACGCCGGCCGGCTCGATTGAAACCAAGGGGCCAGAAGTCTTCCTGCGTCTCGACGGCGCCTTCGACAAATTGCAGAAGATTCGTGACACACCGCTGGCGATTCAGGGACGTACCTTGAAGCTCTCGGACGTTGCGACGGTCGAGCGGGGTTACGAAGATCCGGCCACCTTCCTTGTGCGTAACAATGGTGAGGAAGCGCTGTTATTGGGTGTGGTGATGCGCGAGGGCTGGAACGGCCTGGACCTGGGCACGGCACTGGACGTGGAGACCACCCGGATCAACGAAGGCATGCCACTGGGCATGACACTCAGCAAGGTCACCGATCAGTCGGTGAATATCAGTTCAGCCGTCGACGAGTTCATGATCAAGTTCTTCGTCGCCTTGCTGGTGGTGATGCTGGTGTGTTTTCTCAGCATGGGCTGGCATGTCGGTATTGTCGTGGCTGCGGCAGTACCACTGACGCTCGCCGTGGTGTTTGTGGTGATGGCGGCAACGGGCAAGAACTTTGACCGGATCACCTTGGGGTCGCTGATCCTGGCGCTTGGACTGCTGGTGGACGACGCCATCATTGCGATCGAGATGATGGTGGTGAAAATGGAGGAGGGCTACGACCGTATCAAAGCGTCCGCGTATGCCTGGAGTCACACTGCCGCACCGATGCTTTCCGGCACGCTGGTGACCGCTATCGGCTTTCTGCCTAACGGCTTCGCGCAATCGACCGCTGGCGAGTACACCAGCAACATGTTCTGGATCGTAGGCATTGCCCTGATTGCCTCATGGGTGGTTGCGGTGGCCTTTACCCCCTATCTGGGCGTGAAGCTGTTGCCGGACATCAAACAGGTCGAAGGTGGTCACGCGGCCATTTACAACACGCCCAATTACAACCGCTTCCGCCGGATCTTGACGCGCGTCATTGCCCGCAAATGGCTGGTCGCCGGTACTGTGATCGCGACGTTTGTCCTGGCCGTTGTCGGCATGAGCCTGGTCAAGAAGCAGTTCTTCCCCACCTCGGACCGTCCCGAAGTGTTGATTGAAGTGCAAATGCCCTATGGAACCTCCATCGAGCAGACGAGTATCACCACCGCCAAAGTCGAGGCCTGGCTGCAAAAGCAGCCTGAAGCAAAAATCGTCACGGCCTATATCGGACAGGGTGCGCCGCGTTTCTACCTGGCCATGGCGCCGGAACTGCCTGATCCGTCTTTTGCGAAGATTGTGGTGTTGACGCAGAGTCAGGAGGCACGGGAAGTCCTCAAGCTCCGTCTGCGCGAGGCCGTCGCCGAAGGGCTGGCTCCAGAAGCGCGGGTCAGGGTGACGCAGTTGGTGTTTGGGCCGTATTCACCGTTTCCTGTCGCCTACCGGGTGATGGGGCCTGATCCCTCGACATTGCGTGAGATTGCCGCTCAGGTACAGACCGTGATGCAGGCGAGCCCCTTGATGCGAACCGTCAATACTGACTGGGGGCCGCTGACACCCGCGCTGCATTTCACCCTGGATCAGGACCGCTTGCAGGCGGTGGGGCTGACCTCCAGTGCGGTCGCGCAGCAGTTGCAGTTTCTGCTTGCCGGGGTACCGATCACGGCCGTTCGTGAGGACATCCGTTCGGTACAAGTGACCGGGCGAGCGGCGGGGGACATCCGGCTCGACCCTGCAAAAATTCAAGGCTTTACGCTGGTAGGCACGGCGGGCCAGCGGATTCCGCTGTCGCAAGTGGGGACAGTGGATGTGCGCATGGAGGATCCCGTCCTTCGGCGTCGTGACCGCACGCCGACCATTACTGTACGCGGCGACATTGCCGAAGGCTTGCAGCCTCCGGACGTTTCAAGCGTGATCACGAAGGCGCTGCAGCCGGTCATCGACACGCTGCCGGAGGGTTATCGTATCGAGCAATCGGGGGCGATCGAGGAGTCGGGCAAGGCCGGCCAAGCGATTTTGCCACTGCTGCCGATCATGATCGCCGTCACGCTGCTGATCATCATTCTGCAGGTCCGTTCGGTATCGGCAATGATCATGGTGTTCCTCACCTCGCCACTCGGGCTGATTGGTGTGGTGCCGACACTGCTGCTCTTCCAGCAGCCGTTCGGTATCAACGCCTTGGTCGGGTTGATCGCCCTGTCGGGGATTCTGATGCGCAATACACTGATCCTGATCGGACAAATCCATCACAACGCACAAGAGGGACTTGATCCGTTTCACGCCGTGATCGAAGCCACGGTACAGCGTGCTCGCCCGGTACTGCTGACTGCGCTGGCGGCCATCCTCGCGTTCATTCCACTGACGCACTCGGTGTTCTGGGGCACGCTGGCTTACACACTGATCGGCGGCACGTTCGTCGGAACCATCGTGACGCTGGTGTTCCTGCCGGCGATGTACTCCATCTGGTTCAAGATCAGTAAGCCATAGGAAGCCATCTTCAGCGTTCGCGGCTGCTACGGCAGTCGCGGGGCGGCTCCTGCGGTTGATACCCCGAGCATTACGCTCTTCGAATGCTCGGGGGCAGGCTGATGCGGACTGGAGTGCGTCGACTCAGGCGGCCTGGTACAGACGGCGTTCGAGCAGCGAACTACCCCGCAGACGATGGCTGGCCTTGGCCGCGGCCAGTACGGCCAGGTCCAGCAACGGTTCGAGGGTGATCACGGTCATGTAGGCACTGCCAAAGGTCAGAATCGACAGGGCGTTTTCGGCTGTGAAGCCTTTTCCGTAGAAAGCCCAGAACGCCACCCAGGCGACAATGCCTGCCTGAAAGGCGGTCGACAGCCCCAGCGCTTGTCTGTAGCTCAGTTCCACATACGGCGTGTCGGGCGCAATGATGCGTTTGGCCAGGGCAGCGACTGCGCACAGCGGTACCAGTAGCGTGGTGACGTTCATGCCATATTGCGGCAGGTCGAATGGCGCGAAGAACAGGCCCTGAATCAGCAGCCCCAGGGCGAGACCCGCCGCAGCAGGTGCGGCGCCAAGCAGCAGAAACAGCGTTGACCCCAGGATGAGATGCACCTCGGAAACACCGACCGGATAGTGCGGCAGCAGCTCGAAGAAGCTGAAGACCAGAGCCGTGGCAGTGACAGTCCGAGCCAGCAGCGAAAAGACCCCACGCTCACCGATGGCTTGCGCAGCGAGTTTGACGGTGTAGGCGCCGACACCTGCGGCAGTGACATAGCTCAGCCAGAGTTTTCCGGCTTCCACCAGATCAGGTTCGATATGCATGACGGATGCTCCTTGGCCGCTTCGCGACCTCGATAGTAAAAAAACGGATGACTGCGGTCAGTTTGCGGCTCGGCTTATCGCTACCGGCTCGCGCCGTGGCAGGTGTTCGTGCTCGTGTCCATGGGGCGGTGGGCAACTCGCATTGAGCAGCGTGACCGGTTGTCCATGGGGCGTGTTCACGTAGGCTTGCTGCCATTCCTCGGTGCGCCGGGTGATGTCTTCGAAAGCGGTCAAACCGAGCGCGGTAACCATCCTTTCCATGGCCGCAATCCACTGCCGGTAGTAAGCGTCGTTGATGCTTTCTCCGGGCTGCGCCGGGCTTGCCTTGATCTCATCGCTGAATGTCTGCACCCAGTCCTTCCAGGGAAATAGACCGGTTTGGTGCAGGTGTAGCAGCAGGGAAAAGGCCTGGGCCTGCCAGGGTTTGTCGAACACTGGGCCTTCATTGTCCAGAGATAGCCCGGTGATGGGCGGGATGTGAAGCTTGCTGGCGTTCATACGGCCTCCAGATAGTTGTCCCACAGATCAATGCAGACACTGTCCGGTCGCGCCACGCCCCACAGTTCTGTCGCACTGAAGCGCACGGCGTAGACCTGTTGCGGTTGTTCGCCCAGACCGTGGGCCATCGTGTCAGGGGTGGCAAACGCACCGTGCGCAATCTCGATGGTCCCGACCTTGCCGCGCGCATAACGCGGCAGTCGGGTGTGGGTGGTTGGATTGAAATTTTTCGTCCGCACTCGGTCACCGACCCGGAAACGACCGGCGACCGGCTCCTTCGCCCTGGATGAAGCGCCGCCAAGAGTCACCGCCTCGACGATGTCTGGTGTGAGCACCGTTGGGGGCTGCGTCGGCGAGGCCGGTTTGACCGTGCCCTGCAGTTCGCCAGCGCTGATCACGCCTTTTTCCAGCAGCAAGGTCTCGAAGGCGTGCAGCCAGTGTTCGTAGTAACTCGACTGCAAGTATTCCGCCGGTTGCATGCGTTCGATGCAATGGCGGAATTCGTCGACATTGAAGTAGCCGCCGACGAAGAGCGAGGCAAACAGCGGAAAGATCCTGCGTTCCCAGTCGTGATGGAACACCGGTTCATTGTCTTCGGTGAGCACCGGGCCGAACCCGTGCATACCGCCTAAGTCGTGTACACCGTTCATGGTTTTCTCCTTCGCGGGGTCAGGCTGCGTCGCCCGGTATCTTGGCCAGGCCGGTACCGATCATGGCGTCACGCGTCACCAGCTCGACCAGGCGTTCCTCGCTCCAGCCGTCTGTGCCCGCCGGACGTTCCGGCAGTACCAGGTAGCGCAACTCGGCACTGCTGTCCCAGACCCGCACTTCCTTGTCATCGGGAACAAGCAAACCGAATTCGGCCAGTACGCCGCGTGGGTCGATGACTATCCGTGAGCGATAGGGCGCGGATTTGTACCAGGCGGGGGGCAAGCCCAGGGTTGGCCAGGGGTAACAGGAGCACAGCGTGCAGACCGTCACGTTGTGCACGGCCGCGGTGTTCTCCACCACCACCATGTCTTCGCCCTGCACGCCGGAAAAACCCAGTTCGGCAATCGCCGCGGTGGCATCTTCCAGCAGTCGGTGTTTGTAATCGGGATCGAACCAGGCCTTGGCGACCACCTGAGCGCCGTTGCGCGGGCCGACCTTGTGCTGATAAGTGTCCACCAGCGCATCCATGGCGGTCGGGTCGACCAGACCCTTTTCGATCAACAGGGATTCGAGCGCCTTGACGCGCAGGGCGATGGCCTCGGGGGGCTCGGTGTGATCGTGATCGTGATGATGTTCGTGCGTATGGCTCATGTTTTGACCCCTCTGAATTTGCTACTCACGTTCAGCGCGATGCGCCGATTTACAGCGTCCGCCAATCGACAGAGGCCTCGAATGCCGCTGCCGCTTGATACAGGGTGCCTTCGGCATAATGTTTTCCGACAAGCATCAGCCCCACGGGCAGTCCGTCCACCAGGCCGCAAGGGATCGACATGGCGGGGTGCCCGGTAATGTCCTGAGCGGCCGTATTGCCCAGCATCTCCAACGCACGTGTGACGGTTTCGGTGATGGAAGAGCCCGGTTCAGGGAGTGGCTGGGCGGTGATCGGCACGGTCGGCATGACGAGCAGGTCATAGGTATTCAGCGCCCGGTCATAGGCGGCCCGGGCAAAGCGTGCAATGTTCTGGGCCTTGGCGTAGTAGCGACCGTGGTAGCGCTCCAGACCGAACTGACCCACGAACATGCACAGCTTGAGTGATGGCGACAGTGCGTCGGCCTGGTCACGCCAACCGGCCTGTTTGTCCAGCAGGCCCACGTCGTAAAGCCCCTTCCAGTTAAAACCCGCGCCGTTGCCGTGCATCATTTGCATGGTCAGGCCTTCACAGCCGATAGGGCTCCACAATGCCCCCGCCAGGTTGTGTTCGGGAACCGAGACTTCCTCGACCCGCGCACCCAACGCCTCGAGCCGGGCGATAGCGCTGCGCACCTTTTCTGCGATGCGCGGGTCCTGGTTAGCGAGTTGGAAACCTTCCTGGAGAATTCCGATCCGCAGCCCGGTCACGCCTCGTTCCAGATAATCGCTATAGGCATCGACCTCAGGAGCGGTCTGGCGCGGGTCGAGGCCATCGATGCCGGCCATCACTTCAAGCATCAGAGCGTTATCCCGGACGTTGCTCGTCATCGGGCCGACATGGTCGAAAGTTGCCTCGATCGCCATGACGCCGGTATAGGGCACCAGACCGAAGGTGGGCTTCATTCCATAAATGCCGCACCAGGCTGCCGGAATGCGGATGGAGCCGCCCTGGTCGCCACCGACAGCCAGGTCGACTTCACCCGACGCCACCAGCGCTGCGCTGCCGGAAGACGAGCCGCCGGTGGTGAATCCATGGCGATAAGGATTGTGCACAGGGGCTGGGTCTGAGGTATGGCTACCACCGGAGAGGCAGTAATGTTCACAAGTGGCTTTGCCGAGGATGGTGGCGCCAGCGTCGAGCAGACGTGTCACCACAGTGGCATCAAACGACGGTACGAATCCTTCCAGTGGCGCGGCACCGTTCATCATCGGGACACCGGCCAGAGAGATATTGTCCTTGAGCGCAACCGTCTTGCCGGCAAGCTTGCCCGAACTGGCGCCCATCACCTCGGTTCTGTAGTACCAGGCGTTCAGCGGATTGTCCGTACTTGAAGGGCGGTAACCGGCACTGCGCTCGTAGCACACCGGGGGGATGAAGTCTGGCAACTCATCGACGAGATCGTAGGCATCAAAACTGGATTGCATGAGCGCCAGGTATTCGCTGGCTTGCTCGGGAGTCAACTGTATGTGCAGGCGGCTGGCGAGATCCTGCACTTGTTCGAGCGTCGGGCGGATGATGGCCATGGGGTGTCCTGTGTCCTGTGCCAACCTGCTGGGTTGGCAATGTCTGTTCAAACGTCGTCTCGGAGAAGCCCGGTTACGGTGCGCACGATTGGCGATGTCGCGACCGGGCTGGTATCAAGCTATCTGCGCACATTGAGCGGCGCTTGGTTGAGGAGGACATTCACTTGGTTGAGCGGGACGCCGTATTGCGGTGGCGCCGGTTTTTGCCGAGCGTGTCAGTCTTCGGATTCGGCCGTGGTCGGTTTTCGGGACGACTTCCCGGGTTTCGGCCAGACAACCCCGACGCTCTTCATGCCTTTGGCCGGGTCCATTTCCGGGTGCGCGAGTACCACATCCCGATAGGAGGGGCTGCCGATCACCGCCGGTTTGAACTTGATGAGGAAGTCATTGACCTCCTTGCGCAGGTCCGGGGCCAGGCCGTAGTCGTCGTAGCAGGCCTCCAGACAATCGAGCACCGCTTGCCAGTGCACCTCGGTCAGCCCCATCCCGCGATGCGCGGTGACCATGTCTCGGCCCCTGTATTTGGCGCTGCCACCCCAGTGCTCGGAAAGGAAGTCGACAAAATTGATGTGTTCCTTCTGGAACGTCGATTCCGACATATGGGCCCAGATGTGGCCGATGGCGGGGTGGCCCATGGTTTTTCTCAACACGGCGCCTGCGAACTGATAAATCGCGTCATAGCCGCCAAGACGGGTGTAGAGGGAAGGTTGTTGTTCTGCGGTGGGTTGCTGGTCGGTCATTGTCGGGTTACTCCGTTTAAGATCAGGGGCATCTCATGAGCCGGTTGGCACGCTGGATACGGGCTGCGCGGAGGAGGGGGCTAGAAAACCCTGACGTAGCGCAGGTTCATGCGAAAGTCCTCTTTGGGGCCGTTCTCCACCGCAAGGTCGCGTCCAAGTTGCACCTGGAATTGGTCCCTGGCGGTCAGAAACTTTCTGGCCGTAACGCGGACGTTAGTGGTTTCCATCCTGTCATCCTGGTTGACACCATCGACCTGGTTTTCCCCACCCCAACTGTGGCCGAAGCCGATCGCCAGCGCCGTTGTCTCGTCGGGCATGTAGCGCCCCATCAACTGGGCGCCATAGGAAACGTCCTGCTCGCGACGGGCAGAGCTGGCGCCGTAGTCGTTGTTGTCCCCGTACCAGATGGCGTCACCCACGAGGTCGATGGCCCACTTTTCTGTGAAGTGCTTGACGTAAGCGGCTTGCAGATCGAATTTCCAACGGTTCTCGCCAAGGTTGAGCGCGTCGTCCTTGTCGTAGTTGCCAGTTGGCACGTACAGGTAAGCGGTCGCGCCGAGAGTGTCGTTGGCGTCGTTGAGACGGTACTTGAGTGGCGCAGTAAGAATGAGGTCGCCGATGCCGCTGGCGTCGCCCAGCGCAGACGCATCACCACCGCCTGACACATGGCCGAAGGGCAACAGGAATTGCGGTTCGATGGTCAGCCGCTCGCTCAACTGGTAGACGTGCAGCAGACGCAAAATGCCGACGTCGGATGTCAGGTTGAAATCGGAGCTGGTCTTGTGCCCGTTGGAATAGGCTTTGTCGGTGCTGGCATGCTGGTAGTAGACCACGCCGATGGTCGCGCCCACGGGGAGCGGCTCGTAGTCGCCAGGATCGACCTCGAGCGCGTGGGAGGAAAGACTGGGGAGCAGGGCTGCAAGCGCCAGGTAGCGGAACCGTTTCATGATCGAAGATCCTTTTTTCGGGCAAAAAGAGCCCCGCTATCGCCAGTCAGGCAACGCGCAGGGCTAAAAGTGGAGTCAGCGATGGAGTCAGGCGGGCGACACGTGTGCGTCGCGCATCATCCCGGTCTGCGGGTGGCAGTTGATGTACTCGAACAGTTGCTGGCTACCATCCGCCACCGAGACCTCGTGATACAGCCGCAGCTTCGAAAGACCGCCGATCACGCGGAAGAACGTGGTGAAAATGCGCAGGTGAGTGGGGTGGGATTCTGCCCAGCGCTCCAGCTTGTCGAGCGATCGCCAGTGACCGATGTCATAGGCGATGTCGAGGAGATTGCCATCGAGGTCGATATTGCGTACGAAACGGTTGCTATAGCAGCCCAGCGCCTGTCCCTCGTCACGCAGGAAGTTCATGCCGTCTTGCAGGGGCGGCAGCATCTCGTTGAAATAGAGCGCGCGTTCTTCCTCGCCAGCTTCGACCCAGTCTTGTCCGGAGCGGATCAGCGTCAGGTTGTCGTGGCCACGTACGACGACCCTGCCGCCCTTGGCCGGATCGCCTGAAATGACTTGCAGCTCACTGGTCGGCTGCATCCAGTCGGTCTGGGAGATGGCAAAGCGGTCGCGCGCCGAGCCCCAGTAGCCGTGCTCTTCAATCTCGCCGCTGATGCCGTCCATGACCGCACCGACGCCTGGCAAATCGTCTTTGAAGGCATACAGCGTTTCGAACTGCTCGGCGCGCGGGGCCATGACTTCACGGAAATATCCCAGCCCCTCGCTCAGGCGCGCATCGTCGCCCCACCAATTCGCCACCGGCGGTGAAAGCAGCCAACGGTGATAGGCGACGGGATCACGCCAGTAGCCCACGGCGATGAAGTTTCCATACCCCTGATTGTCGAGGTGGTAGGTCAGGTCGTAATGCCCGGGGCCATCGGCGAGGGCGAAGCTGGCGTCAATGTAGCGTATGGCCTGCAGGGCGGCGGCGCGTTGTTCTTCGCGAAATTGCACCCCGAGGTAAGCCATCACGACTTGCTTCACGTTTTCGTCAGCCCGTCCCACAAACATGGGGAAGGGTGGCTGGTATTCGTCGTGGACGCGACGCGACAAAGTCCGCGGACATTTCAGATGTTTATCGATTGCAGATTCCATGGGGGCTCCTTTATTCCCGTCTCAAACGGACGGTTCGCTGTTCTACAGGCCAGTGGATGTTGTTGTTTTGCGATCAGGACCACGCCATCGGCGTTGCAGCGCCAAGGTCCCGAGTTGCACCAGGTAACTGGCGAACTCTTCGGGTGCCATGTCCCAGCGCTGTAAAAACCAGGACGAATCGGACAGTCGCTGCTGTTCTCGTCGTTGCATGAGGCACCTCGTCATTGGTGTCGGGAGGGACACGGCATGGAGTGAAAATTATCGAGGGGAGATGGGATGTGCTTGGCTCGAATGGACAACCGTTTGGTTAAAAAGGACAGCCGTAAATGGCCAGCTCATCGATGCGCAGTGATGGTGCGGGGCTTGTGAAACAAGGGACGAAATGCTCAGGAAAGTTGCAGGGGAAGTGCTGGGGAGGCACTGTCTGCCAAGTGTGCGGAGGGCGATCTCGCGGCGCGGCTAAGCGCTGGACGTGAGACTGAGCAGATGGCCTGATAATTGCTGAGCTCGCAAAAAACGTTACCACGCTTTTTTGTTGAACCGCCGCCGCGAGGTCCATGCAATGAGCCAGACATGTCAGTATTCAACGCTTGCCGTCACGGCGCCCCAACGGTTCGATTACTGGAAGGAGGTGGTGTGTCACCATTGCCTGGACGCCGACAGCAAACTGCTGGCGCAGAGCGATTTCGACGGGGCGCTGGAGGTGCATGGCATGGGGGCATTGGACATCTGCACGTTGTCCGCACCCTTGCATTATTGGGAGCGGACCGCCCAGCACCTGCGCAGCGACCCGAATGACGATTTGTGGTTGGGCTTTACCCGCAGCGGTTATGGCGAACTGGAGCAGGCTGACCGGCGGACGAAGCTGGCGGCGGACGATCTGTTCCTTTACGACGCATCCCAGCCCTTCAGATTCAGCTTCGGTGGTACCGATAACCACCTTGTGCGCATTCCGCGACAATTGCTCAGCCAGCGGCTGCCCGGCATAGCGGAGTGCACCGCCATGGTTCTGGATGATCGTCGTCCAGGGGTAATTCCGTTACGCGAAATGTTGCGCCAGGCCGCGAGCATGGCTTCAGGCTTCCAAAAACCAGGCTTGTCCAGTCGTTATTCCAGCACGTTGCTCGACCTCTTGGTGGTCAGCCTGGAGCTTCAGGATTTAAAGCAGACACATGACGAGTTGGACCTGTACGGCCGAATCATGAATTACATCCATCAGTATCTGACCGAGGCGGATCTTTCACTCGAGCGCATTGCTCAAGCTCACCATGTCTCCACGCGCACAGTGACGCGCGCTTTCGCCCGCCATCAGAAATCGCCGGTCGCGGAAATCTGGAAGGCACGGTTGTTCGCCAGCCGCGACGCGATCGAGCGTGGTCAAGTCCGTAGCATTTCCCAGGCGGCGCTGGATTTCGGCTTCTCGGACTTCTCTCATTTCAGCCACGCTTTTCGCAAGACCTTCGGCATTGCTCCCCATACTCTTCTGCGACGAGAGTGAAATGGACGGGCTTTAACGCTTCTCAAGCGAAAGACATTCAGCTTTTATCCACGGCTGCCATCTCTTGCTGACGCAGCACGGTTGCGTAGTGCGTTTCCACCCAATCGGCCAATTCGCGCACCCGTACTGCGGCTTCCATCCCCATAGGCGTCAGCGTGTATTCGACATGTGGCGGCACGACGTCATAGGCGTGACGCGCCACCATCCCATCGCCTTCCAACAACTGAAGCGTCTGCGCCAGCATTCGTTCGCTGACCCCGCCGATCTTGCGTCGTAACTGGCTGAACCGCAGCGTGCCAGGCAGCAGGGCAATCAGCACCAGCACACCCCAGCGGCTTGTCAGGTGGCTCAGGATTTCACGCGACGGGCACTCTGGCGCGAGCACGTCGCCGCGCCTCAATCGTTCGGACAATGGGACTGCAGACGGCTTTTCTGATGATTTCGAAGGCGCGTTCGTATTCATGCACTTACCTTTTTGTACGTACTTACTTTAAGTAATCTAATTTCTTATATTCGCTCATGGCTGTTTCTTCAACTCTTCCGTTCACCAAGGAGTCACCGCATGAGCATTGCCGTTACCGGAGCCACCGGCCAACTGGGCCGCCTCGTCATTGAGCACTTGAAGCAGCGAGTTGCCGCGAGCAGTATTCTTGCCCTGGCGCGCAAGCCGGAACAGGCAGAAGGGCTGGGCGTTGCGGCAAGGGCGTTCGACTATTCCAAGGCCGAGATGCTGGATGCGGCGTTGTCCGGAGTGGGAACCTTGCTGTTGATCTCCTCCAGCGAAATCGGGCAACGTGCTGCGCAGCACACCAATGTCATCGCGGCGGCGAAGAGGGTGGGCATCCAGCGCATTGTCTACACCAGTGTGTTGCACGCCGATTCGTCCGTGTTGCAACTTGCCGACGAACACCGCGCAACCGAGGCTGCCCTCAAGGCGTCCGGACTTTTCTACACGCTGTTGCGCAATGGTTGGTACACAGAAAACCACACCGGTTTCGCTGGTATGGCACTGGCTAACGGCGCGCTGTTTGGTAGTGCAGGCGAAGGCCGGATTTCGTCAGCGACACGCGAGGATCTGGCTGAAGCCGCCGCCGTGGTGTTGACTGCTGATGGCCATGAAAACGCGACCTATGAACTGGTCGGCGATAACTCATGGACGCTCACCGATCTGGCGGCAGAAATCTCGAAGCAGACCGGCAAGAACATCCCTTATCGCAACCTCCCGGAAGCCGACTACGCCGCCGCACTCGAAGGTGCCGGCTTGCCGAAGGAGCTCGCCGCAGCATTGGCTTCCTATGACGTCAGCGCTTCACAGGGAGCGCTCTACAGCAACGAGCGCGCTTTGGCTGAACTCATCGGGAGACCAACCACGCCGCTTGCTATCAGCGTCGAACGTGCGCTGAAGACGCACTGACGAATGCTGCCAAGCAGCAATGATCATGATCATGATCATGATCAGGCAGACAGGCAGTTCTGATTACCTGAAGCAAGGTCTGAAAAACACAGCGCCGTAGGTGGTTCGCCGTCAGGCGCTGAGTTCTTCAATCATTGCTGGCGTCGTCGCTGCACAGCATTTCGATCCGCGCTTGGCGACTATTATTCTGCAACGGCGGTTACCTGATCACTTATAAGCTGAGCCAAAATTCGCACAGGCTCGGTGAAACTCTGTCGAGATCGATGTACCAGCCCGATATCCCGGTGAAAGGTGTGTTGTCCCAAATCGATCGCTCGTACACCTTCGGGCCATTCCTGATGGGGCTCTGTCTGTGGCACCAGCGCTATGCCTACACCTTTTTCCACCAGTTTGATGATGGCCTCCAGTTCATCCAGTTCGCAAACTTCCTGCAAGGTGAAATGCATCTGTCGCAGGAAACGATCAACCTGCCGGCCGCCGAAAGATGATCGGTCATAGCGAATGAATGGCTGGCTGGACAGCAGTTCCGACCAGTCATTTCCCTCCAGCTCGCGTGGCACGATCAGTCGGTAGGGCTCTCGCGCCAGCGTCGTCCAGCGCAGGTCACTTTGAAGAGAGAAGGGCGGTCGAATGATGACAGCCATGTCGATTTCGCCGGCGTCTACGAGGTTCACCATCTCCATTGAAAGCCCTGGAATGACACGTGTGCGGCATTGCGGACACTGCTGGTGAAACTTCGCCAGCGCATCGGGCAAATAGGAACGTTGCACGGATGCGATCGCACCGATGTTGATGAGTATGTTGGTAGGTTGGCCCAGCGCAGTGGAACCCAGATTGTCGTATAGCCTGAGTAACTCCTGCGCCTGCAGAAGTATCTGGTGACCCATTTTGTTGAGATGGGCCGAACGTCCTTTCCTGTCGAAAATCTCAAAACCGAGTTCGGTTTCCAGGCGCTGAATCTGCGCGCTGACAGCGGCCTGGGTCAGGCCGATCTTGTTCCCGGCAGCGGCGAATGTGCCTTCCCGCGCCACCGCAATGAGTGTTTTCAGTTCTTTGATCATTCACAAATATTAATTGTGTTTCTGAGAAATATATATTGATTTTTATGTTTGGTTTTCCGTCCTAGGATGTTTTCCATCCCCGGCACCGGCTGAACCCAGAGAGCTGATGACGGTGGAAATGTTCGCCAACCAACAAAAAATATTTGGAGTTCTGATGAGCCTCTCGCCATTTCACCTCGCGATCCCTGTTTATGACCTGGCTGCGGCGCGCACCTTCTACGGTGAGGTCTTTGGTCTTGAAGAAGGGCGCTCCAGCACGCAATGGGTCGATTTCGATTTTTATGGTCACCAACTGGTGATCCACGAACATCCGAAAACAGCCTCACAAGAGAGCGTTCACAGCAACCCGGTCGACGGACACGATGTTCCTGTTCCGCACTTCGGCATCATTTTGGGTTGGGAACAATGGGAGGCGCTGGCCGAACGCTTGAAGTCCTTTGGTACCGAGTTTGTGATCGAACCGTACATTCGGTTCAAAGGCCAGGTAGGCGAGCAGGCCACCATGTTTCTCTTTGACCCGTGCGGCAACGCTCTTGAGTTCAAGGCGTTCAAGGATATGAGCCAGCTCTTCGCTAAATAGGAACACGCATGGCACAACCCGTTTGTGCCATTCGATCTCAAGTGAGCTGGAAGCTCATGACTCTAGCAACTGCGAATAGACGCAGACCTTTCATTCCAACAAGAAGGCTAGACATGAAACGTATTCCCTTGGTGTGGCAAATCGTTGCCGGGCTATTGCTTGGCGTGCTTGCAGGTTGGTACTTCAATACGCATCCGCACTATCAGACATGGGTGAGTGCGGAGATCCTCAAACCGCTCGGTGACATCTTTATCAAGATGATGAAGATGGTGGTTGTTCCGATCGTGTTCTGTTGCATGATTTTGGGGATCGCGGGCGGCGGTGACAGCAAATCGTTCGGCCGTATGGGGGTGAAGTCGCTCGGCTACTTCTTTGCGATTACCGCGCTGGCCATCGTCATAGGCCTGTGTTTTGCCAACCTCTTCGAACCAGGACGAGGAACCGATATTTCAGGCCTTTCGCATGGCGCTGCATCGATCACGCTTGAGCCGTCCAAAGGGGCGCTGGTGATTTTGCAGAACATCGTTCCAGACAACGTGATAGTGGCAATGTCAGAAGCGAAGTTGCTGTCGGTACTGTTCTTCGCTGTGCTGTTGGGGCTGGCGTTGAATGCTTTGCCCAAAGACCAAAGCGCGCCATTTATTGCGGTCGTGCAGAGCCTTTCCGATGCTATGTTCAAGGTGGTTTCCATTGTGATGGCCTACGCGCCGATAGGGGTGTTTGGCATGATCGGCGCGACCGTCGCGACGTTTGGTTTTGCCTCGCTGCTGCCGCTGCTCAAGTTGATTGGGGTGGTGTATCTGGCGCTGATGGTGTTCGCTTTAGTGGTACTGGGTGGCATTTGTTATTTGATTGGCGAAAACATCTTCAAGTTGATCCGCTACTTCCGTAATGAGTTGATTCTGGCGTTTTCCAGTGCCGCCTCAGCCGCCGTTATGCCGCAACTGATGACCAAACTGGAAAGCTACGGTGTACCGCGTCGGATCGTCAGTTTTGTGGTGCCGGTGGGGTATGCGTTCAATCTCGATGGCGCATCGATTTTTCTCGGTGTGGCGACCATTTTTGTGGCGCAACTCTATGGGATAGACCTGTCTCTGTCACAGCAGATTCTGTTGGTCGTGACGATGGTACTGACCTCGAAGGGCGCCGCAGGTGTGCCTGGGTTTGCAATCGTGATCTTGTCAGCCACCTTGGCCTCTGCCGGTCTTCCGTTGGAAGGTGTGGCATTGATCGCCGGCATTTTCAGGATTATCGACAGCGGCACCACCACGCTCAATGTACTGGGCAATGCGATTGCGCCGCTGGTTATCAGCAAGTGGGAGAAAGTCGCGCTAGAGCCCTCACGAACGGGTCATACAGACGACCACCTGTGTGACCAGGTGCAACGCTGCCGGTAACAGTCGTGAACACGATGGCAGCTTTTGAAACAGCATTATCACCAGCAAACGCCTGCTGACAGAGGGGCGTATTTTTTTAACCTTCCACTAGACGACCGGTCTATTCAGTCGAGGATTTTATGACGGCTAACACGTTTGATACCGACCTTTTTTCGCCCATGCAAATGGGCGCACTCCAATTGGCTAACCGAATTGTCATGGCACCTGTGACACGCAGCCGAATGGCCGAAGACGGCGTACCGAATGAAATGCACGCGACTTACTACGCCCAGCGCGCCAGTGCAGGCTTGATCATCGCCGAAGCGACCAATATTTCTCCCCAGGGGCGGGGTTACGCCATGACCCCGGGTATCTGGTCGGAGGCACAGGTAGCTGGCTGGAAAAAAGTCACTGACGCGGTGTACTCGGCGGGCGGCAAAATCGTCAGTCAGTTGTGGCACGTAGGGCGCTTTTCGAGTGTCGAGCTACAACCCAACGGAGAAGCGCCAGTAGCGCCTTCGGCGATCAAGGCCGAAGGCAGCACTTATACCGAGAAAGGCTTTGTCGAGGTGTCGATGCCTCGCGCACTGGAAACCTCGGAGATCCCTGGAATCATCGAGCAGTACAAGCTGGCCGCAGAAAATGCCCGGCGAGCCGGTTTCGATGGTGTGGAAGTGCATTCCGCCAACAGTTATCTGCTTGACCAGTTCCTGCGCGACTCCACCAATCAACGCACTGACCCATATGGCGGCTCCATCGAGAACCGGGCTCGACTGACGCTGGAAGTCACCGCAGCCGTGATTTCGATCTGGGGTAGCGATCGGGTCGGTATTCGCCTCTCGCCAGTTACACCCGATGCCGGAAATACACCTCCCGACAGCAATGTCATGGCGACTTACGGTTACCTGATTCAGCAGCTCAATCAATTCAATCTGGCTTATCTGCATTTTGTCGAAGGCGCCACGGCGACCTCCCGCACGGTCCCGGAAGGCGTGGATCTGGACGCGCTGAGTGCGCAGTTCGAAGGGCCATTCATTGGCAATAACAACTACGACCTGCCGATGGCGCTAGAGCGTCGTGCGCAGGGGCGGATCGATGCGGTGGCGTTTGGTCGTTTGTTCATTGCCAACCCCGACCTCGTGGAGCGTTTGCGTCGCGGGATCGAGCTCACCATCGCGCCACGCGAGAGTTACTACGGCGGCGGTGCCAAGGGTTACATCGACTGGCCAACCGCGAACGCCTGAACGACGGCATTTATCGATAAGAGGTAATGAGCATGAATTATCTGCATAACAAAGTAGCGATCGTTACCGGCGCGTCTTCCGGCATCGGCGCCGCCACCACCCGCGCGCTTGTCGCCCAAGGCGTGCGCGTAGTGGCCGCTGCACTGGATGAACAGGGTCTGGAAAGCTTTGTCGCCGAGTTGCGGGCGGGCGGTAACGAAGTGGTCGCTTTTACCACCGACGTGACTCAGGCGCATCAGACCCAAGCGCTCGCGCAATTTGCGCATGAGACCTACGGCGCCGTAGAC
This sequence comes from Pseudomonas sp. IT-93MI4, assembly GCF_949767635.1. NCBI lineage: Bacteria > Pseudomonadati > Pseudomonadota > Gammaproteobacteria > Pseudomonadales > Pseudomonadaceae > Pseudomonas > Pseudomonas sp. IT-93MI4. The sequence goes on from NZ_CATKPP010000054.1 coordinate 262,010, forward strand.
ATTCTGGTGAACAACGCCGGGCTGATGCTTTTTTCCAACTGGGTCGACCTGGCGGTACAGGACTGGGAAAAGATGATCGACGTGAATATCAAAGGCTACCTCAACACTACGGCGGCGGTGCTGCCTTTCATGCTGGAGCGCAAGTCCGGGCAGATTCTCAATATGGACTCTGTTGCCGGTCATCAGGTCGGACCGGCGGCCGGTGTTTACAGCGCAACAAAATTTTTCGTTCAGGCCATGACCGAGTCCATGCGCAAGGAGCTCGGTGTGCAGCACGGCATCCGCGTCAACACGGTCAGCCCGGGTGTCATCAATACCGGCTGGGCCGACAAGGTCAGTGATCCTGAAGGGCGCAAGGCTGCCCAAGCGCTCAACCGAATTGCCATCGCCCCCGACGATATCGCGGGTGCGGTGATTTACGCGCTCAACCAACCGGAAAACGTCACTGTCAACGACTTGATCATCTCGCCGACCCGCCAGGATTGGTGACTGTTTACCGAGCCTTGTCCGTAAACCTTCCTTGCTTTCTTCAGCCATTTACTAACTCAGGAATACCTCATGTCCACGCCAACTTATGTTCAGGAATACAACGCAATCGTCGACGTGCTCAGCCAGTACAACGAAGGTGGTGCCAAAGCTGACAGCGCCTTGATGAAGCCCGCCTTCAACCAGCAGGCCACCATGTTCGGGGTCGACGAAGGCAGGCTCGTCGGCGGTGCGATCCAGAACCTGTACGACGTCATCTATAACGCTTTCCGCCCGTCTCCGGAAGCGCAAGCAGCGATCGTTCGCATCGACATCGTAGGCACGGCAGCCAGCGCCCGGGTCGATACCGACAATGTTTCAGGATTTCGTTTCACCGATTTTTTCAACCTGTTGAAGGTTGAAGGTCAGTGGACGATTGTCAGCAAGATCTACCACACCCACCCAAGCGCCTAAGCCGTTGAATGCAATTGGCGAGGTGCGTCGCGCCTCGTCCTTACTGGAAGGACAGACCCATGTCGAAAAACATCAAGGCAGTACCCACCGCTGAGTACAACGCTGTCATCGCCATTGCCAATCAGTATGTTGAAGGGCTGCGTGTGGGCAGTGCACAGAGCGTTGCGCAGGCGTTCCATAAAGACGCTGTGATGTACGGATTCACCAATGGTGAACTGCTGGGCGGCCCGATCAGGAATCTGTTTGATTTCGTAGAGAAGAACGGCGATGCCCCGAACATCATCACCCGACTCGACGTACTGGCGATCACGCCAACCACCGCCGTGGTTCGTGTCGATATGGAACAGGATGCAATCGGCGCTGATTACAACGATTACCTGACCCTGATCAAAATCGACGGGGCCTGGAAGGTCATTGCCAAGGTTTATCACCAATTCGCAGTGAGCGTCTTCCGGTCCTGTTGATCCATACCGGGACCGGATTTCATCCACCTCTGACGTGCGCAGAGGTCAGGTTCGAAAACAGTTGATTTTGAGGGTGTACACGATGTCGATGGTTGAGTTCTCCGCTGTCCTGGACAGCGATATAGCGCACGTCTGGAGCGTGTTGAAGAGGTTTGGTGAGATTGGTAAATGGCATCCCTCCATTTTGGAAAGCAGCATCGAGGACAACCAGCCCGATGGATTGGTTGGCTGTATTCGCAAACTCATATTGGTCGATGGTGCTGTGGTCAGGGAGCGTCTTTTGTCGGTCGATGATCGCAATACGATGCTGTCTTATCGCTTCGAGGAGGCTCCGTTACCGTTGGACAACTATGTAGCTACTGTTCAATTAGCCTCGCTGACTGGACAGTCAAAGACGTTCATCCGTTGGTCGGCAAGCTTCGATCTGCAAGATCTCAATACTGCCGAACACTATGAGGCGCTCGTTAGAGGACTGATCGTGGACGGCCACAACAGTCTCCAGTCATTTCTCCAGCAATAAGCTGCGGAGGGTGGTGAAGTAGGGTGAGGGCAGGGCCATGCCATTGGAAATGACAATTCAGCCACTGGAATGCCAGAAATGCCAGGAATGCGGTTAGAGTGACCCTCCATAAATCCATCGTTATGTGAACAATGAATCGTCCGCTGTTTGTTTCTCTGGATGGCCCCAAAGGCACCGGCAAAACCACGCTGTTGGAGGCCGTTACGACGGCACTGAGGGCCGGCAACAAGAAAGTCATCCGGCTCTGCGAGAGAAAAAGCGATCCTTTCCGGGGTGAAACCATGGCCCTGATCAACTCGCTTGTCAGAAATCCTTCCCGGGATCTGGAATGGGCTGTGTGCCAGCGCCTGGCTGATAGTCGGCGCTGGATTTCCCGAAACGTGCTGACGGAGCAGCCGCTGGACAGCATTATCCTGATTGATCGCTGGTATCCGTCTGATGCAGCGTTTCGCCGAACCATCCCGTTTGCCGAGATTCTCCAGTTGAACCTGGATCGAGACGTGCGAGTGCCTGACCTGCATGTTGGCGTTGTCACCAATCCGGACATTTCATGGGCAAGGGCTGCGACAAGATCGCGAGGATTGGGCGGCACTGTGATCCAGAAGTACGCAGAGCATATGGCGTGTACGGAGATGTTCGAGCAAGCGGTAAAGGAGCACGGCTGGGTTCTGTGCCGTAATGAGGGAACAATCGAAGACGCTACGATGCAGGTGGTTTCTGAGATATATAGAGTCCTTCGATGCGCCGTAGGCGAAGTTCGCTGCGCCAGCCTTGATGCGGTTGCGATAGCCGTAGATATAGATCGTTAGCAGGATCGAAGGGGGAATTTGTCGCCGTAGCGGTAGTTGGCTGATGCTTTGATTTGGGTATCTTTCATCGCGAGGCTTTCCGGATGGGCCATACAGACGGTTCGAGCGTCGATTGCCGGAGCCGGGGGATTGAGTTGGCTCAAAATGGGATTGGGGGATTGGTAGCTTGAAAGTACCTTTGGTAGAAGTTCTGTCCTGACACATTATTTAACAGAGTAGGTCGTTTCGCTGGGTGTTGCGTTTACAGTTCATGCCTCAAGTGCCCGGTTTTCCTAGGCTTGTGAGTCCAGTTCGTGGCCTACAATGAAAAAGCTATGTTGCACGTCTAAGTCCGCGCTCTGTTGCAAATAATTTGATACATGATTGAAAGAGACGCCAAAAAATGGAATTTCCAGGGTTAACAGGGCAATTGTTAATCGATCCAGAGCTTTGGAGTGCGACCCGATCAGGTGCACGGGCCGGTCGGGGTTTCCGATATCAGGACGCGGTAGCCGCTTGGCTCGCCTCAGTGGCGTGGAGTGGCGAAGCCACTTGGACGCGGCTCATTCCGGAAGGTGTCGACGACCTTACCTTGCACGGACCTGAACTTGAATTTAGAGCCCAGCTCAAGGCTAGGCATGATCCTCAGGGTGTCTTCTCCCAAGCCGAGACGGCAAAACATCTCGCCAAGAGTGCTAAGGATCTACCTCACGATTGGCTTGAATCCAATCGGGTGAGATTAGCGCTGGTGCTAGAGCGACCGCTTGAAGGTATTCAACCTACGGGTTGGATAGTCACGCTTGCCGAAAGTGACCAAGATCTGACGAAATTCGGAAGGTTTTTGGCAGAGGCCTTAGGGCAACCCGAGAACGGTGTGGTCGAGGCTTTACTAGCGCGCACCCACCTGGTGATCGAACCCAATCCGTTAGATCGTGGCTGCGCTGCTCTCACCAGTGCATCACTATCGCCTGCGGGTGTGCGGCTGGTGCTCCAACAACTTCGCGAACAGGCTGGGAAAGCATCTGACTCCAACTACTCAGCATCGAGCGAAAAACCAGAGACGTTGGACCGAAGCGACGTGCAGACGCGTATCGATGGAGTTCAAGGGATAATTGATCCTATCGGCTACGTTGCTTTGACAGATGGCCTCGCAGAGATTGCAAATTTCAGCGAACCTATGCCGGCTGGAGCCTTCTACCAAGGTGTCAACGTGGCACCAGGGCACGTCGGGGCCGGCCTTGTGTTTGCTCGGCCGGAGTTGATGGCGGACATTTTGACCGGTCTTGAGGCAAAGCGATTTACATTGGTCGCGGGCCCATCTGATGCGGGAAAATCAGCACTTGCCTGGTTGTCGGCTCACCATACACGTCATGCCGTGCGTTGGTACCGCATTCGGGAGCTGCAGGTTTCCGATGTAGCAAAACTTGTTCAGCTCGCGAAACTACTCGAAGCGAGCCCTGAGCGCCCCGTCGGTTTCGTCGTTGATGATGTGGGCCGTCAGGAGACGGCAGGATGGGACGCGCTCGTTCGGGAAGTGGAGGCTCAGGCAGGTCTGCTTACGATTGGGACGGTGAGAGAAGAGGACATCTTTCTTCTCTCATCTGCAGCTCGCACGCCAACGATCCGCCCCAAGCTCGATGAGAGCCTGGCATACGGAATCTGGAAAGCCCTGCAAGCTTCCAGCCCAGTAGCGTTCAGTCACTGGCAAGAGCCTTTTGAGCTAAGTAATGGTCTGCTTCTCGAGTACACCCATCTGCTAACTGCAGGGGAGCGCCTTGAGGAGACGATTCGTGAGCAGGTGCGTCGTCGTCTTGCTGAAGACCGCGGCGATGAGCTGATGATTCTAAGGACCATTTCTTTTGCTGCGGCTCAAGGGGCAGCGATAGATCCAGTTCGACTTCGAATGCTTTCTGGAATGGATGAACCTCGCTTTGCAAAGCTGCTTCAGCGTCTGGTCGATGAGCATGCGGTGCGCGCCAAGCCTGATGGAGCGCTTACGGGGTTGCACGAGATTCGTTCGACATATCTGGACGGAGCCATCCGAGATCTTCTTGGTGAAGCTCGCAGTCGGGCAGTTACAGCGGCTGCTGAGACCCTTGCGAGCGATACGTTTGCGCCTTTCATCGTCAGAGTCTTGCGACAATGGCCTGAAGAGGAAGCAGCGATGTTGGGAGGTCTCGTTGCTCGACTAAAGTCAGAAGAAGGGCAGTGCTGGCCCCCTGTTCTTCATGGACTCGGTCTCGCAAGTGCGGATCGAGTTGCAGAAAAATGGCTGAAAATCTCTCGCTCAGCAGATATTGATGACCGCTTAAGCGGGTTCACTTTTATGTTTACTCTTGCGAGTGTGGATTTCGGCGATGAACCGATGTTTGCCAAACCGAAGATAGCGCACGCCTCCTTCTCGAAAGTTGATGTCGCCGATCTTCGTAAAATATTGATCGAGATGGCAAAAGACGCTTGGCCGACCCAACTAAGTGTTAGTGAGACAGCTGAGCTCGCGGCTACGCTGTTGCCAATTGCCGGTTGCAAATCACCGCCGTCTATCAGGTGTCTTCCAAGTGGTGACTTGTCTGAAGCGCCCCTGGAAGATCTTCTAACTCTTCTCATCACGCTAAGAGAAGTAGATTTAGATGCTGCGCGGACCGTAGTCGATATGTCCGGGGGTACAACCGCTCTTATTAGTCGTTTGTACAATGAGAGGCCTTGGGTAACTCGCCCTGAAATCGGAGAGTCCGACGGCATGCTCAGTGTGACTGGGTACGTCCGTTTCGTTCATCCAGAGGTTCAGCCAGATCTGAACGAGGAGGTCGTACGCCTTTGCACGGCCATGAGCGCTGTGATACCTGATGCCGAGCTCCTCATCGCAGACGCGATTTTCAGCGACGGCAGTCCCGTTGGATATGGTGAGCACTCTCAGAACTCCAAACGTATGCCTCGGCATGCAGTGATTGCTCCGGCACGTATTGCCTGGAATCAGGCTGAAATTCGAGCGATCAATCGTTTGGTTGCTGCGCCGACCGAAACCCAGCGAACAACGGACTTAGCCGTCGCTGTCAATGAGCTTGGAGTCAAGCTGAGGGAGGCGGGGGATTTCTACTGTCGGATGGAAACTCCGGGAGCGAAGTGGAAAATGCTTCTACAGATTCGGGACTGGCTCACCACGTTCATTCAACCTCCGAGTATCAATGAATCGCTCACTGGACCTCTATCGGTAGGTAACTTGAGTGAAAGTGACAAACTTCATGACTTTGTTACAGGTCTGCAGCGGCTGATGACTGAGCTCACTGACGGTGTTTCGGAAAAACCGAACCTTATGGCTGCCCGGACAGCTAGCCTGGTGCGCGACGCAGAGTTATTACACCGCCCAGAGTTATGGCGCATGACTAGCGAGCCTCCGCTGGAAATGTTGGTTCAAATAGCCGATACGCTTCGGCAGATACGCGCTGTACTTGCCGACGCTGCTATGAATCCGGAGCAACGCGGTCAGTCTGCAAGCCGTTTTCGTACCATGAGTCGTCGCCACTCAGTTCTACGTCGCGCTGCGGAAGATGCGTTCCAAAGGGCTGATTCATTGACATCCGCTCGCCGAGAACAGATACGGCTCGCTATGGCGGACAAGGGGTTGGACGTCGAAGTGTATTCGCGTAGTCAGCCTGAAAGCAGTGGTGCTCAATGGCCAGATGCTGAGTTTGCTGTTCTCTTGAAGGTTGAGACCCTTTTTGATTGGTTAACCACGGAGGAGTCTTTCTCCGCAGTGGCAGCAGCACTATCGCCTCAAGTAACCGTTAGCTACGGAGCGGTAATCAATGGACGCTTAGCTCCTATGGGCATGACTTTCATAGTTTCGTTATTTCCCGACGCTACCTTCGCTGACAAATGGAAAGATAGCGTACCGTATTCTCCGATAATCGATGAAGACTTAAGGCTCTACGATGAGGCTTTGGAGGCCATCGGAGCTATGTCGGCAGCTTGCGCAGAATCAGGGCGTGAGATGAACGCCAAAGAGCTTGAGTTTGTAACCATCATGATGGAACGATGCGGGCGCAGTATGGAGTGCATAGCGACGAAGTTAGAAGGTTCTGCAGATGATGTACTTATCGACGTAGCAGGTTCTCTCAGTCGTGTGTTCAGTCGTTTTCAAAACGAGCTAGAAAACGAAGTGGCTGAAACAGTGGCGTCCGATTTGTCCGCTAGCCTTCGTGGGACGATGTCAGATCTGATGTATGAGGTTCTAGGCATTCGTTTAGCGCTTATGGAACGTGCTGCGCTTCAATTAGGTAGCAGCGATGTTCAAAGCATTCGTTAGGGGGGGGGGGGGGTGAGCTCAGGCAGGGCTTTCATAACAGTTCCATCCAGACACATGGTTTAACATAATATACATTACACGTAACAAGATGTTTCAGGGTTAGCCCGGTTGCACGCCAGATTTCAATCCAGAGTTTTACCCTGAGTCCTCTTTTCAAAACCTCAGCCTTGCCTGCAATTGGCGACCTTCAATCAGCATCCCGCGTCAGTTTTTCAATCAGCATCCGGTGCTGTGGAAATTGCGCAATCAGTTTGCGTCGATCACCCATCTCCATATCCGCAAAATCAAATCCCGGCGACACGGCCTCGCTGATCAAGCCAAATCCATGTTCTCCCTCGAGCAGTCGCGAAGCTTTCCAGATTCCGCCAGGCACGTGCATTTGCAGATGCTGTCCCGCCAGAATGTCGTTGCCCATTACCAGCGTTTCCAGCGAGCCGTCAGCATGGATCATGCTGTACTCGATGGGATCGCCCAGATGGAAAAAATGCACAATGTCGGAATGATTGAAATGAAACTGGCCCACTGGTGATTGCTCGGTCAACAGGTAGTAAATCGATGTCATCAGGTACCGTGGGCCACCGACGGTATCGAGCATCTCTCTATGATCGGCCTGATAGGTTCTGCGAAAATAACCGCCTTCCACGTGAGATTGCAGATCCAGCGCCTGAATCAAGGCCTGTGCGTTTACTGTGCGTTGAGACATGGTCTTCTCCGGTGGATGGCGGCGTATTTTACGATAGCTCTACTAAACGGCTATTTAGTGTAGTTAACAGAAGATCGCTGAATTTCGAAGATTTTACCCTCCTTTTAAGCGCGCACTTGTTTAACAAAGCAAATCAGAAATCCACCGTTGCTGATAGCAGATAAGTCCTCGGCGTCGAAAGCGTCAAACCGGGTTCGCTGTCATCTGATGCGCCCGCCGAACTCCAGTAGCGTTTATCCAATACGTTTTCGACATTGGCGCGTACGGTGATGGTCTTGTCGTCCAGTTTAAAGGCGTAACGCGTCCCCACGTCGAATCGCTCCCATGAGTCGATTTCCTTCTGGTTGGACTGATCCAGATACTGCGAACTCGAATAGATTCCACGGCCTGTCAGCGTCAGCCCCTGCATATTGGGTACATCCCACTCTGCGCCGAGATTGACGTTGTATTTGGGTGTCGCGGGCGCGCGGTTACCGTCAAAGGTTCCATTGGTGGTCTGGGTCAGTTCGCTGTCGATGTACATCACGCCGCCGAGCAATCGAAACCCTTTGAACGGCTCGCCGAACACACTCAATTCCACACCATCGTTCTGTCGTTTGCCGTTCGGGCCGAAGACTCGTGTCGAGGCGTTGGTTTCATAAGCAGGCTGTTTGATCCGGAACACAGACGCTGTAAGCGCATACGAACCCGCGTCATATTTGGCCCCGACTTCGACTTGTCGGCTGATAAAAGGCGGGAAGATTTCATCCTCGTTGATCGACGTCGATGGCGCAATTTTCCCTTGGCTGAGGCCTTCCATGTAGTTGGCGTAGAGCGAGAGCTTGTCCGTCGCCTTGAACAGAATGCCGCCCGATGGCGAGAGTTTTTCTTCGTCATAGGCTGTGTCGCCCTTCACATCATCGCTCCAGTCGTCGACTTGAACCCTTTGCCAGCGGGCGCCCAGGGTCAGCAACAGGCGATCATCGAAGAACCCCAGCGTATCGGACAGTGCGACGCCGCTGAAGCGGTTTTCCGTGTAGACCCTGGCGTCGTAGCGTGTTGGCGTGCGCGGCTTTGCGGTTTCCACCGGGTCATACAGATTGCTGCGCCCTGCTGCATACCGCGCGCCGCCATTTTCGAAATCCATGTAGAAGTAGCTGGCCGCCAGATTGACCTCGTGGCTGACTGAACCGGTATGGAACCAGTTGCGCACACCCGCCGTGGCAGTCCGGACATTTTCGTCACGGGTGAAGTCCCGCGGTTGAACGCTGAAGTCGCCGGCGTCGTTGGTCACCGACACCGCATGCCGAAGGAAATCGTGGTTACTTTTACGGGCGCCAACGCCGCCATACAACATGACCGAATCGCTGACGTCGAACTCGCCATTGAGCGTGCCAAACGTATCTTTGGTTCGCGCCTGGCTCCAGGGTTGCGCGTAGTTGTCGCGCACATCATCAGCATCCGGAACTTTCGCGTTTGCACCGACCTGCACACGTTCTTGCGGTGCATCGGTATCGCGCTCGGTGTGACCGATATCGGTGGAAAGCCGCAGGCGCTCACCGCGAAAATCCAGGCCCAGCACGGCCATGTCGCGATCGACGCTCTGGTGATCCCATTCAGTGTCACCCGCTTGTTTGACGCCGTTGAAACGCAGGCCGAACTGGTTGTCCTCACCAAAGCGACGGCCGATGTCGACGGCGCCGCCGAGCTGATTGTTCGAGGCGTAACTGGCCGTCAGCGATGTATTCGGCTGATCGCCGGCGCGCTTGGGCACCACGTTGATCCCCCCTCCTACACTGCCCCGCGGCGAAATCCCGTTGATCAGTTGGCTCGGGCCCTTGAGGATGTCGACGCGATCGGCCATTTCCATGTCGATCGTGTAAGTGGGCAGAACCCCGTAGAGCCCGTTGTAGGAAACATCACTGTTGAACAGGCTGAAACCGCGGATGGTGAATTGCTCATAACGGCCGCCTGCCGGGTTGGTCGCACGCACCGAGGGATCGCTGGCGATCAGATCGCCCAGAGTGCGGGCCTGCTGGTTTTTCACCGTTTCGCTGGTGTAGGTGGTCATGCTGAACGGGGTCTCCATGAAATCCCTGGAACCCAGCAGTCCTTGCGAACCACGGCGCGCCACCTGGCCACCGGCAAAAACCTCGGTATCCGTGCCACCCGTCGATCCAAGAATCGAAGTGGGTGCCAGTTCCAGACTGCCGCCGTCCGGCGCAGGAATGACTGTGTAAGCGCGGTCGCCCGCCGGTTGCAGCTGTAGACCGGACCCCAGCAATAACCGGGTAAAGCCCTCCTCCACGCCAAACTCACCCGACAAACCATTGCTGTTGCGCCCGCTGACCAAGGCCGGATCTATCGACAGATTGACCCCGGCCAGTCCGGCAAAATGGGTCAGCGCCGCACCCAGGCTGCCGGCAGGCACCTGATAAGCGCGGCGGTCGGCGCTTTCCGCCCAACTGCTGGGGATCAACAGGGGGCTGGCACTCAGGCTCAACAAAAGGCTCAACTGCAACAACGGACGCAAACGACCTGGAAATACTGCAGGCATAGGAAAAAGCTCTCGATTTGGTTCACTTGCCTGGAATGACCAGCGAGGCGAAAAAAAGGGACAGGTCTCAGACTATTTTTTTGGACTGGGACAATTTTCGCGGAACGAGAGAGACCCAAAAGCGCGTGCGTTTCTGCACGTCGATCGGCAGGCTGGCCGCCAACAGCGAGAGCACTTGATCGGTGTTATCCAGGCGAAAACTGCCGGTGATGCGCAACGCCTCCAGCTCCGGATCCCAGCGCAGCACGCCAGGGCGGTAACGGCTTAATTCGCGCAGAAAATCCCCCAGCGGCTGGTTCTGCGCCATCAATACACCGTCGCGCCAGCTCGGCATCGAGGCGTCAAACGCTCGGACAACACCCGCACCAGACGCCTGCAGCCTGATCTGCTGGCCCTGATTGAGGATCAGCGCTGGCCCGTTTGACGGTTGCAACTGCACCGAGCCACGGACCACCGACACATTGCAGTCACGCTCATTGAGACGCACGCAAATCTCACTGTGACTGACGATGATCCGCCCGTACGGCACATTGATGATCAGGGCTGAGTTGCCTGGTACATCAACGGCCATCTCTCCCCGCACCAGCGTCAGCTGACCGGCAGCAAGATCCACATTGACGGCACTGTCGGTATTGAGCTGCAACGAACTGCCATCGGCGAGCGGCAATTTTTTGCGTTCACCGGTGCCCGTCTGCAAATCCGCGCGCCAGACATCCAGCGGCAGTTGCCGACTGAGCAGCCAGGCCGCCGGCACCAGTGCCGCGATGCCGAGCGCGCGTTTCAGCGCGGCCCGACGCGCTGCGTCCGGACGATCCAGCGTAGCCATGGCCAGCGCAGAAGGCAGTGCGGAAAACCGTTCGCGCAAGCGCTGGATTTTCTGCCACGCGTGTTCATGCCGGCTATCGCTGTTGCGCCAGGCCTGCAATTGCGCATGATCGTCAGCGCCCGCTTCGCCGGACTCCATCAACGCCAGCCATTGCGCGGCGGCGCGGGCGACTTCGCGGGCTTCATCACTGGGGGCTACGCGCATCAAAGCTCCACCAGCAGACAATGCTCGTAGGCCTGTGCCATGTAACGTTTGACGGTGCGCTCGGACACCTGCAAGCGCTCGGCGATTTCGCGGTAACCGAGGCCTTCAAGCTGACTCCACAAAAACGCCCGGCGCACTGCTCGCGGCAAACCATCAAGCAACTCATCCAGTGCTTGCAGGGTTTCCAGCAGCAGCCAACGCTGCTCGGGCGACGGCACGCACTCGTCCGGCAGTTGCGCGAGGGCTTCGAGGTAGGCTTTTTCCAGACTGCGGCGGGTGTAGAAGTTGCTCAGTAGACGCTTACCCACGGTCAGCAGATAAGCACGAGGCTCACGCATGTCGGCAATCGGTTGCGCGCTGCACAGCACACGCAAGAAGGTGTCCTGGCTCAGATCCGCCGCATCCCACGCATTGCCCATGCGTCGACGCAACCAGGTTTCCAGCCAGCCTCGGTGATCGCGGTACAGCGCGTGCAGGCTCTGCTCAGATGGCGTGGCGGCTTCAATCATCTCAAGAGACCCTGCGCGAAGTTAGATTCAAATGAGACTGATTCTATTTAACTTCGCTTGGGACACAAAGATCTTTTTGCCCGTTACTGCAATCTCTAGCGTTTCAGCGTCTCGCTCGGCAGCTCTTTGAACAGCGCCCGATAACTGCTGGAAAACCGCCCCAGATGCCAGAACGACCAGCGCATCGCCACCTCAGCCACGGTGGTTTCCGTGGGCCGGCGCTTGAGCAATTCGCGGTGTGCACTGTTCAGCCGGCGCAGGCGCAACCAGTGACTCGGTGTCATCCCGGTGTAGGCCTTGAACGCCTGCTGCAATTGCCGCAACGGCACCCCTGCAACCCTCGACAGTTCGAGCAAATTGACGGTGTCTTCCGGCGAATCCGCCGCCCACTCCCCTACTCGCTTCATGATCATCCGTTCTTCGCTACGCCGCTGTAATCCGCCGCGATCAAGACGGGTGTGTGCGTTGTCGAGGATGAACAGGCAGTCTTCGAGTAACTGCTGAGTCAGTGAGTCTTTATCAAACGGATCAACAGCTTGCGACAACTTCGTGAGAGTTGAGCTTAACCAGCGACTGAACAAGGCGTTCTGCCCGCAGTTAAGCGGCGCCATGAACAATCCTTCGAGTCTCGCCACATCCAGACCGTGCTGACGGACGAATTCCGGGCCGAACACCACGGCGATTTCCTGGTAGTTCTCCGGGGTGATCCAGATGTTGCGGCTGTCTTCGTTGAGCAGATACAGCGCGTTGTCGCTGCGATCGAAACAGAAGGCCAAGGCACCCGATGGCGCGCTGAATGTCTGCTCGACGCGAGTGTTCATCTGTTCTTCGTAGACCTGCACACCCTCCAGATCCAGATAGCGGATCTGCCCGGCGAAATGCCCGGGCGACATCTGCTGGTAATGCTGGACCCAACCCGGCGTGGCGCGGATCTGTTCGCTGACATCAGCGGTATTGAAAGCCTGAACCTGAAGCGGATTACACGTTGTCATGGGAGACCTTGCGCACTCTTTTGGTGCGCTTTGGTGCTGCTTAAAGTGGATAGATGGAACGGCAAGGCACGCCCAAGATAGTCGTCAACGCGCCACAGGGGAAGGGGCGGAAGATGAAACCCGCCCTCCCCGGCGTCTATAAAACCAATAACGAGGTCTTTATGAATGCCCCTTTCGATCAGCTGTTCACGTGGCTGAAAGATCACAAGATTACCGAAGTTGAATGTGTGGTCAGCGACCTGACCGGCATTGCCCGCGGCAAGATCGCACCGACCAACAAGTTCCTGCATGAGCGAGGCATGCGCCTGCCGGAAAGTGTGCTGCTGCAAACGGTAACCGGGGATTTTGTCGACGACGACATCTACTACGACCTGCTCGACCCGGCCGACATCGACATGGTCTGCAAACCGGTGAGCGACGCCGTATATGTGATTCCATGGGCGATCGAGCCGACCGCCATCGTCATCCACGACACCTTCGACAAGTTCGGCAACCCGATCGAACTGTCGCCGCGCAACGTGCTGAAGAAAGTCCTGCAGCTGTACACCGACAAGGGCTGGAAGCCGATCGTGGCGCCGGAAATGGAGTTCTACCTGACCCAGCGCTGCGAAGACCCGGACCTGCCACTCAAGGCGCCGCTGGGCCGTTCGGGCCGTGCTGAAAGCGGGCGGCAATCGTTCTCGATTGATGCCGCCAACGAATTCGATCCGCTGTTCGAAGACGTCTACGACTGGTGCGAGCTGCAAGGTCTGGATCTGGACACGCTGATCCATGAAGACGGCCCGGCGCAGATGGAAATCAACTTCCGGCACGGCGACGCACTGGATCTGGCCGACCAGATCACCGTGTTCAAACGCACCCTGCGCGAAGCGGCGCTCAAGCACAACGTCACTGCCACGTTCATGGCCAAGCCGATTGGTGACGAACCCGGCAGCGCCATGCACCTGCACCAGAGCGTGGTGGAGATCGCCACCGGCAAGCCGATCTTCGCCAATACCGACGGCACAATGAGCGAGCTGTTCCGCCATCACATCGGCGGCCTGCAGAAGTACATCCCGAAAGTCTTGCCGATGTTCGCGCCGAACGTGAACTCGTTCCGCCGCTTCCTGCCGGACACTTCGGCACCGGTCAACGTCGAGTGGGGCGAAGAAAACCGCACCGTCGGCCTGCGTGTGCCGACCTCCGGGCCGGAATCCATGCGCGTGGAAAACCGCCTGCCGGGCGCCGATGCCAACCCGTATCTGGCGATCGCCGCGAGCCTGCTGTGTGGCTACATCGGCATGGTCGAAGGCATCGAACCGAGTGCCGCCGTCGAAGGCCGCGCCTACGAACGCCGCAACCTGCGCCTGCCGATCACCATCGAAGACGCGCTGACGCAAATGGAAGAGTGCGACACCGTTGCGCGTTACCTGGGCAACAAGTTCGTGCGCGGTTACGTCGCGGTCAAACGCGCCGAGCATGAAAACTTCAAGCGCGTGATCAGCTCCTGGGAGCGCGAGTTCCTGCTGCTGAGCGTCTGATCCATCCCACAAAGCCCCTTCACCTTTGTGGGATGGGCTTTTGTGGGAGGGGGCTTGCTCCCGAAAGCGGTCTGTCAGTCACAGAAAATGTTGAATGTGCCGGCCTCTTCGGGAGCAAGCCCCCTCCCACAGGGATTAGCGAACCACCTGAAAAATCCAAAAAATTCGAAGAGGTGTCGATATGCGTCTATTGAAATCCATGGTTCCCGCCGCACTGGCGCTGCTCTGCAGCACCGCAGCCCTGGCCCAACCACAGGTCAGCGTCTACAACTGGACCGACTACATCGGTGAAACCACCCTCGCCGACTTCCAGGCCAAGACCGGGATCAAGGTGATCTACGACGTTTTCGACTCCAATGAAACCCTGGAGGGCAAGCTGCTCGCCGGCCGTACCGGCTACGACGTGGTGGTGCCCTCCAACCACTTCCTCGCGCGTCAGGTGAAGGCCGGGGCGTTCCTCAAACTCGATCGCGAGCAGCTACCAAACTGGAAGAATCTCGATCCCAAGCTGCTTGAACTACTCGAGAAGAACGACCCGGGCAACCAGCACTCGGTGCCGTATCTGTGGGGCACCAACGGCATCGGCTACAACGTCGACAAGGTCAAGGCTGTGCTCGGCATCGATCACATCGACTCCTGGGCCGTGCTGTTCGAGCCGGAAAACCTGAAGAAACTCACCCAGTGTGGCGTGTCGATGATGGACTCGGCGGACGAAGTGTTCCCGGCGATCCTCAACTACATGGGCATGGACCCACGCAGCGAGAACCCGGAAGACTATAAAAAGGCCGAAGCGAAACTGCTGAGCATTCGCCCGTACATCACCTATTTCCACTCCTCGAAATACGTTTCCGACCTGGCCAATGGCGACATCTGCGTGGCCTTCGGTTACTCCGGCGATGTGTTCCAGGCGGCCAACCGCGCCAAGGAAGCCAAGAACGGGGTGAACATCGCTTACGCGATTCCGAAGGAAGGCGCCAACCTGTGGTTCGACCTGCTGGCAATCCCGGCCGACGCCAGCAACACCAAGGAAGCCCACGCCTTCATCAATTACCTTCTCGATCCGCAAGTGATTGCCAAGGTCAGCGCTTCGGTCGGTTACGCCAACCCGAACCCGGCCGCCAAGCAGTACATGGATCAGGCGCTGGTGAACAATCCCGAGGTCTACCCGTCGCAGGCGGTGCTGGACAAGCTCTACATCTCCTCTACCCCGCCCCAGTCGATCATGCGTCTGATGACCCGGTCCTGGAGCAAAGTGAAGTCGAACAAATGAATCAGTACAGCAAAGAACACGCCCGCTCCTATTTCGCGGCTTCGGCCCGGGCCAGTACGCCCTGGCCGGCACTCGACGGTGACCTCACCGCCGATGTCTGCGTGATCGGCGGCGGCTTCACCGGGGTAAACACCGCGATTGAACTGGCGCAGCGCGGGCTGTCGGTGGTGTTGATTGAAGCCCGACGCATTGGCTGGGGCGCCAGCGGGCGCAACGGCGGTCAGTTGATCCGCGGCATCGGTCACGAGGTCGAAGGCTTTGCCCGCTATGTCGGCAATGACGGCGTGCGTTACTTGCAGCGCGCCGGGATCGACTCGGTGGAACTGGTGCGCCAGCGCATCACCGAGAACGCCATCGAGTGCGACCTGCGTTGGGGCTTCTGCGAGCTGGCCAACACTCCGGCGCAATTCGCAGCGTTCAAGGACGAACAGGTCAGCCTCGACGAACTCGGTTATCAACACCAGACCCGTCTGGTCGGCCCGGAGCTGATCCGTCAGCAAGTGGTGAACGCCGACGGCTACGCGGGTGGTCTGATCGACATGGGCTCCGGCCATCTGCACCCGCTGGATCTGGTGCAAGGCGAAGCGCGTCTGGCGGCGTCCCTCGGTGTGCGGATCTTCGAGCAAAGCCCGGTGCTGCAGATCATTCATGGCGAAACCGTTGAGGTGCGTTGCGCCAGCGGCAGCGTCCGCGCCGGCAGTCTGGTACTCGGTTGCAACGCGCATCTGGATGAACTCGAACAGCAACTCAGCGGCAAGGTACTGCCGGCCGGCAGTTACATCATCGCCACCGAGCCGCTGTCCGAGGAACGTGCCGCGCAATTGATCCCGCACAACCTCGCGTTGTGCGACCAGAAAGTCGGCCTCGATTACTACCGGCTCTCGGCGGATCGACGCCTGCTGTTTGGCGGCGCCTGTCATTATTCCGGGCGCGATCCGGCGGACATCGCCGCCTACATGCGCCCGAAGATGCTCAAGGTCTTCCCGCAACTGGCGGACGTGCGCATCGACTATCAATGGGGTGGCAAGATCGGCATCACCGCCAACCGTTTCCCGCAAGTTGGCCGGCTGAAGCAGCAGCCAAACGTGTTCTACGCTCAGGGTTACTCCGGGCACGGCGTCAACGTCACGCACTGGTGCGCCAAGCTGCTGGGCGAGGCAATCCATGCCGGGCACAGTCAGGGCATGGACGTGTTCAGCGCGGTGCCGCACATGACCTTCCCCGGCGGGCCTGCCCTGCGTTCGCCGCTGCTGGCACTGGGCATGCTCTGGTATCGCCTGCGTGAAATCCTCGGCTGAGGCATCCACCACGTAACCATCTCCTTGCTTATTTGCTCTATCGCCAAGCACTTCTATATTGATGAAGTGCTTTTGCGTTCCTGACGCTCAGCATCCACAAAACCGAGGAGGACATGGATGAAGTCGTCAGCCGCCGATGAGCCACGAGCACCGGGCCAAGCGCCGATCAAGACGCGTCGCTTCGGTATTTCACTGGTGTGGATCGTGCCGATCGTCGCGGTGCTGGTCGGTATTTCGCTGGTGGTGCACAACCTGATGCAGGAAGGCCCGACCATCGTCGTCAACTTCAAGACCGGCAGCGGCCTGACCGCCAACAAGACCGAAGTCAAATACCGCAATGTGGTGATCGGTCAGGTGACTGACGTCGAGTTGAGCGGCGATCAGAAAAGTGTCGACGCCACCATCAAGCTGTCCAAACAGGCTGAAACCTTTACCCGCGAAGACTCGCAATTCTGGGTCGTGCGCCCGCGCATCGGCGCCGGTGGCGTTTCGGGCATCGACACCCTGCTCTCCGGCGACTACATCGGTGCCGATATCGGTCAGGCCGACAGCCGCGCCAAACGTTTCAAGGGCCTGGAGAATCCACCGCCGATCACCTACGGCGAACCGGGCAAGCGCTTCATGCTGCACGCCCCGGACCTGGGCTCGCTGGACATCGGTTCGCCGGTTTACTACCGCAAGATTCCGGTCGGCCAGGTCGTGACCTACACCCTCAATCCCGAGGGCAAGGGCGTGGACATCGAAGTGTTCATTCACTCGCCAAACGACGCGTTCGTCACCGAAAACACCCGGTTCTGGAACGCCAGCGGCATCGACATCAATGTCGGCGCCAACGGCTTTGCGGTGAAGACCGAATCGCTGTCCACCATGCTGGTCGGCGGCATTGCCTTCCGTGCCCCGGATTACAGCCCCAACGACGTTGCCGCCGCCGACGACAAGGACTTCGAACTGTTCGCCGATCAGCAGACCGCCCTCGCCCCGCCCAACGGCAAGGCGCAATACATGGTGCTGCGTTTCGAACAGTCCTTGCGCGGGCTCAAGGTCGATGCGCCGGTAGAATTTCTCGGCATGGAGATTGGCCGGGTAGTCGGCATCAATCTGGACTTTGACGCGAAGAAACGCAGTTTTCCGCTTAACGTCGGCATCGTCATTTACCCGCAGCGCCTCGGTCAGGCCTACAAAAAAATGCTCACCGAATTCAAGCATGACCCCGACGACGAAGCTGCCGGCATTCGTTTGCTAGGCACCTTCGTCGACAATGGTCTGCGCGCCCAGGCCCGCAGCGGCAATCTGCTGACCGGGCAACTGTACATTGCGCTGGATTTCTTCCCGAAAGCCGAGAAAGTTGCGTTCGACGCGACGGCTCGGCCGGTGGTCTTGCCAACCGTGCCCGGCAGCCTCGAACAGTTGCAGGAAAAACTCGAAGCCGTGGTCGACAAGCTCAACAAACTGCCGGTCGAACGGATTGCCGGCAACCTCGACAGCAACCTCGTCGAGCTGCGCAAAGGCCTGACCCAGTTCAACGCGAAAACCCTGCCAAGCGTGCAGACCACCCTGGCCGACGTCAGCAAGACCTTGCAGTCCGCCAGCTCGACCCTGGCCGAAGATTCGCCGCAGCGCGAGAAGCTCACCGAGACCCTCGACGAGCTCGGGCGCATGTCGCGTTCGCTGCGTGAGCTGTCGGATTATCTCGGTCGCCATCCGGAATCGCTGATTCGCGGTCGTCCCGACAACGCGGCGCCGCTGGACCTGAAAGGACCGCCGCGCAATTGAGCACAGGAGCTCCCCCATGGCTTTACCGCTGAAGATCACCGTGCTCGCTGCGTTCATGCTGCTGGGCGCCTGCCGCAGCGAGCCGATCAACTTTCACACCCTGACCCCGGTGCAACTGCCGCCGTCCCGTGCCGGCGCGCAGATTCCGATCGAGGGGATTAGCGTGCCGCCGCAAGTTGACCGTCCGCAAATCGTCATCCGTCAGGGCAACAATGGCCTGGCGATTCTGGAAACCCAGTGGTGGGGGGCGAGTCTGGCGGATGAGTTGCGCAGCGCCTTGAACGATCAACTGAGCAATACCGGCAGTCGCGGCAATGTCTCGGTGCGCATCGATGTGCAGCGTTTCGACTCGATCCCCGGCCAGTACGGGCTGATCGACGTCAAGTGGCGCCTGCGTCCCAGCGGTGCGGCGGACAATGCTCTGCTGACCTGCCATTCAACCTTGCAAACTCCGTCCGGCCCGAGCATCGACGAACTGGTGGCCGCGCAACAGAACAACGTCAAACGCCTGGCTGCCCTGATCAATCAGGCGGCGGGCAATTCTCGCGCCTGCCCGTCGGCCTCCTGAGTCGCAAACAGCGTGACGGTGAAACGGCAGCCGTTCGGTTCGCGAGTCACCAACTGAACCTGCCAGCGCTGATGGCTACAGATTCGCTGCACCAGCGACAACCCCAGCCCAAGGCCTTCACCGCGCTGTTCGTCACCACGCACGAATGGCTGGAACATCGCATGACGTTTCTCTTCCGGAATACCGATGCCGCTGTCCTCGACCACAAAGCTGTCCTTGAGCAGGGTCAAGCGGACAAGGCCCTGATCGGTGTAGTGCCAGGCATTGCGCAACAGATTGCCCATGACCGACTGCAAGAACGTCAGGTCATAACGAGCGATGCCCGCCAGTTGTGGCTCGTAGATAAACTCCAGACCCTTTTCACGAATCAGTCGCCCCCAGATTTCCACCTGGGCATCGGCTATAGATTTGAGTGTGCAAGTGGATTCGGTGCCAAGCTCTTCCGGCTTGCGCGCCAGCATCAAGAAGGTTTCGACCAGTTGGCGCATTTCAGCGCTGGCCCGGGCAATGCGTTTGACCTGCTGAGTGGAACGCGGATCCAGCGAAGGGTTGGCCAGCAACAGCTCGCAGGAGCTGGCCAGAATCATCAACGGTGTGCGCAGTTCGTGGCTGACGTCGCTGGTGAAGAGCTTTTCCCGATTCAGGGTTTCGCGTAACCGGCCGAGTGTCTGGTCAAAAGACAGGGCCAACTCCCCTACTTCATCATCGGCGTAATCCGGATGCAGGGCCGGCGCCAGCGCGATCAATTGATCACGATGCCGCACCTGCCCCGCCAGGCGAATCACCGGCGCCATGACCTGCCGCGCCAGCAGCCTGCCGAGCGCGACGGCCAGCATGACGCTGAGGATGAACCCGACAATCACCACCACGAACAGCAAGTGCTCGCGCTGCTCGAAGCTTTCCTGATTGCGCAGCAGCACATACTTGCGTCCGCCGACTGCCTCGACCATCGCGTAGAAATCGTCACCGTTGAAGGTGATCTCCTGAAACCCCTGGGGCAGTGCTGCCAATTGCGGCGTCAGTGCCATGGGCCCCGGGCCGTTCTCGAAAAAAAACAGTTCGCTCTTTTCCGGCTCGTGGCGCCACTGGTTGATGTCGTCCATCGCCAACAACCGGCGCAGTCCACCGCTGAGGGCGGTCATGGTCAACTTGTGCTCGACGACATGCACCGTGGCCACAATGCCCATCGCGAAGACACCGGCCACCACCGCGCTCATCAAGGCGAACACAATCACAATCCGATTGGCGAGGCTTTGCTTGAGGTCCATCCGGTTCAATGACTCCAGTGCTGATGTCAGGGCTGCAAGGGGCGGCGCGACGACGTTGACCAATATTCGCAGCTTCGCCTTGCCCGGCGTTGTTGTTAAGTGTTTAAAACAAACAAAACGGGTATTTGAGTTTATTTATCAAATAGCCGTTTTAGTTAACACACGCCGGACCTCGCAAATTTTTCACATGTTCTTCACTGCTCCGCCACGACTCTGAACGTAGTGTTCAGCAGCCATTCAAGTAGACCACCGTAAAGTAACTAACCTCCTGGAGCTTACGTTGCACTGCGCGTGTACTGAGTGGAACTCGGGAATGACAAGGGGCAACGTCGTGGTTGAATTAGTACACGTACAATCAGCGTCCAGGCGATGGGATCTGTCTCGTCCGCGCACCTGGGCAATCATTGCTGTCGGTTTGCTGTTGATTACACTGATTTGTGGCTTCGTCTGGATGCAACGTTCGCCCGCCAACCTGCGCTATGCGAGTGCGTCGGCTACCCAGGGATGGGTGAAGGCCTGGCAGGCCGGTGAGGTCGTCGCACTGGTGCGACATACCGAACGTTGCGACCGCTCGACCAATCCCTGTCTGGGGCCGGCAGACGGTATCACCCAGGCTGGCAGCATTGCTGCAGCCCAGGTAGGCCGTGGCTTTACGCAACTGGGCCTGGAAAAGACCCAGTTCTTCAGCAGCCCGTTGACGCGCACCCTGCAGACTGCGCATTACATGCTCGGCCACGATGCCGTGGCGGCGGAATGGCTGGAAACCTGTGGCCCGACGATGCGCAATGAATTGGTGGCGCACAAGACCCCGGGACAGAACATGATTCTGGTAACCCACAGCGGCTGCATCGCCGATTTCGAACGGCAGACCGGTTACCCGCGCGCGGTCGCCGCCGAATATGGCAGCACTGTTTTAGCCCGGATAGATGCGCAAGGAAAACTTGAAGTAATTGGCATCATGAATCCCGAAGGCTGGCAACGACTGGCCAAGTAATCATCAAACTTAGTCGAGAACAAACGGCTCGGCCAATGCTCTGGCACAGGGTATCGGCGTGTATGAAATTTGTAATAAGAAATGTTTTTTACTTTCCCGAACTGGAAAAAATTAATTTTAAAGCTTGTCTTCTCGAGGAGAACTTAACGCTGGAAGCAGACCCGTTCTCTGAATGCAGGACACGCCCATCGGCCGTGCTCGCCTCTGCATTCATTCAACCCAGTGCCGCACCTGCAACGGAAATTGCCGGGCCGTCACTGAAACGCACACTTTGTACTGCACCAAGGTCCAGTCATGACGTCTGAGAACAAACCGCTGCACCATGCGGCGTTGAATTTGCCGCGCCTCCACCAGCGCACCCTGATCGAGCGTTTTGCGATCCCCGGGCTGGTGCTGGCATTCGTGGTGTTTTATCTGCTGCCGCTGATGACCCACGGTCTGTGGATTCCCGATGAAACCCGATATGGGCAGATCAGCCAGGAAATGCTGCAGAGCGGCAACTGGGTGGCGCCGCACTTCATGGGCATTCGCTACTTCGAAAAACCGATCGCCGGCTACTGGATGATCGCCATCGGCCAGGCGATTTTCGGTGAAAACCTCTTCGGCGTGCGCATCGCCTCGGCACTCAGCTCCGGGGTTAGTGTGTGGCTGGCCTACCTGCTGGCCCGGCGCCTGTGGAACAACCCGCGAATCAGCGCCGCGTGCGCCCTCCTTTATATGAGCTTCGGCCTGATCGCAGGGCAAGCCGGCTATGCCAACCTCGATCCGCAATTCACCTTGTGGGTCAACCTCAGCCTGGTGGCGATCTGGTTTGCCATCGACAGCAACACCCCGCGCGCGCGGCTGGGCGGCTGGGCTTTGTTGGGATTTGCCTGCGGCATGGGCCTGATGACCAAAGGTTTCCTCGCCTTGATGCTGCCGGTGCTGATCGCCCTGCCCTACATGATCTGGCAGCGGCGCTTCGGTGAACTGGTGCGTTATGGACTGGTTGCCGTGGCGGTGGCCGCGCTGGTCAGCGTGCCATGGGCACTGGCCGTGCACGCGCGTGAACCGGATTTCTGGCGGTTCTTCTTCTGGCACGAACACATCCGCCGCTTCGCCGCCGGTGAAGACGCACAGCACGCACGACCATGGTGGTTCTACCTGCCGCTGCTGTTTGCGTCCACCTTGCCGTGGGCAATGCTGTTGCCTTCGACGCTGCTGCGTACCTGGCGCGAAAAGCGTGATCCGAAAATCGCCTTCCTCGCCTTGTGGTTCCTGCTGCCGCTGGCGTTTTTCAGCGCGAGCAGCGGCAAACTGCCGACTTACATCATGCCGTGCCTGCTGCCTCTGGCCCTGTTGATGGGCCACACGCTGATGGGCTGGCTCGAACGCCAGAACGGCCGTGTCTTGCGCATCAACGGTGTGGTCAACGTGATGCTGGCCGTTGCCGCACTGGTCGCGCTGATCTATCTGCAAGCGACCCGTGAAATTTACGAACACACCGAAATGTTCAGCCTGTCGCTGGGCTATATCGTGCTGCTCGGCTGGCTGATTGCCGGTTCGCTGCAAGCCTTGCGCCCGCTGACGCTGTGGGCGATGCCGGCGCTGGGCATCGGCCTGCTCGTCGCATTGCTGCCGGCCGCGATGCCGGCGACCATCGTCAACAGCAAGATGCCGGATCAGTTCATTGCCGAACATCAGCAGCAACTGAGCGAAACCAGCTCGTTGCTGAGTAATGACCTGGGCGCTGCGTCGGCACTGTCCTGGCGTTTGCGTCGTCCGCAAGTCGACCTGTTCAACACCGTTGGCGAACTCAAGTACGGCCTCGATGACCCGGCCATGGCGTCACGCAAGGTCAGCCTCGACGGCGTAGGCGAATGGATGACCGAAGCGCGCAAAAAAGGCTCGGTGGGCGTGGTGATGCGCGTCAACAGCACCTCTGACGAGCAGCAACTGGAGCTGTTGCCGATCGATGGTCAGCACTTCCGGCGCGGCAACCTGGAAATCTTCATCTTTGCCCAGAGCAAACCATGACCGCAGACAAAAAAGATCGGGGCGCGTTGCTGCTTCTGCTGGCCGCGACTGCCCTGTTGTTACTGCTCGGCCTGGGCAGTCGCGAGCTGTGGGGGCCGGAAACCCGCTGGGCCAACATCGCCTTGCAGATGCTGCAAAGCGGCGACTATTTCGATCCCTATCTCAAAGGCAGTCCTTATTACGACAAACCGCTGCTGTCGTACTGGCTGATCACCGCGACCTCCTGGTTCACCGGCGGACTGGGGCACTGGTCGTTGCGTCTGTCTTCGGTGATTTCCGCGTGGTTCAGCGTGTGGCTGGTGTATCTGCTTGGCGAGCAACTGTTTCGCAAAGGCACCGGGCTGATCGCCGGCTGGATGCTGGCGACCACCTTGTATTTCGTGTTCTGGGCGCGAGTCGCCACCGCCGACATTCTCACCGTCTGCGGCGTGCTGGCGGCCGTCTGGTGGTATTGGCGCGGCCCGGATGACACCCGCTTCTGGCGTTACGTGGTGTTCTTCGGTTTGTTGTCGCTGACGTCGCTGTTCAAGGGCCTGATCGGTTTCATCCTGCCGGGGCTGGTGCTGCTGCCGCACCTGCTCAGCGAACACCGCTGGAAACGTCATCTGAACCTGCGACTGTTCGGCGCGCTATTGATCGCCGGGGCGTTTTACATGGCGCCGTTCCTGTTGTCTCACCTCTACGGTGCGCCCAACTACGAACAAAGCGGCCTCGGCCTGGTGCTGCGTGAAAACGTCGTGCGGTTTTTCCAGCCGTTCGATCAGTTCGGGCCGATTTACACCTACTTGATCTACCTGCCGGTTTACACCCTGCCCTGGGCACCGTGCTGGTTGATCGCCTTGTGGGTGGCCGCGCGCAACTGGAAGCACATCGAACCGGATACCCGCTGGCTGATTCAAGGGCTCGCGCTGCTGATGCTGTTCTTCACCGCCAGTGGCAGTCGCCGCAGTTATTACGTCCTGCCGTTGGTGCCCTTCGCGCAATTGCTGGGTGCCTGGTGGGTCACCCGGCGCATGGCCGCCCGCAACAGCGAAGGCCGTGGGCTGAAGATCGGCTTCGCTGTCACTACTGTGTTGCTCGCTGCGGTACTGGGTGTGCTTTACCCGTGGACCAACAGCGGCGGCGGTGTCATCCGCTTCGGCGAGCAGGTACGCGAGCAGGCCAGTCAGCAGGCACCGTTGAATCAATGGCGCATGGTCATGATCGAGGTCGACAACAAAGTACCGATGTATCTGCAAACCGGTGGTGCACCGTTCTACTACGTGCCGGAAACGATCGAGGACTTCCCGCACAATGGCGACACAGCGACGCTGATCGCCTGGCTGCAACGCACCAGCGGCGAACATTGGGATCCGCAACGCACGATCTTCGTGGCGCAATACCGTTCCGGTGACGCCGTGCCACTCGATGCGCTGAAGGCTGATCATCAGGTCATCACCACCACCCCGACCCGTGGCGAACAGGTATTCCACGGGCGTGCAGACCAGAGCGTGGCTTACATCCCCCACTCCTGAGCAATGACGCTAAGACAAAAGGAGAGAGTCGCGGTAAATTTGAATGGTAATGACAAGTATTAACGGCTTCTTTGACGTTTTTTTCTCATTTGCCACCCTACATTGCCGCGACTCGACACTTGCAAATCGTTCGCATTGTTTCCTGCGAGGGTTTGCTCATAACGTCTGAAAACAGGAGCTGCCCGAATGAATCCACGCTTTCCATCCTTCTTCAAACGCGCATTGCTGGCCACTGCGTTGCTCGGCACCGGGCAGGCTTTTGCCGCCGATTCGGTGGGTCTGGTGGTCTACAACGCGCAGCATGAAACGCTGACCAAGGCCTGGGTGGCCGGCTTCACCGAGGAAACCGGCATTCCGGTGACCATTCGCAACGGCGATGACACCGAGATGGGCAACCAGCTCGTGCAGGAAGGCGCCGCCTCGCCGGCAGACGTATTCCTCACCGAGAACTCCCCGGCGATGGTGCTGGTGGACAACGCCAAGCTGTTCGCCCCTCTGGCGCCCGCTACCCTTGAGCAAGTCGATTCCGCCTACCGTCCGGCCCACGGCAATTGGGTCGGTATCGCCGCCCGTTCCACCGTGTTCGTCTACAACCCAAGTAAACTGACTGAAAAGGACTTGCCCAAATCCCTGCTCGACCTCGCCACCCCGGCCTGGAAAGGCCGTTGGGCCGCCTCCCCGGCCGGCGCGGACTTCCAGGCGATCGTCGCCGCCGTCCTGCAACAGAAAGGCGAAGCTGCCACGCTGGAATGGCTCAAGGGCATTAAGACCAACGCCACGATCTATCGCGGCAACAGTGCGGTGCTCAAAGCGGTGAACGCCGGACAGATCGACAGCGGTGTGATCTACCACTATTACAGCTTCGTCGATCAGTCCAAGACCGGCGAAAACAGCAAAAACACCAAGCTGTACTACTTCAAACATCAGGATCCGGGCGCGTTCGTCAGTACCTCCGGCGCCGGCGTGCTGGCCTCGAGCAAGCATCAGGATGAAGCGCAGAAGTTCGTCAAATACATCACCAGCAAGGAAGGTCAGGAAATTCTCGAAACCGGCACCTCCTTCGAATACGCCGTGGGTAAAGACGCGCCGTCCAATCCGAAGCTGACTCCGCTGAAAACCCTCGACGCGCCGAAAGTCGATGCGTCGACCCTCGACAGCAAAAAAGCCGTCGAGCTGATGACCCAGGCCGGATTGCTCTGAGTGATGCCCGAAACCTTGCCTGCACCGGCCGTTGCGACGGCCGCCGCCAGCCTCATTCACCCGCCCCGCACGCTGGCCGGGCGTGGCAGTTCGTGGGTGGTGAGCTCGGCGGTGCTGGTGTCTTTGTTGTCCCTGCTGCCGATCGCGTTCGTCATCGGCGTGGCGTGGTACACCGGCTGGGCGACCATCGAAGCTCTGATCTTTCGCCCGCGGGTCGGCGAATTGCTGATCAACACCGTGCTGCTGGTGCTGATCACCCTGCCGCTGTGCATCCTGCTCGGAACCACCTTGGCCTGGCTGACCGAACGCAGCAACCTGCCCGGCCGACGCCTGTGGTCAGTGCTGGCGGTGGCTCCGCTGGCCGTGCCGGCGTTCGTCCACAGTTATGCGTGGGTCAGCCTGATTCCGTCGATCCACGGTCTGCCGGCCGGTGTGCTGGTGTCGGTGATCGCCTATTTCCCGTTTCTGTATTTGCCGATTGCCGCGACCTTGCGCCGTCTCGATCCGGCGATTGAAGACGTCGCGCAATCCTTGGGACTCAAGCCGTGGGCGGTGTTCTTTCGGGTGGTGTTGCCGCAATTGCGCCTGGCAATCTGCGGTGGCGCGTTGTTGGTCGGTCTGCATTTGCTGGCCGAGTACGGCTTGTACGCGATGATCCGTTTCGACACCTTCACCACGGCGATCTTCGATCAGTTCAAATCGACGTTTAACGGCCCGGCGGCCAACATGCTCGCTGGCGTTCTGGCGCTGTGCTGTCTGGCGATGCTCACCGCCGAATCTGCCGCCCGTGGCAACGCCCGCTATGCGCGAGTCGGTTCCGGCAGCGCCCGGGACCAGCGCAGCGTGCAACTGGGGCGTGGCGCGACAACTCTGGCGTTACTGTTGCAAACCCTGACCTGCCTGCTGGCCCTCGGTGTGCCGTTGCTCACGCTGGGCCGCTGGCTGGTGGCCGGTGGTGTGCAGGTCTGGCAAGGTGACGAGTTGCTGCCGGCGCTGCTGCAAACCTTGTCTTACGGAGTGGCCGGCGCATTGCTGACCAGTGTCGCGGCGATTCCCATCGCGTGGCTGTCGATCCGCTCGCCGGGCAAACTGCAGCGCTTGCTGGAAGGCTGCAATTACATCACCAGTTCACTGCCCGGCATTGTCGTTGCTTTGGCGCTGGTCACCGTGACCATTCATTTCGCCCGGCCGATCTACCAGACCACCATCACCGTGCTGCTGGCTTACCTGCTGATGTTCCTGCCCCGGGCGCTGGTCAGCCTGCGCGCCGGTTTCGCACAGGCCCCGGTCGAGCTGGAAAACATCGCGCAAAGCCTTGGCCGCTCGCCGATACGCGCATTGTGGCTGATCACCGTACGCCTGGCAGCTCCCGGCGCGGCGGCAGGTGCGGCACTGGTGTTCCTGGCAATCACCAATGAACTGACCGCAACCCTGCTGCTGGCGCCCAACGGCACGCGGACCCTCGCTACCGGTTTCTGGGCGATGACCAGCGAAATCGATTACGCCGCCGCCGCGCCCTACGCGTTCTTGATGATCCTGCTTTCCCTGCCGCTGACGGCCATCCTTTATCACCAATCCAGGCGTACCGCTGGCCGATGAACGCTCTCGAACTGCTCAACCTCAGTAAAACCTTCGGCGCGCAGAAGGCGCTCGACGACGTCAGCCTCAACGTGCCGACCGGCAGCCGCACGGTGATCGTCGGCCCCTCCGGTTCCGGCAAGACCACGCTGTTGCGGATGATCGCCGGCTTCGAGTTTCCCGACAGCGGCAGCATTACGCTCAACGGCCAGACGCTGGTCGACCGCAGCCACGCAGTGCCGGCCTATCAACGGCAGATCGGCTACGTCCCGCAGGACGGCGCGTTATTCCCGCACATGACGGTGGCGGCGAACATCGGTTTCGGCCTGGCCCTGACCGGTGCGGCCCGCACCCAGCGCATCCTTGAGTTGATGGACAGCGTCGCCCTCGACGCCAACATGGCCAACCGTTGGCCCCACGAATTGTCCGGTGGCCAGCAACAGCGGGTCTCGCTGGCCCGTGCACTGGCGCAACAGCCACGGCTGATGCTGCTGGACGAGCCGTTCTCCGCCCTCGACACCGGTTTGCGCAGTGCCATGCGCAAAATGGTCGCGCGCCTGCTCGAAGACGCCGGCGTCACCACCATTCTGGTGACCCACGACCAGAGCGAAGCGTTGTCGTTTGCCGATCAATTGGCGGTGATGCGCAGCGGCCGGCTGGTGCAGTCCGGGCATCCGATGGATCTCTACCGCTATCCGCAGGATGAACAGACCGCGCACTTTCTCGGCGAAGCGGTGGTCCTGCCCGCGCGAATCGAGGCGGGTTGGGCGCATTGCGATCTGGGTCAGGTGGCGGTGAACAGCAACGGCTTCAGCGGCGCCGCGCAGATCATGCTGCGCCCCGAGCAATTGCAGATCGCCGAGGTGGCGTCTGACGGTCAAAGCTGCCCTGCGCTGGTCACCGACCGCGATTTTGCCGGCAACACCTGCACCCTGACGGTTGAACTGAGCTCATCCGCGACTCAGGATCCGCCCCGTTCGATTCTGGTGCGCAGCTCCGGCATGCACGCGCCGCCCGCCGGCAGCGCGGTGCAGCTGTCGGTACTCGGTGCGGCGCATGTGTTTGGTCTGAACTGATCAGAGATCGAAGCGATCCACCGCCCGCCGCCGCTCGTTGTCATCGCGCACATCGTAGTTGGCGGTGGTCTGGATGTTGCTGTGATGCGCCAGTTTCTGTGCGATCGACAGGTCGTGCTCTTCGATCACCCGGGTGATGAACGAGCGACGGAAATCGTGGGGCATGATCTTCACCCCGACCTGCGTGCCGCGCTGGCGAGCGATGTAGTAGATCGCATGCTTGGTGATGCGCTCGCGGGTGATGTGGCTGCCACGGCGAATACGGTTGAACAGGAAGGCATCGTCGCTCTCGCCTTCCTTGAGCTGCGAGCGGCGCAGTTCGAGCCATGCATCGAGCTTGCTGAAAGCCCATGCCGGCGCGTACTTGATCAACTGCTTGTTGCCCTTGGCGGTGACGCACAGGCTGCGCTCGCTGAAATCAACCTGATTCAGATCCAGGTCCACCGATTCCGACTTGCGCATGCCGGTGCCGTACAGCAACGCGATGATTGCCGCATCACGCAGGCCCTGCGGGCGTGGATCGGCGGCGCAGACTTCCATCAGTTCGTGTATCAGCGTGCGCTTGAGATTGCGCCCCTGAGACAGCCGCGTGCCGGCGATGCCCTTGACCGAACGCATCTTCAGAAGATGTTCCTGGCTGATCAGACTCATGCGCCAGGCCTCATTCATCACCCCGCGCACCGCATTCACATACAACGAAGAAGTGTTCGGTGCGTAGTTGTCTGCGCGTAATGCAGCGACCAGCGCTACAACATCTTCCGGTTGCAAGGCATGCCAGGGAATCTCTTCGACATTCATGTCTTCAAAGCCCAGGCGATCGGCCGCATCTTGCAGCACATAGCGCATGGTCAGTTGGCTGGAGGGCGCCAAACGCGCGAGGTACAGGCTCATCGGGTTGGTTTTTGGAGCGTCGGGGGTTGCAGCAACTAAATCAATCAAACGTTAAACCTTGAGTAAAAAATGTACAGCACTACAACAACTAACAAATGCAATGTACTTGAAGTAAAGAAGGTACTTGAGCGGCACTGTCCGACAAAAAACTGCGATGGACGGCAGAAGCCTGAACAGCGGCTGTATAAGTGACAGATAAACGATTCGCCAACCGGTTTTTCATGTTCCTTTCACAAAAACCGGCATAACCTTAATTCCCATAGGTTCGGTAGTGGCTATGCCCCAACCTGCCGGGCAAATCGTGAAAAGTCAATCAATCCCCGACGTCATGCTTTTTTTGCCAAGTTATTGATGCAGGAGCGCTTTTCTGTGTCTACGCTGAGGCTGGATCCAATAACCGCGTGAATCCATCCTTTATTTTTTTTGTAATGAGGTGCCCATGAGTCAGGCGTTTCTCCCCTTCTCCCGCCCAAGTATTGGCGATGAGGAAATTGCCGCTGTCGAGCAGGTGTTGCGCTCGGGCTGGATCACCACGGGGCCGAAAAACCAGGCACTCGAAGAGCAGTTTGCGCAGTACGTGGGTTGCAAGCACGCGGTGGCCTTGTCTTCGGCCACCGGCGGCATGCACATCACGCTGCTGGCCCTGGGCATCGGCCCGGGCGACGAAGTCATCACCCCGTCGCAGACCTGGGTTTCGACCGCCAACATGATCTCCCTGCTGGGCGCCAAACCGGTGTTTGTCGATGTCGACCGCGACACGCTGATGACCGACGCTGCGCGCATCGAAGCGGCCATCACTCCGCGGACCAAGGCAATCATTCCGGTGCACTATGCCGGCGCTGCATTCGATCTCGATCCGCTGTACGCCCTGGCCGACAAGCACGGCATCCCGGTCATCGAAGACGCCGCCCACGCCGCCGGCACCCGCTACAAGGGGCGCCACGTCGGTTCGCAAGGCACGGCGATCTTCTCGTTCCATGCGATCAAGAACATGACCTGTGCCGAAGGCGCGATGTTCGTCACCGACGACGAAGCCCTTGCCAGCCGCGTGCGCATGCTCAAATTCCACGGCCTGGGCGTTGACGCCTATGACCGTCTGACCGGTGGCCGCAAGCCGCAGGCGCAAGTGATGGAACCGGGCTTCAAGTACAACCTGGCCGACATCAACGCCGCGATTGCCCTGGTGCAGTTGCAACGTCTGGACGAAATCAACGCCCGGCGCACCGAACTGGCCACCAGCTACCTGCAAAAATTCGAAGGCCTGCCGGTGCAACCGCTGGCCCTGCCCGCCTATGCCCAGCAACACGCCTGGCACCTGTTCATCCTGCGCATCGACAGCGAGCGTTGCGGCATGGACCGCGAAGCGTTCATGAAGGCGTTGCAGGATCAGGGCATCGGCACCGGTATCCATTTCATCGCCACCCACCTGCACACCTGGTATCGCCAGCGTGACCCCGACCTGTACCTGCCCAACACCGAATGGAACTCGGCGCGGCTGTGCTCGATTCCGCTGTTCCCCGACATGACCGGTCAAGACCTTGACCGGGTGGTCGGTGCCATCGCTCAAATCATGGAAAAACGCCTGTGAAACCTTATCCAATCCGTAGCGTGTCGATCGTCATCCCGGTCTACAACGAACAGGAAAGCCTGCCCGAGCTGCTGCGTCGTACCGAGGCGGCCTGCCGCCAACTGAATCACGATTTCGAAATCGTGCTGGTCGACGACGGCAGCCGCGACGAATCGGCGAACATGCTCGAAGAAGCCGCCGGGCGTGAAAACAGCCCGTTCGTGGCGGTCATTCTCAACCGCAACTATGGTCAGCACGCCGCGATCATGGCCGGTTTCGAACAGTGCAAGGGCGACGTGGTGATCACCCTCGACGCCGACCTGCAGAACCCGCCGGAAGAAATCCCGCGGCTGGTGGCCGAGGCCGAAAAAGGTTACGACGTGGTCGGCACCGTGCGCGGCAATCGTCAGGACTCGGCGCTGCGCCGTTATCCGTCGAAGCTGATCAACCTCGCCGTGCAGCGCTCCACCGGCGTCGCCATGAGCGACTACGGCTGCATGCTGCGCGCCTACCGCCGCACCATCATCGACGCGATGCTCGCCTGCCGCGAACGCAGCACGTTCATCCCGATCCTGGCCAACAGCTTCGCCCGTCACACCACCGAAATCGTCGTGGCCCACGCCGAGCGTGAACACGGCGACTCGAAATACAGCCCGATGCGCCTGATCAACCTGATGTTCGATCTGGTCACCTGCATGACCACCACCCCGCTGCGTCTGTTGAGCATCGTCGGCTTCGCCATGGCCGGCTTGGGCGTGCTGTTCGCGATTGCGTTGATTGTCTTGCGTCTGGCCTTCGGTGCCGGTTGGGCCGGTGACGGCATGTTCGTGCTGTTCGCCGTGCTGTTCGTGTTCACCGGTGGCCAATTCATCGGCATGGGCCTGCTGGGTGAATACCTCGGCCGCATGTACAGCGATGTGCGCGCCCGTCCACGTTTCTTCATCGAAAAGGTGTTGCGCAGCCAGCCGGCCGATCCGGCCCCTGCCGTCACCGTTGATGGTCTTTCTTCTACCGCTACTTCTTCCACTTCCGATCAGGTTCTCTCATGAGTGCAAAAACTGTTGTCTTCGCTTACCACGATATTGGCTGCGCCGGCATTGAAGCCCTGCTCAACAGCGGCTATGACATTGCAGCAGTGTTCACTCACGCCGATGATCCGAAAGAAAACGCGTTCTATGCCTCGGTTGCACAGCTGTGCGCCAACAAAGGCATCCCGGTCCACGCGCCGGAAGACGCCAACCACCCACTGTGGATCGAGCGCATCGCCAAGCTGGACCCGGAGTACATCTTCTCCTTCTACTACCGCAACCTGCTGAGCGAACCGCTGCTGGCCCTGGCCAAAAAAGGCGCGTTCAATCTGCACGGTTCGTTGCTGCCACGCTATCGCGGCCGCGCTCCGGCGAACTGGGTGCTGGTCAACGGCGAAACCGAAACCGGCGTCACCCTGCACCGTATGGTCAAGCGCGCTGATGCTGGCGCCATCGTTGCCCAGCAGCGCGTTGCCATCGACCGCAGCGACACCGGCCTGACCCTGCACGCCAAACTGCGCACCGCCGCCAGCGACCTGCTGCGCGACACCCTGCCGAACATGCTGCAAGGCAAGATCACTGAAACCCCGCAAGACGAATCGAAAGCCACCGTGTTCGGTCGTCGCACCCCGGCGGACGGCAAACTGGTCTGGGCCAAACCGGCCGAAGAACTGTTCAACCTGGTGCGCGCCGTCACCCGCCCTTACCCGGGCGCGTTCTGCGCCGTGGGCGAGCACAAACTGATCGTCTGGAGCGCCGACGTCGTCAAGGGCAACGAAGGCCAGGCGCCAGGCCGCGTGATCAGCGTCGATCCGCTGCGCATTGCCTGCGGTCAGGACTCGCTGGTGATCAACGCCGGTCAGCGCAACGACAACGGCCTGTACCTCAGCGGCCCGCAACTGGCCAACGAACTGGGTCTGGTCGATGGCTCGCTGCTGCGCGGCGCCGAATCCGGTCGTGCGCCACGTCGCACTCGTGTGCTGATCCTCGGTGTCAACGGCTTCATCGGTAACCACCTGTCCGAGCGCCTGCTGCGTGACGACCGCTACGAAGTCTACGGTCTGGACATTGGCTCCGACGCCATCGACCGTCTGCGCAGCCACCCGAACTTCCACTTCGTCGAAGGCGACATCAGCATTCACTCCGAGTGGATCGAGTACCACATCAAGAAGTGCGACGTGGTCCTGCCGCTGGTGGCCATCGCCACCCCGATCGAATACACCCGCAACCCGCTGCGCGTATTCGAGCTGGACTTCGAAGAGAACCTGAAACTGGTTCGCTACTGCGTCAAGTACAACAAGCGCGTGATCTTCCCGTCGACCTCCGAAGTCTATGGCATGTGCCAGGACAAGAACTTCGACGAAGACAGCTCGAACCTGATCGTTGGCCCGATCAACAAGCAGCGCTGGATCTACTCGGTCTCCAAGCAACTGCTGGACCGCGTGATCTGGGCTTACGGCGCCAAGGGCCTGAATTTCACCCTGTTCCGTCCATTCAACTGGATGGGCCCGCGTCTGGACCGTCTGGATTCGGCCCGTATCGGCAGCTCCCGCGCCATCACCCAACTGATCCTCAACCTGGTGGAAGGCACGCCGATCCGTCTGTTCGACGGTGGCGAGCAGAAGCGTTGCTTCACTGACATCGCTGACGGCGTTGAAGCCCTGGCGCGGATCATCGACAACGACAACGATGTCTGCAACGGCCAGATCATCAACATCGGCAACCCGGACAACGAAGCCAGCATCCGTCAGTTGGGCGAAGAGCTGCTGCGTCAGTTCGAAGCGCACCCGCTGCGCCACAACTTCCCGCCGTTCGCCGGTTTCCGCGACGTGGAAAGCAAGGCGTTCTACGGTGCCGGTTACCAGGACGTGGAACACCGCAAGCCAAGCATCGCCAACGCCAAGCGCCTGCTGAACTGGGAGCCGACCGTGGAAATGCGCGAGACCATCGGCAACACCCTGGACTTCTTCCTGCGTGAAGCCATGCTCGAAATCGCGGACAAGAAGTAATGCAGGCAGGTCTTCGTATCGATGTCGACACCTACCGTGGCACCCGAGAAGGTGTGCCGCGGCTGCTGGAGATGCTCGACGAGGCGCAGGTCAAGGCAACGTTTTTCTTCAGTGTCGGCCCGGACAACATGGGTCGGCATCTGTGGCGCCTGATCCGCCCGCAGTTCCTCTGGAAAATGCTGCGCTCCAACGCTGCCGGCCTCTACGGCTGGGACATTTTGCTGGCCGGCACTGCCTGGCCCGGCAAACCGATTGGCCGTGATCTCGGGCACCTGATGCGTCAGGCCCGGGACGCCGGTCACGAAGTCGGCCTGCACGCCTGGGATCACCATGGCTGGCAGGCCAACGCCGGGCGCTGGAGCGACGCGCAACTGATCGAACAGATCCGGCGCGGCGTCGATACCTTGAGCGACATCCTCGGCGAAAAGATCCAGTGTTCGGCCGCCGCCGGTTGGCGTGCGGACGAGCGCGTGATCGAGGCCAAGCAGACCTTCGGCTTTCGCTATAACAGCGATTGCCGCGGGCAGAGCCTGTTCCGTCCGCTGCTGGCGGACGGTTCGCTGGGCACTCCGCAGATTCCGGTGGACCTGCCGACCTTCGACGAAGTCGTCGGCCCGCACGTGGCGGCGAAGGACTTCAACGCCTTCATCCTCGACCGGTTCCAGTCGCAAGCACTCAACGTCTACACCATTCATGCCGAAGTAGAAGGGATTCTGATGGCTCAGGATTTTCGCCAGTTGCTGGCCGATGCACGCCAGCGCCACATTGACTTCAAACCCTTGGGCGACTTGTTGCCCGAGTTTTTCAACACCCTGCCCGTGGGCCGCGTGCAACGCGGTGTGCTCGAAGGCCGTGAAGGCTGGCTGGGAGTGCAAGGCGCATGACCAGACGCTGGGCACTGCCGCTGTTGGTCGGCCTCTGTCTGCTGGCCTATCTGTTGCCATTGAGCACCCATGGCCTGTGGATCCCCGACGAAACCCGTTACGCACAGATCAGCCAGGACATGATGCTCAGTGGCAATTGGGTGTCGCCGCATTTCATGGGGCTGCGGTATTTCGAGAAACCGATTGCCGGCTACTGGATGATCGCCATCGGCCAGGAATTGTTCGGACAGAACCTGTTCGGCGTGCGCTTCGCGTCGGCCCTCAGCACGGCTTTGAGTGTGCTGCTGGCCTACCTGGTCGCGCGCAGGTTATGGAACGATCCGCGCAAGAGCTTCGTCTGCGCCCTGCTCTATATGAGCTTCACCGTCGTCGCCGGTCAGGCCGGGTACGCCAACCTCGATCCGCAATTCACCTTCTGGGTCAACCTGAGTCTGGTGGCGCTGTGGTTTGCGCTCGACAGCCGCAGCACCGGGCAACGGCTGGGCGCGTGGGCGCTGCTGGGGCTGGCCTGCGGCATGGGCTTCATGACCAAGGGCTTTCTCGCCTGGTTGCTGCCGGTACTGATCGCGTTGCCGTGGATGCTTTGGCAAAAACGCTGGCGCGAACTGCTGGTGTTCGGTCCGGTGGCGATCGCCATCGCGATCATCGTCAGCTTGCCGTGGGCGCTGGCGGTGCACGCACAAGAACCGGATTACTGGCGGTTCTTCTTCTGGCACGAACACATCCGCCGCTTTGCCGGTGACGATGCGCAGCACGATGCACCGTGGTGGTTCTACTTGCCGCTGCTGGTGGCATTCAGTCTGCCGTGGGTTGGCCTGTTGCCGACCGCGTTCAAGCAAGCCTGGCAAACCCGGGCCCAGCCGAACATGGTCTTTCTGTTGTTGTGGTTGTGGCTGCCGCTGGGCTTTTTCAGCCTGAGCAACGGCAAGCTGCCGACCTACATTCTGCCGTGCCTGTTGCCATTGGCATTGCTGCTGGGTAATGCGCTGGCTGATCGCCTGCGTCTGGAACAAGGTCGGGCACTGGGGATCAACGGCCTGCTGAACCTGTTGCTGGGTGTGGTCACGCTGATCGCACTGGTTTACCTGCAATTGAACAAACCGGTGTACGACCACGAACTGCACAGCCTGGTACTGGTGTTCATCGCCCTGATCGGCTGGATCATCGCCAACCTGGCGCAAGCGTTCCTGCCGTTGCAGTGCTGGGCGGCACCGGCGCTGGGCAGTCTGTTGCTGGCCGGGATCCTACCGGCGGCATTGCCCAAGTCGGTGGTGGCCAACAAAACCCCGGATCAGTTCATCCGGCACCACGTCACCGAGCTGTCCGGCGCCACGCATCTGCTGAGCAATGATCTGGGTGCGGCGGCAGCGCTGGCCTGGCGCATGAAACAACCAGAGGTCGCGCTGTACAACACGGTCGGCGAACTCAAATACGGTCTTTCCTACCCGGAAGGCGCCGAGCGCCGACTCACCAAGGACAACGTTCAACAATGGGTACGTGAAGCGCGCCGCAGCGGCTCGGTCGGCGTGCTGATGCGTGTCAAGGGTCAGGACGAGCTCGAAGAGCTGGACCTGCTGCCCAAGGACGGTACCCGTTATGAGTCGGGCAATCTGGTGATCATGGTGCTGCCCAAGGATCCGTCATGAGTTGGTTGCTGTTACTGACGGCGTGTCTGCTGACGTGCCTGGGGCAAGTCGCGCAGAAATTCGCCGTGGAGAGCTGGCGCGGCGTTGATTCGTCCTGGGCCGACAAACTGCGTTCGCCATGGTTGTGGCTGGCGCTGTTTGCTCTCGGCAGCGGGCTGCTGGTCTGGCTGCTGGTGTTGCAACGTCTTGAAGTGGGCATCGCTTACCCGATGCTCAGCCTCAACTTCGTGCTGATCACCCTGATCGCTCGCTTCGTTTTTCGCGAGCCCATCGACCGTCAGCATTGGCTGGGCGTGGCGCTGGTGATCGGCGGCGTAGTTTTACTGGGGCAACAGTCATGAACAAGGCACGTGGTATCGGTTTTGCTCTGGGCAGCGTAATGCTGGTCAGTGGCGCCCAACTGGGCATGCGCTGGAGCATGACGCGCCTGCCGCAACCGGAACAATGGCTGACGGTGCTGAGCGCCGGCAGTGTCGATCTGTCGGCACTGGCCGTGGTGGTGGCGGCGATTTTCGCCTACGCCCTGTCGATGCTCTGCTGGCTCGCGGCCTTGCGCGATCTGCCGCTGGGCCGGGCTTATTCACTATTGAGCATCAGCTACGCGCTGGTGTACCTGCTGGCGGCCAGTCTGCCGCTGTTCAACGAATCGTTCAGTTTCACTAAATCGCTGGGCGTGGCACTGGTCATGCTCGGGGTCATCACTATTAACACTCGTCCGTCTCGTGCGCCCGAATTCAGGAGTGCTCCATGAAAATCACAGTATTTGGTAGCGGTTATGTTGGCCTGGTGCAGGCCGCCGTGTTGGCCGAAGTCGGTCACGACGTCGTGTGCATGGACATCGATCAGAAGAAAGTCGAACTGCTGCGCCAGGGGCACGTCAGCATCTTCGAGCCGGGCCTGTCGAGCCTGGTGCGCGAAGGCCTGGACTCCGGCCGCCTGCATTTCACTTCCGATGAAAAACTCGCTGTACAACACGGTCGCGTCGCGTTCATCGCCGTGGGTACACCGTCCAGCGAAGACGGCTCGGCCGATCTGAAATACGTGCTGTCGGTAGGTGACGCCGTGGCGCGCCACCGTGAGCAGCCGCTGATCCTGGTGGAAAAATCCACCGTACCGGTCGGCACCGGCGACACCCTGCGTGCGCACATTCAAACCGCGCTGGACAAGGCCGGTCGTGAGTTGCAGTTCGATATCGTCTCCAACCCGGAGTTCCTCAAGGAAGGTTCGGCGGTGGCCGACTGCCGTCGTCCGGACCGCATCGTCATCGGCTGCGAAGGTGACGAAGTGCAAGATGTGATGCGCGACCTGTACTCGCCGTTCAACCGCAACCATGACCGCATCATGTTCATGGACCTGCGCAGCGCCGAGCTGACCAAATACGCCGCCAACTGCATGCTGGCGACCAAGATCAGCTTCATCAACCAGATCGCCGAACTGGCCGAACACCTGGGCGCCGACATCGAGTCGGTCCGTCAGGGCATCGGTGCCGACACGCGCATCGGTTACCACTTCATCTACCCCGGCTGCGGTTATGGCGGTTCGTGCTTCCCCAAAGACATGCGCGCGCTGATCCACAGTGCCGAACAGGCGCATTGCTCCAGCGACCTGCTGCAAGCGGTCGAAGCGATCAACGAGCGGCAGAAGCACAAGCTGTTCGACCGTATTAACGCGTTCTACAAGGGTGACCTGCGCGGCAGGACCTTCGCCCTGTGGGGCCTGGCGTTCAAACCAAACACCGATGACATGCGCGACGCACCGAGCCGCGTACTGCTCGATTCGCTGTTCGCCGCCGGCGCCAGCGTGCGCGCGTTCGACCCGGAAGCGATGCAGGAAACCCAGCATCTGTATCCGAACGAAGAAAAACTGATGCTGATGGGCACTCCGGAATCGGTGTTGGCGGGTTCCGATGCGCTGATCATCTGCACCGAATGGCAGCAGTTCAAGGCGCCGGATTTCGACCTG
Source organism: Pseudomonas sp. IT-93MI4 (assembly GCF_949767635.1). Lineage (NCBI taxonomy): Bacteria > Pseudomonadati > Pseudomonadota > Gammaproteobacteria > Pseudomonadales > Pseudomonadaceae > Pseudomonas > Pseudomonas sp. IT-93MI4. Next base: position 300,859 of record NZ_CATKPP010000054.1, read on the forward strand.
ATCGAGCAACGCCTGAAAGCCCCAGTGATTTTCGACGGCCGCAACCTGTACGACGCCGAGCGTCTGGCGCGCAATGGCTTCAAGTACTTCCCGATCGGCCGTGGTGATTCGCGCAAACTGCCGATGCCGCTGCAGCAATGGTCTGACAAAGCGGACGTCGCTTGATCACGTTGTCGCCTGTCATCCGCCGGCAGTCCCTGATCGCAGGGCTGCTGGCACTGTTGCTGTTCATCGCCGGGGTTTACGGACAGGCGCCCATTGGCTTCGATTCACGTTTCGTACTGTTTGCCCAGGAAATGTTGCGACACGGGCCAACGGTATTCCCGACCACTTACGGTGAGCCGTATGCCGACTATTCGGCGCTTTCGACGCTGTTCATCTGGTTGTTGTCGTTGCCCTTTGGCGCGGTCAACACCCTCACGGCATGGCTGCCGAGCGCCATTGCCGGCGGCGTGATCGTGACGTTGATGTATCGGTTGCTGGCGGTGCATTCGCAGCGCTGGGCGCTGATCAGTATTGCGCTGCTGATGCTCACCAGCACCTTTGTCACCGAAGTGCGCGCGGTGTCGCAAGACCTGATACTCGCCGCCGTGGCGCTGTCGGTGTTTTACCTGGGCTACGCGCACGACCACTTCGGTTCGCGCCGGCGCTGGCCGCTGATCTTTGTCCTGTTGTTGCTGGGCTTCGGGATTCGCGGGCCTATCGGCCTGGTGGTACCGACCGGCATGCTCTGCAGTTACTACCTGCTCAACCGTGAGTGGAAACGCCTCTTCGTGTTCGGCGTGATCGCTTCTGTGTTACTCGCAGCGTGTGTCGGCCTGCTGTTGTGGCTGGCGAAACTCAGCGGTGGCGAAGCCTTCCTGCAGGACGTGATTCGTATGCAGTTCATGGGGCGCATGGACGGCAGCGAAGGCGTCAGCGGTTCGCTGTATTACTTCACCAGCTCGATGGGCAATTACGCACTGGCGTATCCGCTGGCGATCCTGGCGTTGGCCGCGACCTGGCTGAGCAAACCGCATCAGCGCGGGCCAGCGTTGCGTCTGGTGCAATATTGCGCCGCCGCCGGGCTGATCGTCATGGTCGGCTTGTCGATTCCACAGGCGAAGAAGGCGCGTTACCTGCTGCCGATGTTGCCGATGGCGGCGATCATCGCCGCATACCCGTTCCAGGTGTTGCACGGGCGAGTGTTCCGCGTATTGCGTGGGGTGATTCAAGGTATCTGGCTGGTGACGCCGGGGCTGTTGATGGTGGCCCTGCTGGTTGCCAAGCGCCGCTTTCCCGAGCAACTCGACGGCATCACCTTGGTGCTGGTCGTGCTCGGCGTTCTGCAATTACTCGCGTTGTCGCGTCTGATGATCCCGCGCTGGCGCGCCGAAGTGTTGGCGCTGTGCTCGGTGTTAGCCTTGTGGACGGTGTATGCCGCGGTGTTCGAACCGGTGGAGCGACGTCTGTACGACACGCAGGCGTTCAGTCGTGCTGCCTTCGCGCAGGTGCAGCAGAACCCGGCCCCGCTGGTGCTGCACGGCATGGGCAAAGACGCCAAAGCGATCAAGTTCATGGTCAATGTCGAGCAGGACCTGCAACCGCAGTTCACCGAAACGGTACAGCAACTCGAAGCCCTCAAAGCCCCGGCCTGGTTGATGATGGACAGCAAGGACCTGCAATCGCTGCAAGGCACCTCGCTGGCCAGCCTGCAACCGGTGCTGACCGGGCGTTTCGACAAGAACGATTACGTGCTGTTGTATCTGAAGCCTTTGTAGGAACTGATTGAGGCTGCGATCTTTTGTGCTTTCAGGAAAAAGATCGCAGCCTGCGGCAGCTTCTACAGGGACTGTTTACCATGAGTTTTGTTGTACGCCGGGCGCGGCAGAATGATGCCGACGCCCTCCCCGCCATCGAACGCTCGGCCGCCGAGCTGTTTCGCACAGATCCGACCCTCGCCTGGCTTGCCGACACCGACGTGGCAAGCGCCGCGCAACACCGCCAAGCCATCGACAATGCCTACGTCTGGGTCGCCGAAAACACCTCGGCGCAACTCGCAGGGTTTATCCGCGCGCTGGATTTCGACAACCAACTGCACATTGAAGAACTGTCCGTCAGCCTGGCGTTTCAGCGGCTAGGCGTGGGTCGTCGACTGGTGTTGACTGCGATCGAACATGCCCGCCATGAGCAATTGCGCGCGGTGACCCTGACCACGTTTCGCGACGTGCCGTGGAATGCGCCGTTTTATCAGCGGATGGGGTTTGTGGAAGTCGCACCCGGTGAGCACGCAGCGCATTTGCTCGATGCTCTGCAGAAAGAAATCGAGCATGGCTTTGCCGCCGAGCGACGCTGCGCCATGCACCTGATATTGCCCTGACAGGACAAATCCCTTGTAGGAGCGAGCCTGCTCGCGATAGCGTCCTGTCAGTCAACTGGGTTGGCGCCTGACACTCGGTATTCGCGAGCAGGCTCGCTCCCACAAGGTTTCTCATCATAAAAATAAGGACATTTGCACTGCCGTGGCCACCTACTCCCGCCTGATCCGCCGACTGATGATCACCTCGCTGAGCATCGTCATCAGCCGTGCCCTGATCAGTCCGCTGCTGACCTTGTTTCTCAGCAACAAACTGGGCCTCAACCCGCAGGACGTCGGTCTGCTGTTGGGCATCGCCGTGTTCAGTGCCACGCTGTTATCGCTGTACGGCGGCTACATCATCGATCGACTCGACAAGCGCCAACTATTGATCCTGACCATGCTTTCCAGCGGTGTCGGCCTGATGCTGCTGACTTTCGCGCAGAATCTGTACCTGGTCACGCTGGTGCTGATCATCAGTGAAACGGCGTCGGCGCTGTTCCTGATCTGTTCCAAAGCGATGCTCAGTGAAAACCTGCCGGTCGGCCAGCGGGTCAAGGCGTTTTCGCTGAACTACACGCTGACCAACATTGGCTACGCCGTCGGCCCGATGATCGGCGTGGTGATTGCCGGGGTTCAGCCTTCAGCGCCGTTTATCGTCGCGGGGCTGATTGCCGCTGGCAGCGTTTTCCTGCTGCTGGGCGTCTCCCGCGAGGCCAGTCCGGAGTCGCAGGCCAGCCCCCCGCAGAGTTTCCTGAACACCCTGATCATCCTGAAAAACGACCGCACGATGATCCTGTTTACCCTCGGTTGCTTGCTCAGCACCCTGGTTCACGGGCGCTTCACCCTGTACCTGTCGCAGTATCTGCTGGTGACCCACACGCAGGAACAGACCCTCGACACCATGGCCGCCCTGCTCGCCTGCAACGCGATCACGGTGATCCTGCTGCAATACCAGATCGGGCGCTTCCTCAAGCGCGAGCACCTGCGGTTCTGGATTGCCGGCGGCACCGCGTTGTTCATCGTCGGCCTGATCGGCTTCAGCCTGGCCGACAGTCTGGTCGGCTGGTGCGTGGCGATGTTCATCTTCACCCTCGGCGAGATGATCATCTATCCGGCGGATTTCCTCTTCGTCGACACCCTCGCGCCCGAAGAGCTGCGCGGCAGTTACTACGGTGCGCAGAACCTCGCGGCACTGGGCGGCGCGCTGAGTCCGGTGATGTGCGGGTTTCTGCTGATGCACACGCCGGCGCCGAGCATGTTCTATGCCTTGAGTGCTCTGGCGGCGTTGGGTGGGTACTTGTGTTTCGTCAGTGGACGCCGCGTGGCGACAACTCAAAAATAATGCACTGAAGCAGCATTTATATGAATTTGTCAGCATCGACTTTGCACGGCACACTGTGCGCGTTCCTCCCCCAATAGTTGGAACGCTTCGAGGACTTTCCGAAACGGACAAGTCCTTTTTTTTGCCCCGAATTTACTGCAAGGACCCGATTCACATGCTCGCTCGCTGGTTGCCCGCCGCCATCAACACCCGCCCCACCGAATGGAGCCGCGCCGCCATCGGCATGGCGCTGGGCACCTTGTTCAGCGTCTGGGCGTGCAGTCAGGTGTTCGGCATTGAGGTCGCGTATCACCTGATCGGGCCGTTGGGCGCTTCAGCGGTGTTGCTGTTTGCCGTCTCATCGGGCGCCCTCGCGCAACCCTGGTCGATCATCGGCGGCTACCTGTGCGCCAGCGTGGTCGCGCTGCTGGTGGCCCACGTCCTCGGCCGAACCCTCGGCAGCGCCTGCCTGGCGGCGGGCATGGCACTGATCCTGATGTGTTGGCTGCGTTGCCTGCATCCACCGGCCGGCGCCTTGGCGCTGACGCTGGTGCTGGCCGATCCGGCCACCATCGCCATGGACTGGAAAGCCATGGAACCGGTGATGCTCGCCGCCGCCTGCATGCTGCTCAGCGCCCTGGCCTACAACAACCTGACGCGCATCCGTTACCCCAAGCGCCCGGCCGAGCCAGCGCCGGCACTGGCACCGATCGATAGCCAGGCCATTACCGCTGAGGATTTGAAACTGGCATTGGCCGACATGGAAGCGTTCATCGACGTCACCCCCGAAGACCTCGAACAACTGATCCACGCCAGCGAACTGCACGCCAAACGCCGCAGCATCGGCAAAGTCTTCTCCTGACATCCCACACTCCCTGCAGGAGCTGTCGAGTGCAACGAGGCTGCGATCTTTCAAGATCAAAAGATCGCAGCCTTCGGCAGCTCCTACATCAGCGGATAGCGATTTTCCCTAAGGTAAAAACGCAAACTCCCCCTGCACATATCCCGGTTGTACACGGCAAATTTGCACTGTTACGATCCGTCAACGCTCGCGCGCGAGCTTCTCGAATAAAGACAATAAAAGCAGGGAGTTAGTGATGACTGCTCAGGCTTCATCCCCGCGGACGCCGTCCATGGATGCCACGCCAGACGAAGTGCTGGCCGAGGTTCGCAATCACATCGGTCACCTGACCCTCAACCGCCCCGCCGGTCTCAACGCCATCACCCTCGACATGGTTCGTCAGTTGCAGCAGCAACTCGATGCCTGGGCGACTGACGCCAGCGTGCACGCCGTGGTGCTGCGCGGTGCCGGTGAGAAGGCGTTCTGCGCCGGTGGCGACATTCGTTCGCTGTACGACAGCTTCAAAAGCGGCGACACGCTGCACGAAGATTTCTTCGTCGAGGAATACGCCCTCGACCTGACGCTTCATCATTACCGCAAACCGGTGCTGGCCTTGATGGACGGTTTCGTCCTCGGCGGCGGCATGGGCCTGGTGCAAGGCGCGGATCTGCGGGTGGTTACGGAAAAGAGCCGGCTGGCGATGCCGGAAGTGGCGATCGGTTATTTCCCCGATGTCGGCGGCAGCTATTTCCTCTCGCGGATTCCCGGTGAACTGGGGATCTATCTGGGCGTCAGCGGCGTGCAGATTCGTGCGGCCGATGCGTTGTACTGCGGGCTCGCGGACTGGTTTGTCGACAGCAGCAAACTGTCGAGCCTCGACGAACAACTCGATCACCTGGAATGGCGCGACACGCCGCTCAAGGATCTGCAGGGCCTGCTGGCGAAAAACGGCGTGCAAACCCTGGCCGATGCACCGCTGGAGAAACTGCGCCCGGCCATCGACCACTTCTTCGCCCTGCCGGACGTGCCGAGCATCGTCGAGCAACTGCGCGCGGTCACCGTCGCCGACAGCCATGAGTGGGCGACCACCACCGCTGACCTGCTGGAGACCCGCTCGCCACTGGCGATGGCCGTGACCCTGGAAATGCTCCGTCGCGGTCGGCACTTGAGCCTGGAACACTGTTTCGCCCTCGAACTGCATCTGGATCGCCAGTGGTTCGAACGCGGCGACCTGATCGAGGGCGTGCGCGCCCTGCTGATCGACAAAGACAAGACACCACGCTGGAACCCGCCGACCCTTGCTGCGCTGGACGCCGGGCATGTCGCGAGTTTCTTCCACGGTTTTACTGAGAGCGGGAGCTGAGCCATGCACGATCTCGAACTGACTGAAGAGCAAGTGATGATCCGCGACATGGCCCGGGACTTCGCCCGTGGTGAAATCGCGCCCCATGCGCAAGCCTGGGAAAAGGCCGGCTGGATCGACGACGCGCTGGTGGCGAAGATGGGCGAACTCGGTTTGCTCGGCATGGTGGTGCCCGAGGAATGGGGCGGCACTTACGTCGATTACGTGGCCTATGCGCTGGCGGTGGAAGAAATCTCTGCCGGCGACGGCGCCACCGGTGCGTTCATGAGCATCCACAACTCGGTGGGCTGCGGGCCGGTGATGAATTACGGCAGCGAAGAACAGAAAAAGACCTGGCTGGCGGATCTCGCCAGTGGCCAGACGATTGGCTGCTTCTGCCTCACCGAACCGCAGGCCGGTTCCGAAGCGCACAACCTGCGCACCCGCGCCGAACTGCGCGACGGCCAGTGGGTGATCAACGGCGCCAAGCAATTTGTCAGCAATGGCAAGCGGGCGAAACTGGCGATCGTGTTTGCAGTGACCGACCCGGATCTGGGCAAGAAAGGCATTTCCGCGTTCCTGGTGCCTACCGACACCCCAGGTTTCATCGTCGATCGCACCGAACACAAGATGGGCATCCGCGCCTCCGACACCTGCGCGGTGACCCTGAACAACTGCAGCATTCCCGAGGCCAATCTGCTCGGCGAGCGCGGCAAGGGTCTGGCGATTGCCCTGTCCAACCTCGAAGGCGGCCGAATCGGCATTGCTGCGCAAGCCTTGGGCATCGCTCGGGCGGCGTTTGAGGCGGCGCTGGTGTATTCCCGCGATCGCATCCAGTTCGGCAAGCCGATCAACGAACACCAGAGCATCGCCAACCTGCTGGCCGACATGCACATGCAAATCAACGCGGCGCGCTTGATGATCCTGCACGCGGCGCGCCTGCGCACGGCGGGCAAACCGTGCCTGTCGGAGGCCTCACAGGCCAAACTGTTCGCCTCGGAAATGGCCGAAAAGGTCTGCTCCTCGGCGATTCAGATTCATGGCGGGTATGGGTATCTGGAAGACTATCCGGTCGAGAAGTACTACCGCGATGCGCGGATTACCCAGATCTACGAGGGGTCGAGCGAGATTCAGCGGATGGTGATTGCTCGGGAGCTGAAGAACTATCAGTTGTAACGCCAAAAGCTTCGCGAGCAAGCCCGCTCCCACATGGGATCTGTGTCGTACACAAATCCACTGTGGGAGCGGGCTTGCTCGCGAAGGCGTCAGTCAGCTCAGCGCATTATTTGCCCTGAAACTCCGGCGTCCGCTTGGCCACAAACGCCGCCATGCCTTCCTTCTGATCCTGCGTGGCAAACGCCGCATGGAACACCCGGCGTTCGAAGCGCACGCCTTCAGTCAGGTTGACCTCAAAGGCGCGGTTGACGCTTTCCTTGATCATCATCGCAATCGGTAGCGATTTACTGGCGATCACCGCGGCGACTTTCAGCGCCTCGTCGAGCAGTTCATCACTCGGCACGATCCGCGCAACGATGCCGCAGCGTTCGGCTTCCACCGCATCGATCATCCGCCCGCTGAGGCACATTTCCATGGCCTTGGCTTTGCCCACGGCGCGGGTCAGGCGCTGGGTGCCGCCCATGCCCGGGAGCACGCCGAGGTTGATTTCGGGTTGACCGAATTTGGCGTTGTCACCGGCCAGGATGAAGTCGCACATCAGCGCCAGTTCGCAGCCGCCACCGAGGGCAAAGCCGTTGACCGCAGCAATGATCGGCTTACGGCGGTTGGCCACACGGTCGCTGTCGCTGAACAGATCATCCATGTAGATCTGCGGGTAGGTCAGTTCGGCCATTTCCTTGATGTCGGCGCCGGCGGCGAAGGCTTTCTTCGAACCGGTGATGACGATGCAACCGATGTTCGCATCCGCTTCCAGACCATCGAGGGCATGGTTCACTTCGCTGACCAGTTGCGCGTTCAAGGCGTTCAGCGCCTGTGGGCGGTTGAGGGTGATCAGGCCGACGCGGCCGTGGTTTTCCAGCAGAATCGTTTCGTAAGTCATGGGCAAGATTCCTTGTCAGAGATTGCGCGAAATAACCATGCGCTGAATGTCGCTGGTGCCTTCGTAGATCTGGCACACGCGCACGTCGCGGTAGATGCGCTCCAGCGGGAAGTCGTTGAGATAACCGTAACCGCCCAGCGTCTGCAACGCCATTGAGCAAACCTTCTCGGCCATTTCCGAGGCGAACAGTTTGGCCATCGAAGCCTCGACCAGCGCCGGCTGACCGCTATCGCGCAGGGCCGCGGCGTAATGCACCATTTGCCGGGCGACGGCGATCTGCGTGGCCATGTCGGCGAGACGGAAGGCCACGGCCTGGTGCTCGATGATCGGCTTGCCGAAAGTGTCGCGCTCACGGGCATAGTCGCGGGCCGCTTCGAACGCAGCGCGGGCCATGCCCACCGCTTGCGAGGCGATGCCGACCCGCCCGCCTTCGAGGTTGGCCAGGGCGATCTTGTAGCCTTCGCCCTCTTCGCCCAAGCGATTGGCGACCGGCACCTTCACGTCTTCAAACAGAATCTGGCAGGTGTCCGAGGCGTGCTGGCCGAGCTTGTCTTCGACCCGGGCGACTTTGTAGCCGGGCGAATCGGTGGGCACGATGAACGCCGTGATCCCGCGTTTGCCGGCACTCGGATCGGTCACCGCAAACACGATCACGATCCCGGCGTTCTGCCCGGAAGTGATGAACTGTTTGCAGCCGTTGAGCACGTAGTGCTCACCTTCCAACCGTGCGCGGGTTTTCAGGCTGCTGGCGTCGGAACCGGCCTGCGGTTCGGTCAAGGCGAAGGCGCCGAGCATGGCGCCGCTGGCCAACGGTTTGAGGAAGCGTTCGCGCTGGTCGTCGTTGCCGAACTTGAGAATCGGCACGCAGCCCACCGAGTTGTGCACGCTCATGATGGTCGAGCAGGCGCCGTCGCCGGCGGCGATTTCTTCCAGGGCCATGGCGTACGCCAGGTAGCCGGTGTCACAGCCGCCCCACTGCTCCGGCACGAGCATGCCGAAGAAGCCCAGTTCGGCCATCTCGCCGATGGCTTCCTTGGGGAAACGATGCTCGCGATCCCACTCGGCGGCGAACGGTTTCAGCCGTTCCTCGGCGAACTGCCGGGCCATGTCGCGGATCTGGGTTTGGTCTTCGTTGGGAATCATGGTGAATCCTTAAATCCGGGTTACCACACAGAACCCCTGTGGGAGCGAGCCTGCTCGCGAAAGCGGTGTGTCAGTTAAGCAAACATTGACTGACACGACGCCTTCGCGAGCAGGCTCGCTCCCACACGGATTGGCGTTTGTTTCAATAAACGCATTCCACGGCCATCGCCGTGGCTTCACCGCCGCCGATGCAGATCGCCGCGATCCCGCGTTTCAGGTTTTTCTGGCGCAGGGCCGAGAGCAAGGTCACCAGAATCCGCGCGCCCGAGGCACCGATCGGATGGCCCAGCGCGCAGGCGCCGCCGTGCACGTTGAGCTTGTCGTGGGGAATTTCCAGGTGGGTCATCGCCGCCATCGCCACCACGGCGAACGCTTCGTTGATTTCGAACAGATCGACCTCGTTCAACGCCCAACCAGTCTTCTTCACCAGCTTTTTGATCGCGCCAATCGGTGCCACCGGGAACAGGCCCGGCGTGTCTGCAAACGCCGCGTGACCATGAATCACCGCCAGCGGTTTAAGCCCGAGTTTCTGCGCTTGCGACTGGCGCATCAGCACCAGTGCCGCCGCACCGTCGGAGATCGAGCTGGAGTTGGCCGCCGTCACCGTGCCGCCTTCGCGGAACGCCGGTTTCAGCGAGGCGACTTTGTCCAGTTTGGCTTTCGGCGGCTGCTCGTCGTTGCTGATCAGCAGTTGTTCTTTGCCGACGGTCACGGTCAGCGGCACGATCTCGGCTTTGAAGCTGCCGTCCTTGATCGCCTGCTGGGCGCGGGTGGTCGAAGCGATGGCAAACGCATCCTGGGCTTCACGGCTGAAGTCGTTGGTTTCGGCGCAATCCTCGGCGAAGGTGCCCATCAGACGGCCCTTGTCGTAGGCGTCTTCGAGGCCGTCGAGGAACATCGAATCGAGCACCCGGCCATGGCCCATGCGGTAACCGGCGCGAGCACGGTCGAGCAGGTACGGCGAGTTGGACATGCTTTCCATGCCACCGGCGATCACCACATCGGCGCTGCCGGCCAGCAGCATGTCGTGGGCGAGAATGGTGGTTTCCATGCCCGAGCCGCACATTTTGTTGACGGTGGTGCAGCGCGTCGATTTATCCAGCCCGGCACCCAGTGCCGCCTGCCGCGCCGGCGCCTGACCGAGGCCGGCCGGCAATACGCAACCGAACAACACTTCATCAACCGCGTCGCTGGCAACCCCGGCGCGCTCAACCGCTGCCTTGATCGCGGCAGCACCGAGTTGCGGCGCGGTGAGGCTTTTCAGTTCGCCCTGAAAACCGCCCATAGGGGTGCGGACGGCGCTGACGATAACAATCGGATCGTTGGCAATAGTCATGACAAATCCTCCTTACTTGGCGGCCATGCGCAAGGCGCCGTCGAGACGGATCACCTCACCATTGAGCATGCTGTTTTCGATGATATGCCGAACCAGCGCGGCGTACTCGGCAGGTTTGCCAAGACGCGGCGGGAACGGCACGCCAGCGGCCAGCGACTCGCGCACTTCCGGGGTCATGCCGGCCATCATCGGGGTTTCGAAAATGCCCGGGGCGATGGTCATCACGCGGATGCCGAAGCGTGCCAGTTCACGGGCGGCTGGCAGGGTCAGGCTTGCGATCGCGCCTTTGGAGGCGGAATACGCGGCCTGACCGATCTGGCCGTCGAACGCAGCGACCGAAGCGGTGTTGATGATTACCCCGCGCTCGCCATCGGCATTGGCTTCGCTCTCGGCGATGGCCGCAGCCACCAGTCGCAGCATGTTGAAGCTGCCGATCAGGTTGACGTTGATCACCTGGGCAAAACTCGACAGCGCATGCGGGCCGTTCTTGCCGAGGATCTTTTCGCCACGGACGATACCGGCGCAGTTGACCAGACCGTTGAGGCTGCCAAAGGCTTTCACCGTCGCCTGCACCGCAGCTTCGGCAGCGGCTTCATTGCTGATATCGGCCACCACACTTTGCGCGCCAAGGCGCTGAGCCTGGGCGGCTACCGCTTCGGCATTCATGTCCACCAGCATCACTTTGGCGCCGGCACTCACCAGCAATTCAGCGCTGGCCGCACCCAGGCCGGAGGCGCCGCCGGTGACGATAAAAACCTTGTTCTCGATCTGCATGACTGACTTCCTGATTCAAGCTGAAACGTTGTGCGCCGCGGCCTCTTGAGCCTTGGCGATTTCCTGGTTGCGCAAGATAAAGCGCTGCAATTTGCCGCTTGGGGTTTTCGGCAATTCGCTGACAAATTCGATTTCACGCGGGTACGAATGCGCGGCCAGACGCTTGCGCACGTGTTGCCGCAGCTCTTCGGCCAGCGCCGGTTCGGCGCGGTATTGCGGGTTGAGCACGACGAAGGCCTTGACCAGTTCGGTGCGCTCCGGATCCGGCTTGCCGACCACGGCGGCTTCGACCACCGCCGGGTGTTCGATCAGCGCGCTTTCGACGTCGAACGGGCCGACGCGGTAGCCAGAGGTGGTGATCACGTCATCACTACGGCCGACGAAGCTGATGCTGCCGTCCGGGTTCCATTCCACCGTGTCGCCGCTGAGGTAGTAATCGCCGACGAAGGCTTTGGTCGGCACGCCCTCGTAGCCGCCGAACCAGCACATCGGCGACTGGGTGCGGTCGATGGCGAGAATGCCCGGCTGGCCGACACCGAGTTCGTTGTAGTGCTCGTCGAGCACCACGATGCGATGGCCCGGCGAGGCGAAACCAGCGGCGCCGAGGTGGATCGGGTGCTGCAGACCGTGGTGGTTGCACAGGACCATGCCCAGTTCGGTCTGGCCGTAATGGTCGTGAATGACTACGCCGAGGTTGTCGGCGAACCAGCGGATCACTTCCGGGTTGAGCGGCTCGCCGGCGCTGCTGACGATCCGCAACTTGCCCTTGATCGACTTGGCGAACTCGTTGCCACCGGCAATCAGCAAGCGGTACGCGGTCGGCGAGCCAGTGAGGTTGGTGATGCCGTATTTGTTGATCACCCGGCAGGTGCTTTCGAGAGTGAACGGGCCATCGTAAAAGGTGATCGGATGGCCCATCGACATAGGGCCGGTGACGCCGAAATAGATGCCGTAGGCCCAGCCCGGATCGGCGACGTTCCAGAACGAATCTTCGGGACGCAGATCTACCGCGTCGCGGGTGTAGCTCTGGAACGCGACGATCGCCTTGAGCGGCACCGACAGTGCTTTCGACGGGCCGGTGGTGCCCGAGGTGAACATCAGCAGGAACGGATCTTCGCCGCTCAGCAGCACCGGCTCGCAAACGCTGGAATAGTTGGCCAGCTCGGCCCAGAAACTGAAATCGCCACGGACGATGCCCTGGCCCTTGGCGCCGCCGACGGTGACGATGGTCGGGCATTCGCTGACTTCAGCGAGTTTCGGCCGGTTGACCGCGTCGGTGACTACCACCTTGGCCCCGGAACTGTTCAGGCGATGCTCGATGGCTTTGGGGCCGAACGCGGTGAACAGCGGCTGATACACCGCGCCGATGCGCCAGGTGGCGAACACGGTGATGAGCAATTCGATGTTGCGTGGCAGCAGGCCGGCGACCTTGTCGCCCTTCTGCACGCCTTGTTCGCGAAGGAAATTGGCGAAACGCGCGGCTTGGTCTTGCAGCTCGCTGAAGGTGTACGTGGCACTCGCGCCGTCGCGGCCCTCCCAGAACAACGCAATGCGCCCCGGCAAGGCGTGGCGGTCGCAACATTCGACGCAGGCGTTGAGCGCCTCCAGCGTGCCGCTGAGCGCAGCGTCCACGGTGTGCTGATAGTTGAACTGTTCGGTGGCAGACAAGTAATCGCGCATTGCCAGAATCCCTCGGTGTTTTTATTAGGCTGGGAACCGTAAACAACACAGGGATAGTCGCGCTGCGGCGCGGAGGCGGCAATGGTCAAAGCCATCAAAGTGGCTGACTGGTTTGGCCAAGGTTCGAGAGATGTACAGGCTGGACTGACGCCTTCGGGAGCAAGCCCCCTCCCACAGGGAATTGCATTTCACAATGAGGGATCAGCCACAAAAGCAAGGGAGGCTGCAATCACAGAAGGAATGCATTTCAAATGGAAGGCCACCTGGGTAAGCCAGGCAGGCTGCACATCACAGGAACAATGCATTTCAAATGATGGCCACCTGAGCAATCCAGGCAGGCTGCAAATACCAGGAAAAATGCATTTCAAATGTGGGAGGGGGCTTGCTCCCGAAGAGGCCTGATCAGGCTACAAACAATCCGGATCAGACCGCTTCATTAAGGATCAGCGTGCGGTAATGCCCAGGATTGGACCCCGACCACTTGCGAAACGCCTTGTAGAACGAGCTCGCATCGGCAAACCCCAGCCGCGTCGCGATTTCGACGAAACTGATCGACGGCTCCGCCAGCCAGCTGATTGCCAGTTCCTTGCGCACGCTGTCCTTGAGCCCCTGATAGGTCTGCCCTTCCTCGGACAAACGTCGGCGCAGGGTCGAGGCGGACATGCACAGCTGTTGCGCCAGCGCCTCGGTCTCCGGCCACTGTTCGGCGGGTAGCTGCCGCAGGTCCTGTTTGATCCGGCTGGCGAGGCTTTCCGGGTCGCGGTATTTCACCAGAATGTTCGCCGGCGCATGGGCCAGAAAGCGTTTCAGTTCTTCGGCCGTACGCTTGATCGGCAGGTCGAGGCAGTCAGCAGCAAAGATCATCCGCGTGCGCGGACGCTCGAAGCGCAGGTTTTCCGAGAACATTACCCGGTAGTCGTCGCAGAAATCCGGCTCGGCGCAGCGCAGTTCGATCGCCAGAATCGGAATCCGCCGCCCCGCCAGCCAACAGGCCACGCCGTGGACGATCATCCAGTAGGTGAAATAGGTAAACGCCCGACGCGGCTCGGGATCGTCTTCGAACAGGACGATTTCCGCCAGGCTCTGCTGATGCGCCAATTGCGCGGGCATTTTTTCCAGCATCAAGGAGAGGAAATTCAGGCCCATGCCCAGACCGGTGGCCAGCGTCGGTTGCGCCATGGCGCTGCGGCAAAGGAACTCAAGACTGCCGGACTTGAGCTTGCGTGGGTCCATGCCGAAGAACTCGTCATCACCGCGCCGGGCCAGCAAGCGCCAGAGTCTGGCGTATTGCGAGGCCGGCACCCGCCCCTGTTCGCTGTGCAGCAGGGCCGGTGCAATCCCGACCTTGTTCAAGACTTCATCCGTGGCCACGCCCGGGGCACAACTTTGCAGCAGCGCTTCACGCACCAGTTGAACGGCAATGGTGTCTTTTTCCGACATGGAGCGAGGCAGACCTTGTTGTTTTCGAGTGAGTGGCATCTTAACGCAGGATGCGAATTCAGCACGAATCCCCTGTGGGAGCGGGCTTGCTCGCGAAGGCGATGTGTCAGCAACATCCTTATCGACTGACGCGCCGCCTTCGCGAGCAAGCCCGCTCCCACAGGGATTTGTGCGTGGCAAAAAACAGGTTGTTCAGCTTGCGTTCAGGTTTATGTCAATCATTGTCATGTGAGAATGGTTGTCATTATGTTACAACTTGTAACTTCTTCGAATGACTTAGTGGACACCGAATGCTCGTTCCCTTTCTGATCATGTTGCGCGAAGGCATTGAAGCCGCGCTGATCGTTGGCATCATCGCCAGCTACCTGCAACAGACCGGTCGTGGCCAGTGGATGCCGGCAGTGTGGATCGGCGTCTTCCTCGCCGCTGCGCTGGCGCTGCTGGTCGGCGGTGGCCTGGAACTGGTCAGCGCCGAATTCCCACAGAAACAGCAGGAATTGTTTGAAGGCATTGTCGGACTCGTCGCGGTGGGCATTCTCAGTTCGATGGTGTTCTGGATGCGCAAGGTTGCGCGCTCGATCAAGCATTCGCTGCAAGCCTCGCTCGATCACGCCCTGACCTCGTCAAAGCATCAGGTGATCGCGCTGATCGCCATGGTGTTCTTCGCCGTGGCTCGCGAAGGCCTGGAAACCGTGTTCTTCCTGCTCGCCGTGTTCCAGCAGAGCGAAGGCCCGGGCGCGCCGATCGGTGCCCTGCTCGGCCTGGTGCTGGCGATTGTTGTCGGCTTCCTGATCTACAGCGGCAGCATGCGCCTGAACCTCTCGGCGTTCTTCAAGTGGACCGGGTTGTTCATTCTGGTGGTCGCCGCCGGGATCCTCGCCAATTCGGTGCAAGCTCTGCATGAAGCCGGCGCGTGGAACCACCTGCAAACCGTGCTGTTCGACTTCAGCGCGACGCTGCCGATGGACGGCCCGCTGGGTTCGGTGCTGGCCGGCATGTTCGGGTATCAGGATGCGCCGACCGTCAGCACTCTCGGTGCGTACCTGATCTATCTGGTGCTGGCGCTGGTGATGTTTTTCTACCCCGCCGCGCCGGCCTCGAGCGCTGACGCCGCCGGCAAATCGTCTTCCGTTTCCAGCCAATAAGGGCCTCCATGTCAAAGCCTAATACTCCTCAGGCCTCGCCTCCCCGCGCCTTGCGCTGGGCGGTGGCCGGTTCGGTGGTCGTGATGATCGCCGCCGGTGGCCTGTTCTACTACGCCTCGAAAATGGCCGCGGCCAAGCGTCAGCACAATCATGACGAAGTGGTGGTCAACATCAACGCGCACAGCTGTGATCCGAACGAGCTGACGGTTCCTGCCGGCCGCGCCAGTTTCCGCATCGTTAACCGTTCTGACCGGGCGGTGGAGTGGGAAATCCTCGACGGCGTGCTGGTGATCGAAGAGCGCGAAAACATCGCGCCGGGCCTGAGCCAGGTGATCAACGCCAATCTGCAGCCCGGCGACTATGCGATCACTTGCGGTCTGCTGAGCAATCCACGTGGCGTACTGCACGTAACGCCGACTGCGGCTTCCGATGCTGCCGCCAAGGCCAAGCCATCGATGGTCGCCTTCGTCGGGCCGCTGTCGGAGTTCCGCGTGTATCTGGCGACGCAGGGCAGCGCGCTGATCAAAGCCGTGACCGCGCTGAATCAGGCGATTGCCGGCGGCGACCTGGCCCAGGCACAGGCGCTGTACCTGCCGGCGCGTGCCGCTTACCAGCGTCTGGCACCTGCCGCGCAACGGCTGGCCGAACTGGACAACAGCATCAATGCCCGCGCCGATTACTTCGAAAAACGCGAACAGGATCCGGCCTTCGTCGGCTTCCACCGCGTCGAATATGCACTGTTCCAGCAACGCAGCCTCGACGGCTTGAACCCGGTCGCCGAGCGCCTGCTGGCCGACGTCACCACGCTCAAGCAACAACTGCTGGCCCAATCGCTGCCACCGGAGCAACTGGTGAGCATCGTGGTGCGCAACCTCAACACCCTGGCCGACGTGCGTGCTGCCAGCGGTGAAGAGGAACGCTACAGCCACGCCGATCTCAACGGCTTCGCCAGCAACCTGGAAACCGCGCACAAAGTCGTCGAGCTGCTGCGGCCGATGCTGACCAAGTCGGCGCCGGATCTGCTGCCGAAAATCGACGCGGCGCTGAGTGATTTCGACAGCGTACTGAACAGCTTCAAGGTCAAGGACGGCTACGCCACTTACGACATGGTCAGTGGCGAACAACGCAAACAGATCGCCGACAAGGCTCAGGCCCTGGCTGACGCTCTGGATGGCATCGATCCCGCCCTCGGCCTTTCCGGCCTGTAAGCAGAAGACGAATACCGATGAAAGAATTGCAAAACCTCGATCTGCAACGTCGCCGCCTGCTGATGGGCATGGGTGTCGCCGGCGTCGCACTGGCCGGTTCGGCCCTGAGCTGCCCGGCCATGGCGGCAACCCCGGCGCAAGTCACCGAAGCGCCGAGCAGCGACAAGACCGAAGACCGCCACGATTTCCACGGCGTGCACCAGACCGGGATCGTCACCCCGCGTCCGGCGTCCGGCATGTTCGTGTCGTTCGACGTGCTGGCTAGCGATCGCGAAGACCTTGAGCGGCTGTTCCGTACCCTCAACGAGCGCATCGCGTTCCTGATGAAGGGCGGCCCGGTGGCGCAGATCGACCCGAAACTGCCGCCGCCGGATTCCGGCATCCTCGGCCCGGTGGTGACCCCGGACAACCTGACCATCACCGTCTCGGTAGGCGAATCGCTGTTCGACGAGCGCTTCGGCCTGGCCGACGCCAAACCGAAGCGCCTGCAACGCATGGTCGGCTTCCCCAACGATGCACTGGAGGCCGATTGCTGCCACGGCGATCTGAGCCTGCAATTCTGCTCGAACACCGCCGACACCAACATTCACGCCCTGCGCGACATCGTCAAGAACCTGCCGGACCTGCTGCTGGTGCGCTGGAAACAGGAAGGCAGCGTGCCGCCGCAAGCTCCGGCGAAACCGGGTGTGCCGGCGCAATCGGCGCGTAACTTCCTCGGTTTCCGCGACGGCTCGGCCAACCCCGATTCAAACGATGCCAGGGCCATGGACAAGATTGTCTGGGTGCAACCGGGCAGCGATGAGCCGGCGTGGGCGGCCCACGGCAGCTATCAAGCGGTGCGGATCATCCGCAATTTTGTCGAGCGCTGGGATCGTACGCCGTTGCAGGAACAGGAAAGCATCATCGGCCGGGTCAAGACCACGGGTGCACCGATTGGCGCCAACCATGAAACCGAAGTCCCGGATTACAGCAAAGACCCGGAAGGCAAACTGACCAAGCTCGACGCACACATTCGCCTGGCCAACCCGCGCACCGCCGCGAGCCAGGCCAACCTGATCCTGCGCCGGCCGTTCAACTACTCCAACGGCGTGAACAAGAACGGCCAGCTCGACATGGGCCTGCTGTTCATCTGCTATCAGGCCGACCTTGAAAAAGGCTTCATCACCGTGCAGACCCGGCTCAACGGCGAGCCGCTTGAGGAATACCTCAAACCGGTCGGCGGCGGTTACTTCTTCACCCTTCCGGGTGTCACCGGCGACAAGGATTTCATCGGTCGCTCGCTGCTCAACGCCACCCAACCCAAAACAGCTGCCTAACCATAAAAAACCTCGGAGCCGCTCCATGAAAAAGTCGTCACTCGCGTTACTGCTGACCCTCGGTTTGCTCAACACCCCGCTGTCGGCGTTCGCCGCGACGGCGCCACTGGATCTGGTCGGCCCGGTGTCGGACTACAAGATCTACGTCACCGAGCAACTGGATGAACTGGGCAGCCACACCAAACAATTCACCGATGCGGTGAAAAAAGGTGACCTGGCCACCGCGCAAAAGCTCTACGCGCCGACCCGCGTCTACTACGAGTCGATCGAGCCGATTGCCGAGCTGTTCAGTGACCTTGATGCGTCCATCGACTCGCGCGTCGACGACCACGAAAAAGGCGTGAAGGCTGAAGACTTCACCGGTTTTCACCGCATTGAATATTCGCTGTTCTCGGAGAAAACCACTGAAGGCCTGACCGCTCTGGCTGAGAAGCTGGACAGCGACGTGAAAGACCTGCAGACCCGCGTCGCCGGCCTGACCTTCCCGCCGGAGAAAGTTGTCGGTGGTGCGGCTGCTCTGCTGGAAGAGGTTGCCGCGACCAAGATCTCCGGTGAAGAAGACCGTTACAGTCACACTGACCTGTATGACTTCCAGGGCAACATCGACGGCGCGAAGAAAATCGTCGACCTGTTCCGTCCGCAGATCGAAAAACAGGACAAGGCGTTTGTTGCCAAAGTCGACAAGAACTTCGCCACCGTGGACAAGATCCTTGCCAAGTACAAGACCAAGGACGGTGGTTTCGAGACTTATGACAAGGTGAAGGACAACGATCGCAAGGCGCTGGTTGGCCCGGTCAATACCTTGGCGGAAGATCTGTCCACATTGCGTGGCAAGCTGGGTCTGAACTGATTGATGTAGAGGCCTTAAGTGCCCCATCGCGAGCAGGCTCACTCCTACAGTTGGAATGCATTCCCCTGTAGGAGTGAGCCTGCTCGCGATAGCGGTTTTAACCGCACCGAATAATCTGAAAGTTTACAAAATCCGGTACAGCAACCGCTCAATCCGCACCCGACTCACACGCTTCAAAAACTTCGCCACCCCCGCCGGGTACTCCGGCAGAGTCTCCAGGTTCTGGAAGCTGGCAATCCGCGTGGTGTTGCGGAAGATCTCTTGCTGCTCCTTCGCCCGTGGCTCAAGCCACTCGCCTTGCGGATCATCGATCAACAGCGCGTTTTCCAGGTCGAGGCGGAACGCCCGTGGATTGAGGTTGTTGCCGGTCAGCAGCGTATAGCGCTGGTCGACCCACATGCCCTTGAGGTGATAGCTGTTGTCGCCGTCACGCCACAGATGCAGGTTCAACTGGCCGCTGTCGATGTTGCGCTGATGCCGCTTGGCAAAACGCCGCAGGCTGATTTCGTACAGATACGGCAGCGCCGCAATCACCTTGAACGGCTCGCTCGGCGGAATGTAGAAATCGTTGGCCGTCTTGTCGCCGACCACGATGTCGATCTTCACCCCACGGGCCAGCGCGCGGTTGACCTCGCGGATGATCGGCAGTGGCAGATTGAAATAAGGGGTGCAAATCGTCAGCTGCTGTTGCGCACTGGCGATCAACTCGACAATCACCCGGTTCAACGGGTTGTTCTTGCCCACGCCCAGCAGCGGACTCACCGATAGGCCGGTGTGCGCCGTGCTGCCGGCGCTGGTGTCGTACGCCGCATATTTGAGGCGGCTGCGCAGGTCGCCGATGTCGTTGCGCAGGCTGCGGGTGGTCGGCAGGTTCGGCAGGTCGAGGCGATGCACAGCCTTGGATTCGATCAGGCCGTGCTTGACCAGATGATGCATCGAATCCGCCAGTTCGCGGCTGTGCAGCACGTGGTAGCGGTCGAAACGGTACTTGTCGAACTTGTGCAGGTAGACGTTGTTCAGGCTCGCACCGCTGTAAACCACGCAATCGTCGATCACGAAGCCTTTCAGATGCAGGACGCCGAACAGTTCGCGGGTCTGCACCGGCACGCCGTAGACCGGCACTTCACTCTGATGGGTGCGGGTCATTTCCTGGTACCACGCCGAGTTGCCCGGCTGTTTGCCGGCACCGATCAACCCGCGCTGGGCGCGCAGCCAGTCAACCACCACGACGATCTCCAGCTCCGGGCGCTTGAGCTTGGCGGCGTGCAAGGCATCGAGGATTTCCTGACCGGCCTCGTCGTGCTGCAGATACAGCGCAACGATGTAAATGCGCCGGGTCGCCTCGGCGATTTTCTCCAGCAGGCAACGACGGAACTCGGCGGCGCCGGACAGAATGGTCACGGCCTCGGCAGTCAGCGGAAAGCTGCGCAGTTTGGGCAGCAAAGAGCGTTTGAAAAGCAACGGCATAGGGCTCGCAATGGTCGAATCCGAAGAACCCGAGAGCTTACACCATCAACCGGTTCGGGTCTTGTTACTGTCTGTAATGCCCCCTTCGCGCGCAGGCTCGCTCCCACAGTGGATCGCATTTCAAATGTGGGAGCGGGCTTGCTCGCGAAAGCGGTATCGCAGACACAAAAATAACTGCTTGACAAAGGAGAACGATCGTTCTACTGTTGGCCGCATGAACGAAATCACTGACACCTCGACCCGCGACATCATTCTGGATGTCACCGAAAAGTTGATCTACAAAAGTGGCATCGCGGCCACCGGCATGGATCTTCTGGTGAAAACCGCCGGCGTCTCCAGAAAAAGCATCTACCGCTACTTCGCCAACAAGGAGGAGCTGACCGTCGCCGCCCTGCAACGCCGCGATGTGCGCTGGATGCACTGGTACCGCAGCGCCGTCGATCAGGCCGAAACCCCGGCCGACCGCCTGCTCAACCTGTTTACCGTGCTCAAAAGCTGGTTCGCCTCGGAAGGCTTCCGTGGCTGTGCTTTCATCAATACCAGTGGCGAGACCGGTGATCCCGAAGACCCGGTGCGCCAGGTCGCCAAAGACCACAAACAGAAGCTGCTCGACTACCTGTGCGAGCTGTGTACCGAACATGGCGTCGAAGATCCGCAACGTCTGGCCAGACAATTGCTGATCCTGATTGACGGCGCCATTACCGTAGCGCTTGTGATGGGTGATCACAGTGCCGCTGATAATGCGCAATGCATGGCGCGTAAGTTATTGGACCTGTAACGCCTTAAATAAGCCTCAACCGTTGTTTAATCGTTAATTAGATCGGGAGACTGAAAATGTCGACTGCTGCCCAAGTGCGTCCGCCTTTACCGCCGTTCAATCGTGAATCGGCTATCGAAAAAGTACGTCTGGCCGAAGATGGCTGGAACTCCCGCGATCCCGAGAAGGTTTCGCTGGCCTACACCCTCGACACAAAATGGCGCAACCGCGCCGAGTTCGCCAACAACCGCGAAGAAGCCAAGGCCTTCCTGACCCGTAAATGGGCCAAGGAACTCGACTACCGCCTGATCAAGGAACTCTGGGCCTACTCTGACACGCGGATTGCCGTGCGCTACGCCTATGAATGGCGCGACGATTCGGGCAACTGGTTTCGTTCCTACGGCAATGAAAACTGGGAGTTCGATGAGCACGGCCTGATGTTCCAGCGCTATGCCTGCATCAACGACATGCCGATCAAGGAAAGCGAGCGCAAGTTCCATTGGCCGCTGGGTCGGCGTCCGGATGATCATCCGGGGCTGTCGGAACTGGGTCTCTAGTTCACATAGATCGAAAATGTGGGAGCGGGCTTGCTCGCGAAAGCGGTTTGTCAGTTACATGAATATTGACTGACACGACGCCTTCGCGAGCAAGCCCGCTCCCACATTGGTTTTGTGGTGGTCAGGCTACTGCGGCAGTCTTTTCAGCCTCCAGCTCTCGCACCAACGGCAACACCCGCTTGCCGAAATACTCCACCTCCTCCTGAAAGTGCAGAAACCCCGCCAACACCAGATCCACCCCCACCGCTTTCAGCGCCACAATCCGCTCGGCAATCTGCTGTGGCGTGCCGATCAGGTTGGTCTTGAAGCCGTCGTTGTACTGCACCAGATCCTCGAACGTCGATTTCGCCCAGTTGCCCTCACCCTCCGGTGATGCCCTGCCCGCTTGCTTCGCTGCGTCACCAAAGGCGTTAACCGCTTCCGGGTCAGCCTGGTCGATGATCTGCGCCAGTACCGCGCGCGCTTCTTCTTCAGTGTCGCGAGCGATGACAAAGGCGTTGACGCCGATCTTCACCGAATGCTTGTTGGCCGCCGCTTTGGCCCGGATGTCATCGACCTGCGCCTTGATCCCTTCGACACTGTTGCCGTTGGTGAAATACCAGTCCGAAACCCGCGCGGCCATGTCCCTTGCCGCACGGGAACTGCCGCCCTGGAAGATTTCCGGGCGGCCCAGCGGTTTCGGTTTGAGGGTGTAATTGTCGAAGCGGTAGAAGTCGCCGCGAAAGCTGAAGTTGTCCTGGCTCCAGATGCCGCGCAGCGAGCGGATGAATTCCTCGGAACGCCGGTAGCGCTCGTCGTGTTCCAGCCAATGTTCGCCGATGGCCTGGAATTCGCCCTTGAACCAACCGCTGACGATGTTCACCGCAATCCGGCCGTTGGTGAGTTGATCGATGGTCGCCAGTTGCTTGGCTGCCAGCGCCGGTTGCCATGGCCCCGGCAGAATCGCCGCGATCACCTTGAGTTTGCTGGTGGCGGCCAGCAGCGCATGACTGAACGCCACCGACTCATGCTGGAACTCGGCACCGTAACCGGCGGTAAAGCGGATCTGCGTCAGGGCGTACTCGAACCCGGCCGCTTCGGCGAGTTGCGCGAGTTTGCGGTTGTAGTCGATGCCCCAGTCGGTTCGCTGCTCGATCTTGCTGACCACCAGGCCGCCACTGACGTTCGGCACCCAGTAGGCGAATTTCACGGCTTGCTTGCTCATTGGCGTGTCCTCGGGACATTGGGAAGGTCAATGGGACAGAGCAGCAAGCGTGCCAGCGTCCAGAGGGCCGGTTTTATTGGGCTTGAGGCTGATAGAGTTGCATTGTTGGAGGGTGATTTGTTGTCGAGGTGTTGGGTGGGCAACAGTTGAATAGGCGGTGCCTGAGCTGGCCTCATCGCTGGCAAGCCAGCTCCCACAGGTTTTCGGTATGTTCGCAAAATTTGTGTTCACTAGAGATCTCTGTGGGAGCTGGCTTGCCAGCGATGGCGCTTTACGGGTCGCCGCAACACTTGGAAATGAGTAACATGTCAGCCCTTCCCCGCAGCCCTTCTGCGCCCTGCCGAATAAGCCGACTCCATGCCTTTCGAACTCAGCGTTGACCTCACCACCCTGGCCGTTCTGGCCCTTGTCGCTTTCATTGCCGGTTTCATCGACGCCATTGCTGGCGGCGGCGGTCTGTTGACCACCCCGGCGCTGCTCACTGCCGGCCTGCCACCGCATCTGGTGCTGGGCACCAACAAACTCAGTTCGACGTTCGGCTCGGCCACCGCCAGTTTCACCTTCTACCGACGCAAACTGTTCCACCCTCGACAGTGGATGCACGCGATCGTCGGCACCCTGGTCGGCGCGCTCACCGGTGCCGTCGTCGCGCACTACCTGCCGGCGGAATGGCTGAACAAGATGCTGCCGGTGATCGTCTTCGCCTGTGGCCTGTATCTGTTGTTCGGCGGCACGCCCAAAGCGCCGCTGGACAGCGACGCACCGATCAAGAAGAAATGGCAATCGACCCAAGGCTTCAGCCTCGGCTTCTACGATGGCGTGGCCGGCCCTGGCACGGGTGCGTTCTGGACGGTCAGCAGCCTGCTGCTCTACCCGATCGACCTGGTCAAGGCCAGCGGTGTGGCGCGCAGCATGAACTTCGTCAGCAACATCGCGGCGCTGTCGGTGTTCGTGTTCTCCGGGCAAGTGGATTGGATCATCGGCCTGAGCATGGGCCTGTCGGTGATGGTCGGCGCATTCTTCGGGGCGCGCACCGCGATCAGCGGCGGCGCCAAGTTCATTCGTCCGGTGTTCATCACCGTGGTATTGGGTTTGACCGTGCGCCTAGCCTGGCAACACTGGTTCAGCGTGACCTAAGCGGCGCGCCACGTAGACGTCGATCAGGTACCGGGCAATCGATTTTGACGCCGGCAACGGCGGCAGATCGTGCACGTTGAACCACTGTGCGTCCTCGATCTCGTCCTCCTGACAGACGATCTCGCCCCCGGCGTATTCGGCATGGAAGCCGAGCATCATCGAATGCGGGAACGGCCAGCACTGGCTGCCCATGTACTGGATGTTCTTCACTTCGATGCTGACTTCCTCGCGTACTTCGCGAATCAGGCAATCCTCCGCCGACTCGCCCGGCTCGGCGAACCCGGCCAGCGTGCTGTAGACCCCGGTGACGAAACGCGGTGAACGCGCCAGCAGGATCTCGTCGCCACGGGTCACCAGCACGATCATGCTCGGCGAAATCCGCGGGTAACTGCGCAGGTCGCACGGCTGGCAATACATCGCTCGCTCGCGCGGCACCTGGGTCATCGCCTGCCCACAGTTGCCGCAGAAGCGATGTTCACGCGCCCAGGTGCCGATCTGCGCGGCATAGCCCAGCACCTTATAGACGGTGTGATCGCCTTCGAGCATGAACGCCCGCAGACCTTTCCAGTTGCAGCCCGGCATGTCGCTGGAGCTGTGCAATTCCAGCAGATACACCGGCTCGCCATCGAGATGGCCGATGCCGTGTTCGGTGAGGACTGACAGGTCTTGACGCTTGAGCCATTCCCGCGGAAACAGTGCGCCGTTGTCATCGAACAGAAAGCCTTCGGGGCTGCGCGCCACGGCCCAGCCGCCGGGTTGATCGGTGTCCAGTACTGCAGTGGTCCAGCGAGCTGTCATGGTTTCTCAATCCAGAAATTCGGGTTTCTGTTTACTCATATGGGCGGCCATGGCCACGCGCAAGTCGGTGGATTGCAACATGGCGGCGTTCCAGGTGGCAACGTATTCGAGGCCGTCGTCGATGCGATGGTCGCGCATGTAGCTGATCATTTCCTTGGTGCCGGTGACCGCGATTGGCGATTTGCTGGCGATCTCGCGAGCAATGTCCATCACGCCTTCGAGCAGCAGCTCCTTGTCAGCGTAAACGCGATTGACCAGACCGATGCTGCGCGCTTCATCTGCGCCGAAAGTGCGCCCGGTGTAAGCCAGTTCACGCAGCATGCCGTCCCCGATGATCCGTGGCAACCGTTGCAAAGTGCCAACATCGGCGGCCATGCCGATATCGATTTCCTTGATCGAGAACTGCGCGTCTTCGGCGGCGTAGCGCATGTCGCAGGCGGCGATCAGGTCGATGGCGCCACCGAGGCAGTAGCCCTGAATCGCCGCCAGTACCGGTTTGCGGCAGTTGTCGACGGCGTTGAACGAGGCTTGCAGGGTGAGGATCTTGCGCCGCAGCAGGCGCGCATTACGGCCGACGTCCTTGCCCAGTTCATTGGCGACGCCGGCGAGCATCATCAGGTCGATGCCGGAGGAAAAGTGTTTGCCGTTGCCGCTCAGCACCACCACCCGCACTTCATCGGTGTCATCGATCCACTGGAAAATCTCGACGATCTCGCTCCAGAACGCGGCGTTCATCGAGTTGATCTTTTCCGGGCGATTGATCTGCACATGCGCGATGTTGTCGGCCAGTTCGACGCTGAAGGCGGTGTATTGAGTCATGGCAGTGATCCTTTACCGGGCTGAAAATGAGGCCCGAACTATAACAAGGCATCACGATGGCGGTTCGGCCAAATGCGGGACTGGGTCGAGAGATGCAGTGTCAGGGCTGGCCTCTTCGCGAGCAGGCTCGCTCCCACATTGATATTCGGTGAACGCAGTTCTGCATTCACCACCGATCCTTGTGGGAGCGAGCCTGCTCGCGAAGGGCTGCACCGCCGATCTAACCGCCCTTCACCGCCACATAAGCCGCCGTCTCATAAGGCACCGTCAGCACATGCCGCCCACGCAACGCCGGCTCCGAGGCAATCAACGCGCGAATCTGCTCATCAACCCTGTCGCGCTGCGCCTGCGGCAAGGCCGCAATGAAACTGGTGGAGCGCACCCGATTGAAGATCACGTCCTCGGGCGAGCCGGTGTGTCCATGATGAAACTGCTGCAACTGCAACGGCCCGAACGCCGGATGCGGAAACACCTCGCGCCATAGACCGGTGTAATAACGTGGCGTATCACCTTCCAGAGCATTGACGATCGCGTCGAGTTTCGGCACCCAGCTGACTTGCGTATCGCGCAGGTTCCAGATCAACCCAAGCTTGCCGCCAGGCTTGAGCACGCGGGCGATTTCCGTCAGGGCTTCCGGGGTCGCGAACCAATGGAACGCCTGCGCGCAGACCACTGCATCCACCGACGCGTCAGGCAGTGGCAGATCGGTCGCGGTACCGCTCACCGCCAACGCCTGCGGCCAGGCCGCGGAAAGTTTTTCCAGCATCTGCGCCACCGGTTCCACGGCGATCACCTGCGCGTCGGTGGCCGCCAGCCGTCCGGTGAACTTGCCGGTGCCGGCGCCCAGATCGATGACGGTCTTGTGACTGTCCAGACCCAACGTCTGGGTCAGCCACTGACTGACCTGCGGCGGGTAGTCCGGGCGGCCCTTGATGTAGGTGTCAGCGGCAGTCTTGTAGCCGGCAGCAGCGGAGTGATGGACCTGATCTTTCATGGCAGTTCCTCGTGTGTCAGCGCCGGGGCATGGCAAAGCGCTGGATGGACGGCGGGCGTAGCCGAGCATAACGCCGCGATTTGCGCGTACCTTGAACAGAGCCTGACAAAGCAATGAATAAAATGCCGGGCTGTGGTGTTCAAAGTGAAACATAACCCTCTGTGGAGCCTTGCCCATGACTATCCGTTCCGTTATGTTCGCCGCCCCGCTGCTGCTGGTCACCGTGTTGTCCGCATCGATGGCGTTTGCCAACGGTGATGAAAGCGCGCCCGTGCAGAAGCCCAACTGCCCCAAAGGCCAGGTCTGGGACAGCAAATCACAGAAATGTGTGCTGCAGACCAGCAGCGCCGTACGGGATGTCGATCGCACCGACTATGCCTACCGATTGGCCAAGGACGGTCGCTACGAAGAGGCCCTGGCCCTGCTCGACACCCTGCAACAACCGAACACCGCCAAAGCCCTCAACTATCGCGGTTACGCCACGCGAAAACTGGGGCGTACCGATGAAGGCATCGGCTATTACCTGCAATCGGTGAAACTCGATCCGCAGTACGCGCAAGTGCGTGAATACCTCGGCGAAGCCTATGTGATCAAAGGTCGCGTCGACCTGGCGCAGGAGCAATTGCAGCAGATCAAATCGATTTGCGGCACCGCCTGCGAGGAATACCAGGACCTGGCTGAAGCCATCAACGATTCATCGAAAACCTGACATAGATAAAGGAACGCCATCATCGTCAGCGATCAGGCATTCAGAGCGGAACTCGGACAGCATCTGGCGCGTTTATGGCGCTACGGCCTGTTGCTGTCGCGTAATCGGCACGTGGCCGAGGATCTGGTGCAGGCCACGTGTGTGCGGGCGCTGGAACGTGTCGGCCAATATGTGGCCGGCACGCGCATGGATCGCTGGCTGCTGAGCATCTTGCATTCAATCTGGCTCAACGAAGTGCGCGCCCGCCGGGTGCGTCAGGGCGCCGGTCAGGTCGATGCCGACGCGCAACTGGCCTTCGATGGCGAATACGCCGCGCAGACTCATGTGATGGCGGCGCAGGTGATCCGCCGGGTCGATGCGTTGCCGGAGACCCAACGCGAAACCGTGTACCTGGCCTATGTCGAAGGCCTGTCCTACCGCGAAGTCGCCGAGATCCTGCAAGTGCCGATCGGCACGGTGATGAGCCGTCTGGCCACCGCGCGACTGAAACTGGCTGAATATCCGCCCCTGCAAGCCGTGCCGAAAACCACCGGAGGTGACCACCCATGAACAGGCCCTCCGACGAACAACTGGTGGCCTACCTCGATGACGAGCTGGACCCCGCGTATCGCAGCCAGCTCGACAGCGCGATTGCCGACGACCCGTTGCTCAGCCTGCGCGTGCAATGGTTCGAACGCAGCAGCCTGCCGTACAAGGATGCCTATGACGAACTGGCGCAACAGGCACCGCTGGAACGTTTGCAGGCGCGCCTCGATGCCATCCCCGCCCCTCAGCAGCCAGGCCTGAGCAGACGCTGGTTCATCGGTGCGGCCGCCGCGAGTCTGCTGGCGGGCGGCGTGTTGGCCGATCGCCTGTTTCTCGCCTGGCAAACGCAGCAAACGCATAACTGGCGCGCCCTGGTGGGCGACTACATGGCACTGTATGTGCCGCAAACCCTCGATCACCTGCCCAGTGACGAAGCCAGCCAGCGATCGCAACTGCGTGCGGTAGATGCACGCTTGGGGCTGAGTCTGTCGCCGGCACTGGTGAAGTTGCCGGGCGCCGAACTCAAGCGTGCACAAATGCTCGAGTACGACGGTGTGCCGATTGCGCAACTGACCTATCTCGATGCGAAACACGGGCCGCTGGCCTTGTGCGTGACTCGCTCCAACAGTGGCAGCCAGCCTTTGGCGCACGAACGGCGCCACGAAATGAACGTGGTGTACTGGACCGAAGGTGAGCATGCGTGGATGTTGATCGGGCACAACCCGGCGCCGGCGCTGGAAGACCTGGCAAAACACCTGGTCGACAAGCTGGGCGCGTGAGTGCCGCTCCACTATGCTGAGCGGGTGATTATCCAAGGAGGAAGCCCCGATGCAGATTTCACCCCGCACCGCCCTGCTGGTCATTGACGTGCAGAACGACTTCATCCCCGGCGGCCAGTTGGCCGTGCCCGAAGGCGATCAGATCGTGCCGCTGATCAATCGCCTCGGTGGCCTGTTCAAACAGGTGGTGATTGCCCAGGACTGGCACCCAAGCGGCCACGCGTCCTTTGCCTCAAGCCACCCCGGATACCAGCCTTACGAGGTAATTCAGTTGCCCTACGGCGAGCAGGTACTCTGGCCGGAGCATTGTGTGCAAGGCACTGCCGGCGCCGAGTTTCACCCCGAGCTGAACCTGCCGCACGCGCAACTGATCATCCGCAAGGGCTGTAATCCGGACATCGACAGCTATTCGGCGTTTCTCGAAGCGGACCGGCGCACCACCACCGGTCTGGCCGGTTATCTGAAGGAGCGCGGTATCGACACGGTGTACATGGTCGGTCTGGCGTTGGATTTCTGCGTGATGTTTTCTGCGCTGGATGCACGGGCGGCGGGGTTCAACGCGTTCGTGGTGCTGGATGCCTGTCGTGCCATTGACAGGGATGGGTCACTGGCAGCGGCGATGGAGCGGATGCAGACGGCCGGGGTTGGCTTGATTCAGTCGAACCAACTGATCTGACCAACACAACCCCCCTGTGGGAGCGGGCTTGCTCGCGAAAGCGGTGTGTCAGATTAATTTATGTCGACTGACACTCCGCCTTCGCGAGCAAGCCCGCTCCCACGGGTTTCGGGTCAAGTCATGTCAGGCAACCACAACCTGAACCGCGCCCCCCCCAGCGGCGAACTTTCAACCGTCAAGGTCCCGCCCTGCGCCTCCAGCGCCCGACGGCTGATGGCCAGGCCCAGACCAAAGCCGCCGGTAGCCCGATCACGACTGCGATCAAGGCGATAGAACGGTTCGAAAATCCGCTCACGCTCATCATCCGGGATGCCAATGCCATCGTCGTCGACCCAGATCTCGCAACCATCGGGGCTGACCTGCACGCCAATCTGAATGCGTTTTTCGCAATAGCGCATGGCATTGCGCAGCAGGTTCTGGATCGCTCGGGCGGTCAGGCGCGGATCCAGCGTGAAGCGTTCGAGCTGACCGTGCAGCAGCACGTCGATAACGATGTCCGGTGAGTCCAGCTCTTCATCGACACTGCCCAGAATGCTGTCGATGAACTCATCCAGCGAAACCTCGACCTGCTCGGGCAACTGCGCCGGGTTCTGCAGGCGGCTGTAAGACAGCAGTTCCAGCACCAGCTCATCCAGTTCCCGAATGTGTGCGACCAGTCCTTGCAGGCGCTCGCGACTGGTCGCCGGCAAATCATCGGACAGCGCCAGGGCCAGACCGAAGTCCAGACGGGTCAGCGGCGTGCGCAATTCGTGGGACACCGCATTCAGCAGGTCGCGCTGCTGGTTGAGCAGATTTTCGATATCGCCGGCCATGGTGTCGAACACGTTGGCCAGGCTGCCGATGTTGGAACTGGCGGGGATCTGCGTGCGCTCGTTCAGGTGGCCCTTGCCGAAGCGTTCCGCAGCACCCTTGAGGCGTTCCAGATCGCGCCAGTGCGGGCGAATCCACAGCAGCAGGCAGGCGAGCATGCTCGCACCGATCAGCACGTTGATGCTCCAGTACAACAGATTGACGTCCAGCGGAT
This sequence comes from Pseudomonas sp. IT-93MI4, assembly GCF_949767635.1. Lineage (NCBI taxonomy): Bacteria > Pseudomonadati > Pseudomonadota > Gammaproteobacteria > Pseudomonadales > Pseudomonadaceae > Pseudomonas > Pseudomonas sp. IT-93MI4. Next base: position 331,095 of record NZ_CATKPP010000054.1, read on the forward strand.
CCGGCGGTACCACCATTTGCACGGCGACGTCATCGTTCAGCGGCGTGACCGCCAAGGTGCGCCATCCCCAATCGCCGATACGCACCACGTTTTCCCCGGCGCGCAAGCGCACTTGCTCGGGGGCGGTGAACCCGGCGTCGTCGATGCGCGCCAGTGCGATGTGCAGCGGCTGGAAGTCCTTGTCCATCGATTGCGCCAGTGCCGGCCACTGATCCTGCGGCACCGCGTGGAACTGCCGGGTGATCAGCGATTGCAAGCCGCGCGAGTAGTCGAGGTTGTAGGTGATGAAGCGCTCGCGGAACGCCATGATCACCAGATCCGGCACCAGATAGATCGCCGCGCTGTAGGAGACGATCGTCACCAGATACAGGCGAAACAGGATTCTGAACATCAGCTCAGCATTCCCACTCGGAGCGGCTGAACAGGTAGCCCTTGCCCCATACCGTCTTGATCTTGCGCGCCTCGCCGGCGTGGTCGTCGAACTTGCGCCGCAGCTTCGAAATCGCCACGTCTACCGAACGGTCGGTGCCGTTGAACTCGATGCCGCGCAGGCGTTGCAGGATTTGATCGCGGCTCAGCACTTCCCCGGCATGCCGAGCCAGCACCACCAGCAAATTGTACTCGCCGCTGGACAGTTCCACCGGTTGCTCGCGCCAGGTCACGGTGCGCTCGGACAGGTCAATGCACAGATTGCCCATGACGATGCGATCATTGACCGTCATCGGCTCACCAAGGCTGCTGCGCCGCAGCAACGTACGCACCCGGGCCAGCAAAACCCGGGGCTCGCAGGGTTTGGTGACGTAATCGTCGGCGCCCATTTCCAGGCCCAGCACCTGATCGTGACTGTCGTCGCGAGCGGTCAACATCAGGATCGGCAGCGTCGCCGAATCGGCCCGCAGCAAGCGGCAGACCTGCAGGCCGTCGAGACCGGGCAGCATCAGGTCGAGGATCACCAGATCCGGCGGATTGATCCGTGCCCGCTCGCGCACGTGGTCACCACGGCCGATCACGCTGACGGAATAGCCGTTGCGCTCCAGGTAGCTGGAAATCAGTTCGGCGAGGGCGGTGTCGTCTTCGACCAGGAGGATGTTGGGCATGGGGTGTTCCAGGAAAGTGCAGTGGCGACTGTTTGGGCCTCATCGCGAGCAGGCTCACTCCTACAAGGTTCGTGTCTGGCACAGTTCCAATGTAGGAGTGAGCCTGCTCGAGATGACGGTTTATCTGTCGCAATAAATTTCAAGGCGTAAAGGATATACGCCCTCACCCGTCCCTGAGTAAAACCCTTACACAATTTCACACAGCGCCTACAAAGCTTCACCGCTACCCTCGGCGTCTGGCCTTAGGATGCGGGCTTCAATATTGGGGGTGGTACATGTCGAAAAATCTGCTGGCCGGGCTCGGCCTGATCGCCGCTGCGCTGTTGCTGAGCGCCTGTGATTCGTCCTCGAAGGCCGAAGAAGAAGCGCCGCCAGCTACCGTGCGCATCGAGACCATCGAGGCCCGCCCCCTGTCGATCAGCAGCGAACTGAGCGGTCGTATCGCCGCCCCGCGCATCGCTGAAGTGCGTGCCCGAGTGGCCGGGGTGGTGTTGCAACGGACCTTCCGTGAAGGCAGCGACGTGAAAAAGGGTGACGTGCTGTTTCGCATCGACCCGGCACCGTTCAAGGCTGATCTCGATAGCGCCGAAGCCGCGTTGCGCAAGGCCGAGGCCAATGCCTTCCAGGCCAGGCTGCAGGAACAACGCTACGCGCAGTTGATCGACGACAAGGCCATCAGCGCTCAGGATTACGACAACGCCCGCGCCAATGCCCGGCAAACCGCCGCCGATGTGGCGGCCAATAAAGCTGCAGTGGAACGCGCGAAGCTGAACCTCGGCTACGCCACCGTCACCGCGCCGATTTCCGGGCGGGTCGGCCGTGCATTGGTCACTGAAGGTGCACTGGTCGGGCAGAATGAAACCACGCCGCTGGCGCTGATCCAGCAGCTCAACCCGATCTACGCCGACCTCACCCAGTCGACCCGTGAGCTCAATGAGCTGCGCCGCGCGTTCCGTTCCGGGCAGTTGCAGGAAGTCGGTCAGGATCAGGTCAAGGCCACGCTGATTCAGGATGACGGCAGCCTCTACCCGTTACCGGGCAAATTGCTGTTCAGCGACATCAGCGTCGATCCGGGCACCGGCCAGATCATTCTGCGCAGCGAGTTCCCCAATCCCGATCTCGACCTGCTGCCGGGCAGCTTCATCCGTGTACGTCTGCAACAAGCCACCGTACAGAACGGCATCACCGTGCCGCAACGTGCGGTGCAGCGTGACAGCGCGGGTATCGCCCAGGTGCTGACCGTCGACGAGCAGATGCGCGTGGCCCAGCAGCCGGTGCAACTGGGCGCGGTGCAGAACGACCGCTGGATCGTCAGCGGCGGCCTCAAGCCCGGCGACCGCATTGTCATCGAAGGCCTGCAACACGCCCGTCCAGGCGAAAAAGTGCAGATCGACGACACCCCTCTTCCACTTGCCCAGACCTCTGGTCAGTAAGCAGGACGCTTTCATATGCCGCAGTTCTTTATCGATCGCCCGGTGTTCGCCTGGGTTGTCGCCCTGTTCATCCTGTTGGCCGGTGCGCTGGCCATTCCGCAATTGCCGGTGGCGCAGTACCCCGATGTCGCGCCGCCACAGATCGAAATCTACGCGGTGTACCCTGGCGCCTCGGCGCAGACCGTCGATGAAAGTGTGGTCAGCCTGATCGAAGAAGAACTCAACGGCGCCGATCACCTGCTGTACTTCGAATCGCAGAGCAGCCTCGGCAGCGCGACGATCAAAGCGACGTTCCAGCCGGGCACTAACCCGGAACTGGCTCAGGTGGATGTGCAGAACCGCCTCAAAGTGGTCGAGTCGCGCCTGCCGCAGGCAGTCAATCAGCAAGGCCTGCAGGTGGAGAAAGTCTCTGCCGGCTTCCTGTTGCTGATCACCCTGACCTCCAGCGACGGCAAGCTTGATGACGTAGCGCTCAGTGATTATCTGGCGCGTAACGTGATGAACGAAATCAAGCGCATCGACGGCGTCGGCAAGGCGCAGCTGTATGGCGCCGAACGCGCAATGCGGATCTGGATCGACCCACAGAAGCTGATCGGTTTCAACCTGACCCCGGCTGACGTCAACGCCGCCATCGTCGCGCAAAACGCCCAGGTGTCGGCGGGCAGTATTGGCGACTTGCCCAACCCATCCTCGCAGGAAATCACCGCGACCATTCTGGTCAAGGGGCAGTTGTCGACGCCGGAAGAGTTCGCCGACATCGTGCTCAAGGCCAATGCCGACGGCTCCACCGTGCGCATCGGCGATGTGGCACGGGTCGAAGTCGGCAGTCAGGAATACCAGTTCGGCACGCGCCTGAACGGCAAGCCGTCCACCGCCGTCGGCGTGCAACTGGCGCCGGGGGCCAATGCCTTGGCGACCGCCACCTTGATCCGGGCGAAAATGGACGAGCTGTCGCGCTACTTCCCGGCGGGCGTCGAATACAAGATTCCGTACGACACCTCGCCGTTCGTCAAAGTCTCGATCACCAAAGTGGTTTACACCTTGGGCGAGGCGATGCTGCTGGTGTTTGCGGTGATGTTCCTGTTCCTGCAAAACATCCGATACACGCTGATCCCGACGCTGGTGGTGCCGGTGGCCCTGATGGGCACCTTCGCCACCATGCTCGCGCTGGGTTTCTCGATCAACGTGCTGACCATGTTCGGCATGGTGCTGGCGATCGGCATTCTGGTGGACGACGCCATCGTCGTGGTGGAGAACGTCGAGCGCATCATGGCCACTGAAGGCCTGTCGCCGAAAGAAGCGACGCGCAAGGCCATGAAACAGATCACCGGGGCGATCATCGGTATTACTCTGGTGCTGGTGGCGGTATTCATCCCGATGGCATTCATGCAGGGTTCGGTGGGCGTGATTTACCGACAGTTCTCGCTGTCGATGGCGACCTCGATCCTGTTCTCGGCGTTCCTGGCCCTGACTCTGACGCCTGCACTGTGCGCCACGCTGCTCAAGCCGATCGCCAAGGGCGAGCACCACGAGAAAAGCGGATTCTTCGGCTGGTTCAACCGCCGCTTCGAGCAACTGACCGATCGTTATCAAGGCTGGGTCGGTTACGCGCTGAAGCGCAGCGGGCGTTATCTGCTGATCTACGGCGTGCTGCTGATCGGCATGGGCCTGTGCTTTGCGCGCCTGCCCTCCTCGTTCCTGCCGGTTGAGGATCAGGGTTACACCATCACCGACATTCAGTTGCCGCCGGGTGCGAGCAAAAACCGTACGGTGCAGGTGGTCGAGCAGATCGAAGCGCACAACGCCAGTGAACCGGGGGTTGGCGACAGCACGGTGATTCTCGGCTTCAGCTTCTCCGGCAGCGGGCAGAATGCGGCGCTGGCGTTTACCACCCTCAAGGACTGGTCGGAGCGCGGCAGCGACGATTCGGCTACGTCGATTGCCGATCGCGCCAATATCGCCCTGAGCCAGATCAAGGATGCCATCGCGTTCGCTGTGTTGCCGCCGCCGGTTGACGGCCTCGGCACGTCGAGCGGCTTCGAATTCCGTCTGCAGGATCGCGGCGGTCTCGGTCATGCGACATTGATGCAGGCGCGCACTGAACTGCTCGCCGCCGCAGAAAAAAGCCCCGTGCTGATGAACGTGCGCGAAAGCGCGCTGGCCGAAGCGCCGCAGGTGCAACTGGAGGTAGACCGCAAGCAGGCCAATGCGCTGGGCGTGTCGTTCGCCGACATCGGCAGCGTGTTGTCCACCGCCGTGGGTTCCTCCTACATCAATGATTTCCCCAATCAGGGACGCATGCAGCGGGTGGTGGTCCAGGCCGAAGGCGATCAGCGCAGTCAGGTTGATGATCTGCTGAAAATGCACGTGCGCAACAACGCCGGGCACATGGTGCCGCTGTCGGCGTTCGTCCAGGCCAAGTGGACCCAAGGCCCGGCGCAACTGACCCGTTATAACGGTTATCCGGCGATTGCGATTTCCGGCGAACCGTCGCCGAGGCACAGTACCGGTGAAGCGATGGCGGAGATTGAACGCTTGGTCGCTCAGGGGCCGAGAGGTCTGGGTCAGGAATGGACCGGGCTGTCGTTACAGGAACGTTTGTCCGGCAGTCAGGCGCCGATCCTGCTCGGTCTGTCGTTGCTGATCGTGTTCCTGTGCCTGGCGGCGCTTTACGAGAGCTGGTCGATTCCGACCTCGGTGCTGCTGGTGGTGCCGCTGGGTGTGCTCGGCGCAGTACTGGCGGTGACCTTGCGCGGCATGCCCAACGATGTGTTCTTCAAAGTCGGGCTGATTACCATCATTGGTCTGTCGGCGAAGAACGCGATCCTGATCATCGAATTCGCCAAGAGCCTGTACGACGAAGGTCACGACCTGATCGACGCGACGTTGCAAGCCGCGCGCCTGCGTCTGCGGCCGATCGTCATGACTTCGCTGGCGTTCATCCTCGGCGTGGTGCCGTTGGCCATCGCCACTGGCGCCAGCTCGGCGAGCCAGCAGGCCATCGGCACCGGGGTTATCGGCGGGATGATTACGGCGACATTGGCCGTGATCTTCGTGCCGTTGTTCTTCGTGGTGGTCATGAAGCTCGTACAACGCTTTACCAAACACCACTGAACCCTGTGGGAGCGGGCTTGCTCGCGAAGGCGTCGTGTCAGTCAGCATTCATGTAGCTGACACACCGCTTTCGCGAGCAAGCCCGCTCCCACAAGGTCATTCGAACAGTCAAGTCAGTGGTCATCCGAGACGTCGCTGGGCTAAGGTGTAAAAACATCCTGGCCCATCGAGTCCCCATGCGCTTTCTCGCCCGCACCCACCCTCGCCTGTCCGCCGCCGCTTTGGTCGGCCTTGCCACCGGCCTGCTGGTCCCTGCCGACTCCGTCGTCAGCAAAATCCTCATCGGCTGGAACGCCGGCGTCTGGACTTACCTGATCCTGATGTTCTGGCTCGCCACCCGAGCCAAGGCACCGGACGTCAAACGCATCGCCGTCGTCGAAGACGAGAATGCCGGACTGGTGCTGTTCGTGGTGTGTATCGCAGCATTGGCAAGCCTGGCCGCCATCACCCTGGAACTGGCCGGCACCAAGGATCTGGATACCCATCACAAACTTCTGCATTACGCGTTCACCGCCGTCACCGTGGTAGGTTCGTGGCTGGTGATCGGGGTGATCTTCTGTGTGCACTACGCGCGCCTGTTTTACACCTGGGACGGCAAGGAACCGGCCCTGCGTTTCGCTGAAGGTCTGACCACGCCCAATTATTGGGACTTCCTGTATTTCTCCTTCACCATCGGCGTGGCAGTGCAGACTGCCGATGTCGGCGTGGCTACCCGCGATATTCGCAAGATCGTCCTGGCGCAATCATTGATCGGTTTTGTGTTCAACACCGCGATTCTGGGCTTTTCGATCAATATTGCTGCCGGCCTGTTTGGCTGAGCATTGCGCAGATACTTCAATAACGCTGAGCACCGCCCGTCGGCGCCAAGTTGAAGTACCACGCGCATTCACTTGACGGAGTGTCAGCTTCTGGTGTTTCCTGAAACCGGTTTCAGCGCCATCGAGGCGCATGAAACGAATAAATCCAATAATAGGTTTCAGACCGTGAACGACTTCTCCGCCGCCCAGCGCAGCCGCGTGACCATGTTTGATGTTGCCGAACGCGCCGGCGTATCCAAGGCCAGCGTCTCGCGCTTCATCGGCGACGACCGCGCCCTGCTCTCCGATGCCATCGCCTTGCGTATCGAGCAGGCGATCAGTGAGCTGGGTTATCGCCCGAACCAGATGGCCCGTGGTCTGAAACGCGGGCGCACGCGCCTGATCGGCATGCTGGTGGCCGATATCCGCAACCCTTATTCGATTGCCGTGATGCACGGGGTGGAAACCGCCTGCCGTGCGCACGGCTACAGCCTGGTGGTGTGCAACACCGACCGCGACGACGAGCAGGAGCGCCAGCATCTGGCGCTGTTGCGCTCGTACAACATCGAGGGACTGATCGTGAACACCCTTGGCCATCACCGTGACGAACTCCACGAGTTGCACCGGGAAATGCCCTTGGTGCTGGTGGACCGCAAGGTCGATGGCCTCGACAGCGACATGGTCGGGCTGAACAATCCGCAGGCGGTCGAGATGGCCCTGACGCACCTTGAGCAGCGCGGCTATCGCGATGTGTTGCTGGTGACTGAGCCTTATGACGGCACCAGTTCGCGGATCGAGCGGGTCAGCAGTTTTCAGACGCAGATCGCCCAGCGCTCCGGGTTGACCGGGTCGGTGCTGGAAACCAGCAACGCGCTCGCTACTCATCTTCAAATCTTTTTGGACACCCCGGCGACCGGGCCGAAAGCACTGTTCTGCGCCAATGGCGTGGCAGCGCTGGCCTGTACCCTGGCCTTGCGCGAAATCGGTTGCCGATTGTTCGAGGATGTCGGGCTGATTGCCCTGGATGATCTGGATTGGTACCCGTTGGTCGGCAGCGGAATTACCGCCCTCGCCCAGCCCACAGCCGAGATCGGCGCGCGGGCGTTTGAATGTTTGCTCAAGCGTTTGCGGGGGGATGTCGAGGTAGCGCGCAGAGTGGATTTTGCGCCGGTGCTGGTTGAGCGCGGGTCTACCCGAGGATCTTTGCGGTGACTGTTATGGCGCCATCGCGAGCAGGCTCACTCCTACAGGGGGAGCGCATTCCAAATGTAGGAGTGAGCCTGCTCGCGATGGCGCCCGAACGCCCGACGAAGATCAATCAGATTTTTTTGAACAAAAATGAAACCGGTTTCAGAGGTAGATAACAATGAATAAACCTGCCGTTTCCATCAGCCTGTCCAGCTACGGCGCCGAGCTTGTGCGCCAACGCGGGCAGGACTTCTTCATCGATGTGCTGGCCGCCGCTGGCGCTGATCGCATCGAGTGGCGCGAAGAGTTGCTGACTCGCGAAGTGCCCGAGCAACTGCGAGCCGCCACTCGGGCGCAGGGACTGCAAAGCATCTATTCGTCGCCGAGCGAACTGTGGCTCGCCGGTCAGGCGCGGCCCAATCCCGAGCTGATCAACGCCCTGCAACACGCAGAGGCATTCGGCTCGAAATGGCTGAAAGTCTCGCTCGGTTACTTCACCGACAACTGTGATCTGCAAGTGCTGAAACAACTGCTGGGCAACAGCCCGGTGCAGTTGCTGGTGGAAAACGACCAGACCTTGCAGGGCGGCCGCATCGAGCCGTTCCAGCGTTTTTTCGCGGCGGTGGAGCAGCATGATTTGCCGATCAAGATGACCTTCGATATCGGCAACTGGCAGTGGCAAGACCAGTCCGCCGCCAACGCCGCACGCCTGCTCGGACGCCACGTCGGCTACGTGCACTGCAAAGCCGTGGCCCGCCGCGCCGACGGCAAATTGGTGGCGGTGCCGCCCGCCGTCAGCGACCTGCATTTGTGGGAACAACTGCTGCGGCACATGGCCCAAGGCGTCATGCGTGCCGCCGAATACCCATTGCAGGCCGATGACCTCGTGGCACTGACTACCGAGCACGTGGCCGCCCTCGCCCGCCTGGGCCAAACGCGCCTGGAGCCTGCCCATGTCTGATCTCGATATTCTGTCGTTCGGCGAAACCATGGCGATGCTGGTCGCCGAGCAGACCGGTGATCTGGCTGCAGTCGAGCATTTTCACAAACGCATTGCCGGCGCCGACAGCAATGTGGCGATCGGCCTGTCGCGGCTGGGTTTCAATGTGGCGTGGCTGAGCCGGGTCGGCGCCGATTCCCTCGGACGTTTCGTGGTCGAGACCTTGATCAAGGAAGGTCTGGATTGCAGTCACGTCGAGGTCGATCACCAGCACCCGACCGGTTTCCAGTTCAAGTCGCGTAACGACGACGGCAGCGATCCGCAGGTCGAGTATTTCCGCCGTGGCTCGGCGGCCAGTCATCTGTCATCGCTGTCGATCACTGACAGCCTGCTAAGCGCTCGCCACCTGCACGCCACCGGGATTCCACCGGCGCTGTCAGCGAGCGCCCGGGAAATGTCGTTCGAGCTGATGACGCGCATGCGCCATGCCGGGCGCAGCGTGTCGTTCGACCCCAATCTGCGCCCGAGCCTGTGGGCCACCGAGCAAGAGATGATCCGCGAGATCAACCGCCTCGCCGCCCTCGCCCATTGGGTCTTGCCGGGCTTGAGCGAAGGTCGCTTGCTGACCGGCTTCGAAGATCCGGCGGACATCGCGGCGTTTTATCTCGATCAGGGCGCCGAAGCCGTGGCGATCAAGCTTGGGCCGCAAGGTGCCTATTACTGCACGCATCTGGATCAGGGTTTTGTCGCCGGGGTGCCGGTGGCCAACGTGGTCGACACCGTGGGTGCGGGTGATGGCTTTGCGGTCGGCATGATCAGTGCCCTGCTGGAGCATCAGAGTTTTGCCGAGGCGGTGCAACGCGCGAACTGGATTGGCAGTCGGGCGGTGCAGAGTCGCGGGGATATGGAGGGTTTGCCGACCCGGTCTGAGCTCGTCGCTGAATTCGAGGCCGCTGATCGCGAGCAGGCTCACTCCTACATTGGATCTCCGCCAGTCACAGCTGCAGCGGCAAACACATAACCCTTGTAGGAGTGAGCCTGCTCGCGATGAGGCCCGCTCAGACAACCGATTCATTGAACCTGCTGCGACAAAAACAACAAGCTCAGGAGCAACACCATGAAAACCGCAACCCTCGCCGCCCGCCGCTGGTGGTACATCATGCCCATCGTGTTCATCACCTACAGCCTGGCGTATCTGGATCGCGCCAACTACGGCTTCGCCGCCGCGTCCGGTATGGCCGCCGACCTGATGATCACCCCGGGCCTGTCTTCATTGCTCGGTGCGCTGTTCTTCCTCGGCTACTTTTTCTTCCAGGTGCCGGGTGCGATCTACGCGCAAAAGCACAGCGTGAAAAAGCTGATCTTCTTCAGCCTGATTTTCTGGGGCGGCCTCGCCACCCTGACTGGCGTCGTGTCCAACGCCTACTGGCTGATCGTGATCCGCTTCATGCTCGGCGTGGTCGAAGCCGCGGTGATGCCGGCGATGCTGGTCTACCTGTGCCACTGGTTTACCCGTGCCGAACGCTCGCGGGCCAACACCTTTCTGATCCTCGGCAACCCGGTAACGATGCTGTGGATGTCGGTGGTTTCGGGCTATCTGGTGCAGCACTTCAGCTGGCGCTGGATGTTCATCATCGAAGGTTTGCCGGCGGTGATCTGGGCGTTTATCTGGTGGAAGCTGGCCGATGATCGTCCTGCTCAGGCCAAGTGGCTGAGCGAACAGGAAAAGCACGACCTGGAAAGCGCTCTCGCCGCCGAACAGGTCGGGATCAAAGCGGTGAAGAACTACGCCGAAGCATTCCGCTCGCCGAAGGTGATCATTCTGGCGCTGCAGTTTTTCTGCTGGAGCATCGGCGTCTACGGCTTTGTGCTGTGGTTGCCGTCGATCCTCAAGGCCGGCGCACAAATGGACATGATCGAGGCCGGCTGGCTGTCGGCGCTGCCGTATCTGGCGGCGGTGATCGGCATGCTCGCGGTGTCGTGGGGCTCGGACAAACTGCAGAAGCGCAAACGCTTCGTCTGGCCGCCACTGCTGATCGCCTCCATTGCGTTCTACGGCTCCTACGCCCTGGGCGCGGAACATTTCTGGTGGTCGTACACGCTGCTGGTGATCGCCGGCGCCTGCATGTACGCGCCTTACGGGCCGTTCTTCGCCATCGTTCCGGAGATCCTTCCGGCCAACGTTGCCGGCGGCGCGATGGCGCTGATCAACAGCATGGGCGCGCTGGGCTCGTTCGGCGGCTCGTATCTGGTCGGCTATCTGAACAGCTCCACCGGTTCGCCCGGTGCTTCGTATTTGCTGATGAGCGGCGCGTTGCTGCTGTCGGTGGTGCTGACGATTTTTCTCAAGCCTGGCGCCAGTGATCGCGTCGTGGCCAAAGCCGTAATCACGCGTCCCGTGCCGGCGCATTCCTGAAGAGATTTTTGCTCATGAAAAAGCAAGTCGTGCTGTACAAGAAACTCTCGCCGGCGCTGATGTCGCGTCTGCAGCAACAGTGTGAAGTGACGCTGATCGAAAGCCTCGACGCCGACGGCTTGATGAAACTGCGCGACGCCCTGCCCGGCGCCCACGGTTTGCTCGGCGCCAGCCTGAAACTCGACGCCGCGCTGCTCGATCTGGCGCCACAACTTGAGGCGATTGCCAGCGTCTCGGTGGGTGTCGACAACTATGACATCGACTACCTGACTCAGCGCAAGATCCTCCTCAGCAACACCCCGGACGTGCTCACCGAAACCACCGCCGACACCGGTTTCGCCCTGATCCTCGCCACCGCCCGGCGCGTGGTCGAGCTGGCGAACATGGTGCGCAGCGGCCAGTGGCATCGCAACATCGGCCCGGCGCATTTCGGCACCGATGTACACGGCAAGACCCTGGGCATCATCGGCATGGGCCGCATCGGCGAAGCGCTCGCGCAGCGCGGGCATTTCGGTTTTGGCATGCCGGTGCTTTATCACAGCCAGTCGCGCAAACCGGCGGTTGAGGAACGTTTTGCGGCGCAGTACCGCAGCCTGGAAGCGCTGCTGCAAGAGGCCGATTTCATCTGCCTGACCCTGCCGCTGACTGCGCAGACCGAAGGCCTGATTGGCGCCGAGCAGTTTGCGCTGATGCGCCCCGAGAGCATCTTCATCAATATCTCGCGCGGCAAAGTGGTGGATGAAGCGGCAATGATCGACGCGCTGCGCCATCAACGGATTCGCGCGGCGGGGCTGGATGTGTTCGAGCGTGAACCGCTGAATCATGACTCGCCGTTGTTGCAGCTGAATAATGTGGTGGCAACGCCGCACATGGGTTCGGCGACGCATGAGACGCGGGAGGCGATGGCCAGGTGTGCGGTGGACAATCTGCTGGCGGCTTTGGCTGGGGAGAAGCCGGTGAATCTAGTGAATCCGGCGGCTTGGCAGGGCTGAAAAATGCGCTGAATGGCGGATTGCATTCGCGAGCAAGCCCGCTCCCACAGGGTTCGGTGTGTACAGATAACATTATGTACACACCCATCCACTGTGGGAGCGGGCTTGCTCGCGAAGAGGCCAGTTCAGGCAACACAACACTGTCAGGCACTACGCGCCTGCAACAGCTGCACCGCACACAACGCAATCCGCGCACAGGCATCCGCCAGCTGCACCCGATCCAGCACCAACCCGATACGAATATGCCCCGCCGCACTCGGCCCGAACGCTTCGCCAGCCAGCACAGAGACCCCATAACCTTCCAGCAATCGCTCGGCAAACGCCTGCGCGCCAAACCCGGTCTGGCGCACATCGACCATCACGAACATCCCGCCATCCGGGCGAATCGGTTGCAACCCCGGGCAACCACGCAAGCGCTCGCACACCAGATCGCGGCGCAACCGATATTCCTCGCGCATCTGCGTCACCTCCGGCAGATCGCTTGCCAACGCGACCTCCGCTGCTTTCTGCACAAAATCCGGCAGGCCGAAAAGCATGCTCAACGACAGGTTCACCAGATGCTCGGCCAGCACCTTCGGCCCGATCGACCAGCCAATGCGCCAACCGGTCATGGCATGGGATTTCGACAGGCTGTTGATGGTTGCCGTGCGTTCGGCCATGCCCGGCAGGCTCGCCGGGCTGATGTGTTCGCCCTCGTAGAGCAGATCGCTGTAGACCTCATCACTGATCAGCCACAAATCGTGGCGCACGCACAGCGCCGCCAACTCTTGCCAGATCAGCAGCGACAGGCTCGCGCCGGAAGGATTGTTGGGACTGTTGAGCAACATCGCGCGGGTCTTCGGCGTGATCCGTGCAGCGACATCAGCGGGATCAACACGAAAGCCGTTTTCCGGTCGAACCGGCACCGGCACCACCGTCGCACCGCACGCGCCGAACACGCCCTCGTAGGTCACGTACATCGGCTCGGCGACGATCACTTCATCGCCCGGATCCAGCAGGCATTGCGCGACCGAATACACCGCGCATTGCGCGCCGGGCAGCACGATCACGTGTTCGGCATCCACCACCTGACCGCTGCGCCGCTGGTGGCGAGCGGCGATCAGCTTGCGCAGCGCCAAACGGCCACGCACCTCGGAATAATGCGTATCGCCGGCCAGCAGACTGTCGATGGCGCCATGAATGATCGGCAGCGGCGTGTCGAAATCCGGATCCCCTACACTCAGCAGCAGGATATCGACCCCCTCGGCGCGCAGCTCCAGCGCTCGGTCATGAATCTGCCAGGCTGCGGCGCCCTCCCCGGCGATGCGTTGGGTCAAGGCTGAATAGCGCATGCACGTCTCCTGATTGCGCGGTTTCCAGCCTTCACCCTAGGTCAAATCACAAACCGCGCCAGCCGCTTTGTCCTTTGGATGAATTTAAAGAAGAACTTCGTACTGTGGTCGATTAGCGGTCGACTGACTACCTGTCAGAGTTGACAGTAGACCCACTTCACAAACGCTCGCTTAATCAACATGAGGAAACAACTGCGGCCCCCTCTAATCGAAACGACGGAGTGTTGAAACGATGACGAATCTGAATGAAAAAACCCTCTTATTGGACGCACCGGAAATCCCCGATGCGCTACCCAATTTCCCTGGCAGTCAGGTTAACCTGTTGCCATTGAGTGCATTGGTATCTCCACTAAAGGTGTTAATTCCAGACTGGCAGTGTTCACCTCCTGATCCAGGCGTGCCCGTACTGTTAAGGCTGTTGTTAAACGGGAATAGGGTGGCGGACTATCGTTTTACGACACCCATCGACCCGGAGCTTTTCCCATTTGAGGCCCATATCCCTGAGACACACCTGGTACAAGACGGCGTATATGAGGTTTCATACATCCTCGATATTGGCGGGAATGAAGACATGGCCGCGAGCACGCCGATCACGGTTGATCTAACGGCTCCCAACTTCGGCAATCCGGGAGAGCCTCCGCAATTTCCACCAGAAATCGACAGTGAGGGGATCACACGGCAGTATCTCGCCACCCACAATGATGAAGTTCTGGTAACCATTGGCATCTATATGCAGCAGCGAGTCTGCGACAGCATCGAATTTCACTTTGGCTCACTTGCGTCGGAGCCGGTCATCATTGAAACGGTGCGTGACGCAACTTCACGTACCGTTATCAAACTGAGTGGCGCGATTATCCGTGGGATAGGCTCCGGCACCATGTTCGCGTTTTACAGGCTACGCGATCGTGCAGGAAACCTTGGGCAACAATCTTTGTTTAAGCAAGTCAAAGTGGACCTGTCTTGAAACGCTGACTCTTCGAGGTGGGCCGAACACTCATCTGGTTCGGCCCACTTCAGGCAACTGCGTATTTCTCAAATCACAAAGCGCGCCACCATCGCATTCAAATCCACCGCCAGACGCGACAGCTCATGGGTCGCGGCGCTGGTTTGATTCGCGCCGGCAGCGGACTGCGTGGCCAGATCACGGATGTTGACCAGGTTGCGATCAACTTCACGGGAGACCTGCGCCTGTTCTTCCGAGGCGCTGGCGATCACCAGGTTGCGCTCGTTGATCTGGTGGATCGACTGGGTGATTTGCTCCAGCGCCACACCCGCAGCGCGGGCCATTTCCAGAGTGGTCTGGGTACGCTGGTTGCTTTGCTGCATCGACGACACCGCTTCGCCGGTGCCGTTCTGGATGCCGGCGACCATTTTTTCGATTTCCTGGGTCGATTGCGCGGTGCGATGGGCCAATGCGCGAACTTCGTCCGCCACCACCGCAAAACCGCGTCCGGCCTCACCGGCACGCGCTGCTTCGATCGCCGCGTTGAGGGCCAGCAGGTTGGTCTGTTCGGCGATGGCGCGGATCACATCCAGCACCTTGCCGATGTCGCGGCCCTGTGCAGCGAGGCCTTCGATCATTTGCGCGGTGCTCTGCACGTCATGGGTCATGGTCTGGATCGCGTCAACGGTTTTCACCACTTGATCGCGACCTTCGCGGGCGGCCTGGGTCGACTGGTTCGAGGCTTCGGAGGTCGAGACCGCGTTACGTGCGACTTCTTCCACAGCGGCGGTCATTTCGTTGACGGCGGTGGCGGCCTGTTCGATCTCGTTGTTCTGCTGTTGCAGGCCACGGGAGGCTTCTTCGGTGACCGCGCTCAGCTCTTCGGCCGCCGCGCCCAACTGAGTCGCGGAACCGGCGATCTGTTCGATGGTTTTGCGCAGGTTGATCTGCATCGTGGACAGGGCTTGCAGCAGTTGGGTGGCTTCGTCCTTGCCATCGACTTCGATGGACTGGGTCAAGTTGCCGCCAGCGATGGTTTGTGCCGCCTGCACGGCACGATTCAATGGGGTGACGATGCTGCGAGTCAGCAACAGGGCCAGCAGTACCGTGGCGAGCGCGGCGACCACGGCAACAACGATGATGCCGGTAATGGCGCTGTCGTAATGTTCACCGGCCTGGGTGGAGGCGACTTTCGCACCCGCCGCGTTGATCGCGATCAGCTTGTTGAGTTGCTCGCCCATCTGGTCGGTGCCGTCCTTGATTCGCGTGTTGATCAAGGTGCGCATCTCGTCGACCTTGTCCTGACGCGACAGCTCCATCATCTGGTTTTGCGCTTGCAGGTAGTTGTCGAGCGTGGTCGCGAACGTCTGATACAACGCACGCTCTTCGCTCTCTGCCGGCAACGCGGCGTAACTGGCCTGAGCGCTGCGAACCTTGTCCACCAGCACGCCGATGCGTGTTTGCGCTTCTTGCAGACCTGCCGGGTCGCGGTTGACCAGAATCCGGAACGACAGAATCCGCAGGCGCAAAACGTTTTCCGTGACCACGCCAAGGTAAGTGACGCTGGGCAGTTGGTTGGTATCCATGTCGATGGAAGCCTGGCGGATGGTCGACATGCGGTTGACGGCGAACACGCCAAGGACAATCACCAACAAGGCGATAAAGGCAAAACCGAGGAAGGCGCGGGGTGCGATATTCAGGTTACGCAAGGACATGGTTGGACTCTCGGATAGAGGTAGCTGCGAGCGTCCGTGCCGTCATCACTGGCCCTTGGGGGCGGGACCAGTCAGGCGTCACTGTTCGAGGGAATCTGTGTGCGCCTGATCTCTGTATCGGCGGGGCTTTAGGAAGATTTGGTGAAAAGCGAAAATATTTTTCAAGGTGTTTCACCACTGAAACACCCTGACACCAACCCTCTGTGGCGAGGGGATTTATCCCCGATCGGCTGCGCAGCAGTCGCAAAATCTCAAAACTGGTTTTTTGCGAAAAACGCGGGGGGCTGCTTAGCAACCCATCGGGGATGAATCCCCTCGCCACAACATCTTCACGCAGTCAGTTATTGAGTTTGGCCATCTGCCAGACCCGGGCGATGTCCGTCGCGCGTTCGCGCAACAAGCGTGGAGCTTCGGCACAGGCCTGCTCCAGGGTCATCGGGCCGCTGGTGACGGCGAATGCGGCGTCGATGCCGTGCTCGTAGAGTTCCTGATAACCCTCACCCAAGGTGCCGGCGATGACGATCACCGGCACGCCGTGCTGCTTGGCAATTCGCGCCACGCCGAACGGGGTCTTGCCGCGCAAGGTTTGCGCGTCGAACCGCCCTTCTCCCGTGATCACCAGATCGGCGCCGTTGACCGCTTCGGCCAGCCCCACCAACTCGGCCACCACTTCCACGCCGGCCTGAAATTGCGCGCCAAGAAACGCCTTGGCCGCAAAACCCAATCCCCCCGCCGCACCACTGCCCGGCTCATCGCGAACGTCCTTGCCCAACGCTTGCGCGCAGAGCTCGGCGAAGTGCCCCAGCGCCTGATCCAGTTGCTGCACTTGCGCCGGCGACGCGCCCTTTTGCGGGCCGAAAATCGCCGAGGCGCCGTGCGGGCCGCACAGCGGATTGTTAACGTCGGCGGCGATGTCGAAGCGCACGTGGGCCAGACGCGGATCAAGCTCGCTCAAGTCCAGTCGCGCCAGTTGTGCCAGCGCCAAGCCGCCCGGCACCAATGGCTGACCCTGCGCATCGAGCAATTTCACCCCGAGCGCCTGCATCGCGCCGGCGCCGCCGTCGTTGGTGGCGCTGCCGCCAATCGCCAGAATCACCCGTTGCGCGCCGGCATCCAGCGCGGCGCGAATCAGTTCGCCGGTGCCGAAAGTGCTGGTGATGCAGGCATCGCGTTGCCCCGTAGGCACTAATTGCAAACCACTGGCCTCGGCCATTTCGATGATCGCGGTGTGATTGTGTGGCAACCAGCCCCACGCGGCATCGACCGGCGCACCCAGCGGCCCGCGTACTCGGGTGCGGCGCAGTTCACCCTCGCAAGCGGCGAGAATCGATTCCACCGTGCCCTCGCCGCCGTCGGCCATCGGGCATTTGACCAGTGTTGCTTGCGGCCAGACTTGCGCCAACCCCAGCGCAATGGCCTCGGCAACGCCTTGGGCACTCAGGCTGTCCTTGAACGAATCGGGGGCGATGACGATCTTCATGCGAATTCTCCAGTTCCAATGCTCCTCATGCTGCCAGTCGGCCTGCGCATTGACGCCGGTCCGCTGCACAAGGGCGGTGGGCGTTTATTGTTCATTTCTACAAAGACCTTGTATGGAATGTGCCGACGCCTTCGCGAGCAGGCTCGCTCCCACATTTGAAATGCATTCCCCCTGTGGGAGCGAGCCTGCTCGCGAAGGTGTCGGTGAAAACACCCGATCAGTCCGGCTCAGTCTGAGGAAGCAACTGCACCCCGAGGTACAACGCCAGCATCCCGTCGAGTTTCAGCGGATCAACCCCGCTCAACTCAGCAATCCGCTCCATCCGATAACGCAGACTGTTGCGATGAATGCCCAGCGCATCGGCGCAGGCCTGACTCTGCCCGTCGTGTTCACACCAACTGCGCAGGGTTGCGAGCAACTGGCCGTTGCTGTCTTTGGCGATGACTTTGCGCAACGGTTTGAGCAGTTCATCCAGCGCGTCGTCATTGCGATGGCGCCAGAGCATCACCGGCAAGCGATAGCGATTGAGCGTCAGCAGTCGCGACTGCGGCAGCACCTCACGCCCATACGCCAGCAGATCGCCGACCCGTCGATAACAGCGGCGCAAACCGGCCAGCCCATCCGCCTGCCCACCCACAGCGATGCGCAGAATATTCCAGCCGAGGCCATCGAGTTTTTCCAGCAGGCGATCATGCTCAACCGTTTGACTTGCCGGTCGGCACCACAGCAGCGACGACTTGGCCGAACTCACGCACCAGCTGTCCGGGTAGCGCGAGGCCAGCCAGGCGCTCAAGGCCTCGACGGTTTGCCCCGGCCCGTGCTCCAGACCCAGTTCGAACAGATATGGCACCCGGGTCAACTGCGGCTTGAGCCCCAATTGCTGCGCCTCATCGACCAGCCGCGGCGAATCCCCGGCTTCGCTCAACAGCAACGCCAACAAGTCATCGCAACGCTGGCGCCGCCATTGCTGCTCGGCCTGCTGGTTGCGCTGACCGACGAGCATTTCGGCGGTCATGCGCACCAGTTCGGCGTAGGTGCGCAGTTGCTCCGGTTCGCCGGTAATGCCGAGCACGCCGATCAGGCGTTGATCGAGCATCAGCGGCAGGTTGATCCCCGGCTGCACACCCTTCAAGTGCACAGCGGTTTGTGCGTCGATCTCCACTACCCGCCCGTTGGCCAGCACCAGTTGCGCGCCTTCGTGACGGGTGTTGATGCGCTCCGGCTCGCCACTGCCGAGGATCAGGCCCTGGCTGTCCATGACGTTGACGTTGTAGGGCAAAATGGCCATGGCCCGGTCGACGATATCCTGAGCGAGGTCGTGATCGAGTTCGAACATGATCGGCAAAATCCTTAAGCAGCGGCGGCGGACGGTTGTTCACCCGCACAGGGTCTGGCGGCAAACCCTGTGCTCAGGCACAAAGACAATCCGGCCACAGGTGGCCGAGACTCTCGGGGCGATCAACGTTAACCTGTGCATCGCAAAAAATCATAATAAAGAGAGAGCCGCTATGTCGCAGAGCGCCGCAGCTACCCAGACCATCGACGACGGTAAAAACGCCGTCTACAAACGCATCACCCTGCGCTTGATCCCCTTCATCTTCATCTGCTACCTGTTCAACTACCTCGACCGGGTCAACGTTGGCTTCGCCAAACTGCAGATGCTCGACGCATTGAAGTTCAGTGAAACCGTATACGGCCTCGGTGCCGGGATCTTCTTCATCGGCTACGTGCTGTGCGGCGTGCCGAGCAACCTGGCGCTGACCCGATTCGGCCCGCGCCGCTGGATCGCACTGATGATGATCGCCTGGGGCACGCTGTCGACCTGTCTGTTGTTCGTCACCACCCCGACCCAGTTCTACACCCTGCGCCTGTTCACCGGTGCGGCCGAAGCCGGGTTCTTCCCGGGCGTGGTGCTGTATCTTTCGCAATGGTTTCCGACGTTCCGCCGTGGACGGATCATGGCGCTGTTCATGTCGGCAATTCCGGTCTCGGGCCTGCTTGGCAGCCCGTTCTCCGGCTGGATCCTCAATCACTTCGCCGCCGGGCAAGGCGGACTGGCCGGCTGGCAGTGGATGTTCCTGCTGCAAGGCATTCCGACCGTAATCCTCGGCGCCCTCGCCTATTTCCTGCTCAGCGACAGCTTCGCCAATGCCAAGTGGCTGAGCCCGCACGAGCGCGCGGTGCTTGAGGCGGATCAGGCCGAAGACCTGGCGAACAAACCGAAAACCACCTCGGACTCGCTGCTCGCGGTGTTCAAGAACCCGGCGATCTGGGCTTTCGGCTTGATCTACTTCTGCATCCAGAGCGGCGTGTACGCGATCAACTTCTGGCTGCCGTCGATCATCAAGAACCTCGGTTTCAGCGACAACCTGGTGATCGGTTGGCTGAGTGCGATCCCCTATCTGCTGGCGGCGGTGTTCATGCTGCTGGTCGGGCGTTCGGCGGACTTGCGCAAAGAGCGTCGCTGGCACTTGGTCGTACCGATGCTTATGGGCGCCCTCGGTCTGCTGATCGCGGTGAACTTCGCCGCCAACCCGGCCATCGCCATTCTCGGCCTGACCATTGCCACCATGGGCGCGCTGACCGGTCTGCCGATGTTCTGGCCAGTGCCGACTGCCCTGTTGAGCGCGGGCGCCGCGGCCGGTGGTCTGGCGTTGATCAACTCGATGGGGCAAATGGCCGGTTTCCTCAGCCCGTACCTGGTGGGTTGGGTCAAGGACAGCACCGGTTCGACCGATGCGGCGTTGTATTTGCTGGCGGGTGTGATTGTTGGCGGGAGTTTGCTGGCATTGCGCATGACGCGGACGCTGCGCGCGTAATCACGCTTCCAGATCAAAAGATCGCAGCCTGCGGCAGCGCCTGCACGGAAATACGCGTTTCCCTGTAGGAGCTGCCGCAGGCTGCGATCTTTTTTTGCTCACTGATTGCAACGCCCGAACTTGCCAATGACGGAAAAATCCCGCAAAAACGCACGAATCTTTAAAGGATTTTTACCAATGAGCTCGATTCTCGATCTGGAGATCTTCGTCCGCGTGGCCGACTCCGGCAGCATCTCTGCCGCTGCCCGCGCGCTGGAACTGACGCCGGCCGCCGCAAGCATCGCGCTGAAGCGTCTGGAAACCCGCCTCGGCATCCGCCTGCTCGCGCGCTCTACCCGCAGCATGCGCCTGACCGAAGAAGGTCGGCGTTATCTCGACAGCGTACGCATTGCCCTGTCCGCCCTGGCCGAAGGTGAGCAGGCACTGAAGCAACACGGCGAAGGCCTCAGTGGAGTGCTGCAACTGGCTGCTCCGTCGGATTTCGGACGCAACGTGTTGTTGCCGTGGCTGGACGACTTCAAACGTGCACACCCGAATATTCAACTGCAATTGTTGCTCAACGATCGGCACGCCGATCTGTTCCGCGAAACCGTGGATGTCGCACTGCGCTTTGGTGTGCCCAGTGATTCGACCCTGGTCGCGTTGCCGATTCTGCCGGCGCATCGCCGTGTTGCCTGCGCCAGCCCGGACTATCTCGCCCGCCATGGCACACCGCAACATCCCGGCGAACTGTGCGAACACAGCGCCCTGCTCTACCTGCGCAATGGTCGGCCCTACAACACCTGGCGCTTCAGTCGCGCAGATGAAACGCTGGAGGTTGAAGTCCACGGCGACTACTTCAGCGATGACGGCGAAGTCGCACGACGCTGGGCACTGGCCGGGCATGGCATTGCCTACAAAGCCTGGCTGGACGTCGCCGAGGATGTGCGCGGCGGACGCCTGCTGACGCTGTTCGATGACTGGCATGGCGAGAGCGTACCGTTCAATCTGCTGTGTCCGCATCGGGTGCAGGTGTCCGAACGCGTTCGGGTGTTGCAGGCGTTTTTGCAGACGCGTTGCGCAGCGCTCAGCCGATAATTCACTTTGCCCCGTCGGATGCTTCTGGTATTTGATTGGAGTTTTCCCACCCGATAAAAGGATTTCGGCATGAGCTACCGCACACTGGGGCACTCGGGGTTGCAGGTGTCCACCCTCACCCTCGGCACGATGATGTTTGGCGAGCAGACCAGCGCCGAGGACTCGCTGCGCATCATCGACAAGGCCTGGGATCAGGGCATCAATTTCATCGACACTGCCGACGTCTATACCAATGGCCGCTCGGAAGAAATCGTCGGCGAGGCGATCGCCCGCCATCGGCACGAATGGGTGTTGGCGACCAAGGTCGGTTTCGGCCCGGCGGACGGCGTGCCAAACCGCAGCGGCTTGAGCCGCAAGCACATCTTCAATGGTCTGGAGGCAAGCCTGACGCGCCTCGGCACCGACTATCTCGACATCTATTACCTGCACCGCGAAGACCACAACACCCCTCTGGAAGTCACGGTGTCGGCGATTGGCGATCTGATTCGCCAGGGCAAGATTCGCTATTGGGGCCTGTCGAACTATCGCGGTTGGCGCATTGCCGAAGTGATCCGTATCGCTGACAAGCTCGGTATCGACCGCCCGGTGATCAGCCAGCCGCTGTACAACATCGTCAACCGTCAGGCCGAGACCGAGCAGATCAGCGCCGCGCAAACCTATGGCCTCGGCGTGGTGCCTTACAGCCCGCTGGCCCGCGGCGTGCTCAGCGGCAAGTACGCACCCGACGCCACTCCCGACGCCAACAGCCGCGCCGGGCGTCAGGACAAACGCATTCTGGAAACCGAATGGCGGGTGGAGTCGCTGCGCATCGCCCAGCAGATTCAGCAGTACACCCAAGGCCGTGGCGTTGGCATCGTCGAATTCGCGATTGCCTGGGTGTTGAACAACAGCGCGGTGACCTCGGCGATTGTCGGACCGCGTACCGAACAGCAGTGGGATGCTTACACCAAGGCGCAGGCGGTGCAGATCACGGCGGAGGATGAAGCGTTTATCGACTCGCTGGTGACGCCGGGGCATGCTTCGACGCCGGGGTTTAACGATGTGAGCCATTTTGTGTCAGGCCGTAAACCGCGTCAGGCCTGAAAGCCTCACAAGCCGGGCATCAGCGGCGTCAGCAGATTACGAGGGCAACACAAATCCATTGTGGGAGCGAGCCTGCTCGCGAAGAGGCCGGCACATTCAACATCTGCGTTGTCTGGCACACCGCTTTCGCGAGCAGGCTCGCTCCCACAGGTTTTGTGCTTATCTTCAGGATGTGGGAAATATTGATCACTCGGCCAATATTCAGCACAAAAACCACGTATCCTGCGCGCCCTGTTTGATCACCCATCCGCGAGGACAGTTTGTCTAAAGGTATCGCTCTATCGGTTTCAGCTTCGGTGCTGTTTGCCGTCATGTATTACTACACCTCGCTGCTCACCCCGTTGAGCGGCGTGGAAATCTTTGGCTGGCGGATGCTGCTCACCGTGCCGTGCATGACCGTGTTCATGCTGGTGTCGGGTGAATGGCGGCGGGTGCTGGAGTTGCTGCGCAAGGTGGCGGGCTATCCAAAGCTGATTGGCGGTCTGATTGTTTCGTCGGGTTTGCTCGGCGTGCAGTTGTGGCTGTTCATGTGGGCGCCGCTCAACGGCTACAGCCTCGATGTGTCGCTGGGTTATTTCCTGTTGCCGCTGGCGATGGTACTGACCGGGCGCATTGTGTACGGCGACAGCCTGTCGTACCTGCAGAAAATCGCGGTGTTCTTTGCCGTTCTCGGCGTGGCGAACGAGCTGTATCGGGTCGGCGGATTTTCCTGGGCGACCCTGGTGGTCGTGGTCGGTTACCCGCTGTATTTCGTCCTGCGCAAACGCCTGAAGACCGACAACCTGGGCGGTCTGTGGGTCGACATGACCTTGATGCTGCCGGTGGCGTACTGGTTCGTGCGCGGTGGTGAGCAAGGTTTCGCCGTGTTCGATCAGTATCCGGGCTTGCTCTGGCTGATTCCGCTGCTCGGTCTGATCAGTGCTTCGGCGCTGGTGGTGTACATCATTGCCAGCCGCTTGCTGCCGTTCAGCCTGTTTGGTTTGCTCAGTTACGTCGAGCCGGTGTTGCTGCTCGGCGTGGCGCTGTTGCTCGGTGAAAGCATCAAGGCCGGCGAGTGGCTGACCTACATTCCGATCTGGCTGGCGGTGGTGGTGTTGGTCTTCGAAGGCTTCAAGCACCTGATGCGGCAACGCCGCCCTTAATCGCACCACAAAACAACTGTGGGAGCGGGCTTGCTCGCAAAAGCGTCAGTTCAGTCAACAAAGACCTTGAACCAAAGACCGAATTCGCGAGCAAGCCCGCTCCCACAGTTTTTGCGGACGCAAAAAAATCCCGGCTGTGCATGACTGCAAGCCGGGATTTTTTCATTCTGGTGGAGGATTACTCGGTTGCGAGCACACCACGACGCACCTGATCACGCTCGATCGATTCGAACAGGGCCTTGAAGTTGCCCTCGCCGAAACCATCATCGCCTTTACGCTGGATGAATTCGAAGAACACCGGGCCCATCAGGGTTTCCGAGAAGATCTGCAGCAGCAGGCGCTTGTCGTCCGGGTTCGACGAGCCGTCGAGCAGGATGCCGCGCGATTGCAGCTGGTCAACCGGCTCACCGTGGTTCGGCAGGCGGCCTTCGAGCATTTCGTAGTAGGTGTCCGGCGGCGCGGTCATGAAGCGCATGCCGATCTTCTTCAACTGATCCCAGGTCTTGATCAGGTCGTCGGTGAGGAACGCCACGTGCTGAATGCCCTCGCCATTGAACTGCATCAGGAACTCTTCGATCTGCCCGGCGCCCTTGGACGACTCTTCGTTCAGCGGGATGCGGATCATGCCGTCCGGTGCGGTCATCGCTTTCGAGGTCAGGCCGGTGTATTCGCCCTTGATGTCGAAATAGCGGATCTCGCGGAAGTTGAACAGCTTCTCGTAGAAGTTGGCCCAGTAGGCCATGCGGCCGCGGTACACGTTGTGGGTCAGGTGGTCGATGATCTTCAGACCGGCACCGACCGGGTTGCGATCAACGCCCTCGATGAACACGAAGTCGATGTCATAGATCGAACTGCCTTCACCAAAACGGTCGATCAGGTACAGCGGCGCGCCGCCGATGCCCTTTATCGCTGGCAGGTTCAGCTCCATCGGGCCGGTTTCGATGTGGATCGGCTGAGCACCGAGTTCCAGTGCGCGGCTGTAGGCCTTTTGCGAATCCTTCACGCGGAACGCCATGCCACACACCGACGGGCCGTGTTCGGCCGCGAAGTACGAAGCGACGCTATTGGGTTCGTTGTTGAGGATCAGGTTGATCGCGCCCTGACGGTACAGGTGCACGTTCTTGGAGCGGTGGGTCGCGACTTTGGTGAAGCCCATGATCTCGAAGATCGGCTCCAGGGTGCCAGGAGTCGGCGATGCGAACTCGATGAACTCAAAGCCCATCAGGCCCATTGGGTTTTCGTATAAATCTGCCATGGTGACGCCTCATCATTCTTATCAATTAACCAGAGTTATTTGTCAGTAATGCTGAGACCGGCGGGCGGTGCGCAGGAGATGCCTCGCACACTGCGGGCGAGGAAGTCACCATAGATCAGTTGAAACCCGAATATCTTCATTGTCGACCCAAGGCTCTTGCGGGCGAGGCTTCTGCTGCCAGAAGACGTTTATTATTGTATGCGTAACCCGATTCTACACAGCGTAAATAGGGTTGTCTGCCCTCTCTATAAAATCCGCCTTTTTCGCATCGGTGCAAGGGGTTTGTTGCACAGGTAAATCCCCACCAGCACCAACCCGCCGCCCAGGCACATGCTCAACGTCAGTTGCTCGCCGAGCAGCAACGCGCCGAGCACCACCGCGGTCAGCGGATTCAGGGCAATGAACACGCCGGATCGGGTCGCGCCGATTTTGCGGATGCCATCGTAGTAGCCGATGTAAGCCAGCGCCGAGCCGAACACGCCGAGGTAAATCAGGCTCAGCCATTGTGCTGTGCCGAGGTTGATCAAGGCTGCTCCGCTGACCTCGCCACGCAACATTGCCAGCGCCCACAGCATCCCGCTGCCGATCAACACGGAAAAGGTCACGGTCTGCAGCGGGCCGATGGATTGGTTCAGCCCCCGGGAAAACAGCGAGTAAACACCCCAGCTCAACACGCAGCCAAAAATCAACAGATCACCGATCCACGCATCGGGTGTCACGGCAAGTAATTGCGGGTCACGGCTGACAATCACCAGGCCGGCGCCCGTGATGCAGATCGCGATACCGGCGACTTTCGCCCGACCCAGGCGCTCCTTGAACAACAACCACGAGGCCAGACCGATCACGGCCGGGTTCAACGCGACAATCAACGAAGCCCGTGAAGCGTTGATGTACTGCAGGCCATAAAAGAAGCACAGGTTGTAGAAGAAAATGCCGAAGAGCCCCAGCAAACTCAGTTGCAGCCATTGCCGGGGCGTCGGTCGCGCCAGCGGGATACGCGCTATCCACAGAAATCCGAGCAACGCGACGCTGGCGAGCAGGAAGCGCAGGCTGGCGGTGAACAACGGGCTGAGGCTGCCCGACAGAAAACGCCCGGCGACAAAGGTCCCGCCCCAAATCATGGTTACCGCTGCCAGCGTCAGGTATACCGGCCGGTCGGAGGCCGTTAGGTGGGTTTGCTCAAGGTTGCGCATGATGCTCCAAACGAAAGAAGTTGAAGGATGGCGTATCATTCCCCTCATGCCCTCTCATCGTAAAATGAGCAAAAACTCATGACCCTCACGCAACTGGAGATCTTCTCGCTGGTCGCCGAACTGCGCGGATTTACCCTCGCCGCCCATCGTCTGGGGATTTCGCAGTCGGCGATATCCCACGCGATGAAATCGCTGGAACAGGAGTTGGGCGTGGAGTTGTTGCGGCGGCACCAGTCGCAGGTGGAGCTCACCGATATCGGCGAGCAACTGCTGCAGCGCGCACGGGCCATGCTCGGTCTGGCCAACACCCTGCGCCAGGAAGCGGCCGATGCGCGGGGCATGAAAACCGGCACGTTGCGTATTGGCTCATTCGGCCCGACGTCATCGATCAAGTTGCTGCCGAAGATTCTGCAGCGCTATCGCGAAGTGCATCCGGGCATTGAAGTGCACATTGATGAGGGACCGGACCGGCAGGTGCTGCAGTGGCTGGAGGAGCGGCGAATTGACGTCGGTTTTGTGGTGCTGCCCGAGGAGCGCTTCGACACTTTTGCTCTGGTCGAAGACCAGATGGTTGCCCTGCTCCCGCTCGATCACCCATTGGCGGCACGTGCGGCGCTGAGCCTCCAGGATCTGTGTGCTGCCCCCTTTGTGCTGACCGAGGCCGGCTCATCGGAACTGGTTTCGCGTCTGTTCAGCGCCGCGCGCCTGCAACCGAACATTCGCTATCGTTGCTCGCAATTGCTCAGTACGCTGGACGTCGTCAGCCGGGGCGATGCCATCACCGTTGTCGCCGAAGGCTCATTGCCGGACGATCCAGCGCCGCGTTACCTGAAGAAGCCGCTGTTGCCGGCGGTACAACGCCTGATCGGCCTCGCTGTCCTCGATCAGCGTCAGGCTTCGCCCGCCACTCGGGCATTTATCGAACTCGCCACGCAGATCAACCAGCCGTGAGCGGCACAAGCGCCAGCGGCCATCTATCATCCCTTCTGACTTCACTGTTTTTCACCGGTGCGCCGTTGCCAGGCCTGCATTCGAGAGTTCCACCCCATCGCGACAGGATGCGCCAATGCCCTTGACCGTCAGACCCCGCCGCAAACGCAGCGTACGCATTTTTGTGAGCCTGCTTTGTGGTGTTTTGCCCGTCCTGCTAGGCGGCGGGATTCTGTATCTGCAAGCCGAACGCACCTTGCAACAGAGCACGCAAAATACCGCCGAGGAGGCGTTGCGCCAGTTTGAACTGATGCTCGACAACACCGCCCAGGCCGCCAGTGAATTGTTGCCATTGGCCGGCCAGCCCTGCGATAGCGTGAAACTGGCCTTGCGTGAACAGGTGACCCGTCGACCTTTTGTGCGCTCGACCAATCTGGTGTGGGACAACAACCTCTATTGCAGCTCGCTGTTCGGGGAGTTCAGGGAGGCCGTGAACCCGGGCGACTATACGCAGGGCAAACTGTGGTTGATGAATGGTAACCCCGTCACGCCCAACACCGCGCTGCTGGTGTATCGCCTCAGCGAAGGTCGCGGTGGCGCGCTGACCACCCTCGATGGTTATCACCTGAGCAACATCCTGCGCCTGATCGGCCGGCAGACGCTGCTGTTGTTGCAGGTCGGCGATAACTGGCTGTCCGTCGATGGCAAGGTGCATCAAGGCGCCCTGCCGCCGTTACCGGTGGCGCAGAGTATGCTCGCGTCTTCGCGCTATGCCTTCAGTGTCAGTGCAGGCTTTTCGCAGGGGCAAACGTGGCGCTACATGGCCGGCGAATACCCGCCGCTGTTCAGTCTGCTGATATTTTTCGGGGTGATCGCGGGCGCTATCGCCCACGTCCTGCAACGGCGCGCCACTTCGCCCAGCCATGAGATGCTGCGCGCGCTGGAGGCTGGCGAATTCATTCCCTACTTCCAGCCGGTGGTGCATGGCGACAGCCGGAAGTGGTCCGGCGCTGAAGTGCTGATGCGCTGGAGTCACCCCAAGGAGGGTCTGGTGCGTCCGGATCTGTTCATTCCGTTTGCCGAACATTCAGGCCTGATCGTGCCCATGACCCGTTCGCTGATGCAGCAGACAGCCGCCCTGCTCGGTCCATTGTCGGCGGACTTCGACAAACCGTTCCACATCGGCATCAACATCACCGCCAGCCATTGTCAGGATCTGCAACTGGTCGAAGACTGTCGCGGGTTTCTCGCTGCATTTTCCCCCGGCAGTATCAACCTGGTGCTGGAGCTGACCGAGCGCGAGCTGATTGAGCCAACCGATGTCACGCACCTATTGTTCGAGCAGTTGCACGCGCTGGGGGTGATGATCGCCATCGATGACTTCGGTACCGGCCATTCAAGTCTGGGCTACCTGCGAACATTCAATGTCGATTTTCTCAAGATCGACCAGAGTTTCGTCGCGATGATCGGCATTGATGCGCTGTCGCGGCATATTCTGGACACGATTATCGAACTGTCGGCCAAGCTCGATTTGGGTATTGTTGCCGAAGGTGTAGAAACTCAGGCTCAGGCTGACTATCTGACCGCACACCACGTCAACTTCCTGCAGGGCTATCTGTTCGGAAAACCCATGCCTGGCGCCGACTTCATCGATGCATTAAGTCACCATTAACTAAAAATAAATTAAGCCCGGCGCTGCGACCGGGCGCACCAAATTGATACAAAACACCACTGTTGTTACATGACGACAAGATCAGGATTTACTCTTGGCGCATTAACTACTACAATTTTTTCAGCCTGTGCAAGATTGGCAGGTGAGCCATTATCACCGAGTCGCTTCAAGGCTCTTGGCTTATAGCTTTGTTTGCGGTTGGTATCAGCCAAACACACTATTGGAGTAAAGATATTGTCCAGACTCGCTGAATTTCGTGCAGCTGAAAAGGCCCTTCAGGAACAGCTCAAGCAGTTGGAATCGCTGAAGAACGATGCCGGGCTCAAGAAAGAAATCGAATTCGAAGAAAAGCTCCAGGGGCTGATGAAAACCTACGGCAAAGGCCTGAAAGACATCATCGCCATCCTCGATCCGAACCCGTCCAAGTCCGGCCTGCAAGTGTCTGCCGCACCGAAAACCCGCCGCGCTCGCGTGGTCAAGGTCTATCAGAACCCGCACACCGGTGAACTGATCGAAACCAAGGGCGGCAATCACCGCGGCCTGAAAGCCTGGAAAGAACAGTACGGTGCTGCCACCGTTGATTCCTGGTTACGCGGTTAATCTTGCGTCAACAAACAAGCCCTGCTCTATGCAGGGCTTTTTTTCGACAATATCTAACAAAAGCAACGATTTCCGCCACGCTAGTTATCAATCTGCTTTAACACCCACAAGCCGTGAGGCTAAACATTTTGCGCCGGGATGTTGCAACCGCAACGACCGCTAAACTTTGTGCTTAATTCCTTCGGGTATCTAAACCCGTAGCGGTGCAAACAGACGCTTAAAGTTTCAAGCTGTTTCTCACTGCGACTATTTCCTCGGCGCTCGCCTTATAAACCTCAGCCTGACCCGCGTAAGAAAGTACATAAGCCTTATCCGTCGCGACCGCAGCAACCAATGTTTGCGACAACACATGACGGCCGTTTTCGGTGATCGTGCAGGTGGTCTCCAGTGCATCCAGAGCGGCGAGTTTTGCCGGATGTATCTTGTTGCAAACGCTTTGATAGCCACCCTGGAAGAAGTCTTTCTGAATAGATTTGCGCATTTCCAGCAGGACACCCTGCACATTGACCTGATGGCCTGCCTCAACCTGGCTCATGGTCAACTCCATCACCATCACCTGATTGCCGTCAGCATCGTTTTTCACCGCGCGCTGGCGCGAAACCTGAGGGGCTTGATCAGGCAGCGCCTCTACTTCCCAGCCTGCAGGCCAGGTGATACTGGGCTGATCCGCCAGCGCCGGACCGGCAAGCAGCGATGAGAAAAGGCAAACGAACAGCGCTTTGAACGGTCGGATCATTACCAGAGGCACTCGCAGATTGAGCTGCAAAGTCTGAGGCCCGGCCGCCCACAGAGCAAGCCGCGCATTCGGTTTGGCGATGCCGCCCCGCATGCGTATCATTGCGCCCATTCACTCGCCCCATTGTTACGGAGGGCCTATGAGCCTGCACGAACTGAACACTTTCCCCGGCGTCACCGCCACTCCAGACAGCGCAACCCGCAACTTCGTCTTCAACCACACCATGCTGCGTGTGAAGGACATCACCAAGTCGCTGGACTTCTACACCCGCGTACTGGGCTTCTCGCTGGTTGAAAAGCGTGATTTCCCGGAAGCCGAATTCAGCCTGTACTTCCTCGCGCTGGTCGACAAGGCGCAGATCCCGGCCGACGCCGCCGCCCGCACCGAATGGATGAAGTCGATCCCCGGCATTCTGGAACTGACCCACAACCACGGCACCGAAAACGACGCCGACTTCGCCTATCACAATGGCAACACCGACCCACGCGGTTTCGGCCACATCTGCATCTCGGTGCCAGACATCGTTGCCGCGTGCGCACGTTTTGAAGAGCTGGGCTGTGATTTCCAGAAGCGCCTGACTGATGGCCGTATGAAAAGCCTGGCGTTCATCAAGGACCCGGATGGCTACTGGGTTGAAATCATCCAGCCTGCGCCGCTGTAACTGACCACATAAAAGCCTTTGTGGGAGCGGGCTTGCTCGCGAAAGCGGTGAGTCATTCAGCGAAAATGTTGGCTGACAGGACGCTTTCGCGAGCAAGCCCGCTCCCACATTAATTTGTGTCAGGCATAAAAAAACCCATGATCGCTCATGGGTTTTTTCGTTTCAGCGACTGCCGTTTTACGCCGGCGCCGAAGTACGGATCAAGTGATCGAACGCGCTGAGGGAAGCCTTGGCACCCTCGCCCACCGCAATCACGATCTGCTTGTACGGCACAGTGGTCACGTCGCCGGCCGCGAAGATCCCCGGGATCGACGTCTCGCCACGGTTGTCGACGATGATTTCACCACGCGGCGACAGCTCGATGGTGCCTTTGAGCCAGTCGGTGTTCGGCAGCAGACCGATCTGTACGAAAATCCCTTCCAGCTCGACGCTGCGCAGTTCGTCAGTATTGCGATCCTTGTAACGCAGGCCGTTGACCTTCTCGCCATTACCGGTGACTTCAGTGGTTTGCGCACTGGTGATCACGGTGACGTTTGGCAGGCTGTGCAGTTTGCGTTGCAGTACCGCGTCGGCACGCAGTTGCACGTCGAACTCCAGCAGTGTCACGTGGGCAACGATACCGGCCAGGTCGATGGCCGCTTCAACGCCGGAGTTACCGCCGCCGATCACCGCCACGCGCTTGCCTTTGAACAGCGGGCCGTCGCAGTGCGGGCAGTACGCCACGCCCTTGTTACGGTATTCCTGCTCGCCCGGCACGTTCATTTCACGCCAGCGCGCACCGGTCGCCAGGATCACGCTCTTGGCTTTCAGGGTCGCACCGCTGGCGAAATGGACTTCGTGCAACTCGCCATTCTTGCCGGGAATCAGCTTGTCGGCGCGCTGCAGGTTCATGATATCGACGTCGTACTGCTTGACGTGTTCTTCCAGCGCCGTCGCCAGTTTCGGGCCTTCGGTTTCCTGCACGGAAATGAAGTTCTCGATGGCCATGGTGTCGAGCACCTGACCGCCGAAGCGCTCAGCCGCAACACCGGTGCGGATACCTTTACGGGCGGCATAGATAGCGGCCGACGCACCGGCCGGGCCACCGCCAACTACGAGCACATCAAAGGCTTGTTTGGCGCTGATTTTCTCGGCCTGACGCTCGATGGCGCCGGTATCGAGTTTGGCGAGGATTTCTTCCAGGCCCATACGGCCCTGGCCGAAGTTTTCACCGTTGAGGTAGATGCTCGGCACGGCCATGATCTTGCGATCGTTAACTTCGTCCTGGAACAACGCGCCGTCGATGGCGACGTGACGGATGTTCGGGTTCAGCACGGCCATCAGGTTCAACGCCTGGACCACGTCCGGGCAGTTCTGGCACGACAGCGAGAAGTAGGTTTCGAAACTGAACTCACCTTTGAGCGAGCGGATCTGTTCGATCACTTCGGCACTGGCTTTCGATGGGTGGCCGCCGACTTGCAACAGGGCCAGCACCAGCGATGTGAATTCATGGCCCATCGGGATGCCGGCAAAACGCAGGCTGATGTCGGCACCCGGACGGTTGATCGAGAACGACGGCTTGCGGGCATCGGTGCCGCTGTCGATCAGGGTAATCTGGCTCGAAAGACTGGCAACGTCTTTCAGCAGGTCAAGCATTTCCCGGGATTTCGCACCGTCGTCGAGGGAAGCAACGATCTCGATCGGCTGGGTAACCCGTTCCAGGTACGATTTCAACTGGGCTTTAAGATTGGCGTCCAACATACGGGCGATCTCCTGTGTCTTTATTCGAGGCGAAAAAAAGCCCGAGCGAATCTCGCCCGGGCTTTTTCAATGGGCGGTGCAGCTTACTGAAGTAGGTGCGGAGTCCCGCCCTGTGTTGCGTGTCTCACAGACTCAGATCTTGCCGACCAGGTCCAGGGACGGAGCCAGAGTGGCCTCGCCTTCTTTCCATTTGGCCGGGCAAACTTCGCCTGGGTGAGCAGCAACGTACTGAGCAGCCTTGATCTTGCGCAGCAGCTCGGAAGCGTCACGGCCAACGCCGCCATCGTTCAGTTCAACGATTTTGATCTGGCCTTCAGGGTTGATCACGAAGGTGCCACGGTCAGCCAGGCCAGCTTCTTCGATCAGCACGTCGAAGTTGCGGGAGATGACGTGGGTCGGGTCGCCGATCATGGTGTATTCGATTTTGCCGATGGCTGGCGAGGTGTTGTGCCAGGCAGCGTGAGCAAAGTGGGTGTCGGTCGAAACGCTGTAGATTTCCACGCCCAGTTTCTGGAACGCGGCGTAGTTGTCGGCCAGGTCTTCCAGCTCGGTTGGGCACACGAAGGTGAAGTCGGCTGGGTAGAAGAACACTACGGACCATTTGCCTTTCAGGTCAGCGTCCGAGACTTGTACGAAGTCGCCGTTTTTGAATGCGGTAGCTTTGAACGGTTTTACTTGGCTGTTGATGATAGGCATTGATGACTCTCCGTCAGGGTTGTGAATTCGATGGGTGAATCCTACCCACTCACTCGACGGATGGCTCATTGGCAAACCTGATGCTGCTGATTTGTTTTCGCTATTAGCAGACTGTATTAATAGAAGAAAACCATATCTACGACGAAGCCGGTTTGTCCGTAATCCGGGCCATCCCGTGAAAGGGGCTGGCTTCAACATAGCGCATGGCTGACTTCATATCCTTCCAGCCGACGTAACTCATGAGCGATTTCAGATCCCAGCCGCTTTGATGCGCCCACGTGGCAAAGCCGCGGCGCAGGGAATGGCTGGTGTAACGCTCGGCCGGGATGCCGGCGCGCTCGAGCGCCTGACGCAACAGCGGAATGATGCTGTTGGCGTGCAAGCCCTCCTCGCTCAGATGCCCCCAGCGGTCAACGCCGCGAAACACCGGGCCGCGTACCAGCGCTGCCTCGGTGATCCAGTCGATATAAGCCTGCACCGGGCACAGCTTGAGCAGCGCCGGCGCCTGATACGTCTGCCCGAGGTTGTCGCGGTCGCCCTTGCTGCGCGGCAGGTAGAGGGTGATGCCGCTGCCGGCGTGCGCCTGCACGTGCTCGATCTGCAGACGGCACAACTCGTCACTGCGGAAGCCCCGCCAGAAGCCCAGCAGAATCAGCGCCCGATCGCGATAGGCCTTGAGCAACTGCGGACGATCCTGATTCTGCCTGGCGCTACTGGCTTCCTGCTCCAGCCAGTCGACCACTTGCTGCAGATCGTGCAATTGCAACGGTTCGGCCTGTTTTTCCTGCGCCGGATGCAGTGCGCGAATGCCTTTGAACACTTTGCGCACCACCGGCGCCTTGGTCGGATCGGCAAAACCCTGACTGTTGTGCCACTGCGCCAGCGCTGACAGCCGCAGTTTCAGTGTGTTGATCGACAGCACCCCGGCATGCTCGACCAGATACCGCGCCACGCTGTCGGCGGTCGCTGGCAGGAAGCCGCCCCACTTCACTTCGAAATGCTCGATCGCCGAACGATAGCTGCGGCGGGTGTTGTCACGGGTGGCGGCTTGCAGATAGCGATCGATCTCGCTCATGGGCAGTGTTCTCGCAGGCGTACTGATTGCTGGATGAAAAAACCGATTCAGGGGTCTGACATTGGGTAATACCAGTATATCCCGCCTGTGATTAATCAAGCATTTAACTTTATTTTCAGCGTGGTACACTTCGTACTTTGGTGGCATGTACCACAGTACGTAATGGTAGGAGTTAAAATGGCCCGTGGTGGCGTTAACAAAGCAGTGGTGCAGATCGCGCGCTCAGCGATTCTGGCCCGAGGCGAACACCCCAGCATCGATGCAGTACGCATCGAACTGGGCAACACCGGTTCGAAAACCACGATCCATCGCTATCTGAAAGAGCTGGATGACGGCAGCCAACCGGTCGAAGCGTCCGCGGAACCGATCAATGACGAACTGACCGCACTGGTCTCGCGTCTCGCCCAGCGCCTGAAAGAACAGGCGCAAGAGCCGATCGAACTAGCGCGCGAGCAGTTCGAAGAGCAGCGCGAAACCCTGGAAGCGGAACTCAAGCAGGTGCGCCAGGCACTTGAGCAACTGGAACAACAGCACGACATTCAAGGCGCGGCGCTGGCCAAGGAATCCGAAGCGCTAAAAGAAACCCGCTCGATGCTGCAGACCGAGCAAACCCGCAACGCCGGACTCAATCAGGCGCTGGCTGATTTCGAATTGCGCCTGCAGGACAAGGACGAGCAGATCCGCTCGCTGGAAGAGAAACACCTGCACGCCCGCGATGCTCTCGAGCATTACCGCAACGCCACTAAAGAGCAGCGCGAGCAGGAGCAGGCCCGTCACGAAGGACAGCTGCAGCAGTTGCAGATGGAATTGCGCCAGGCGCAACAAAGTGCACTGGTGCGTCAGGACGAGATCACTCAGTTGCATCGCGATAACGAACGCCTGCTCACGGAAAACCGTGGCACCCAGCGCGAACTGAGCCTGATGCAGGATCAGCTCAAGCACAGCAACCAGCGTCAGGATCAGTTGCTGGAGCAAGCCACTCGCGTCGACAACGAACGCACCCTCCTCCAGGAACGCCTGCGCGTGGCCCTGCTGGAAAGTCAGACGCTGAAACAGGATGCCGACGAACAGCGGCAGCTCAATCAGTCACTGGAAAAGGAACTGACCAAAACTCAGGCCAGCCTCGAAGACAGCCTGCGTCTGGCGGCTACCGTTGCGGCAGCGCCAGACACAGCCAAAGCGAAGGACGCTTAAGCGCCGACCGGCGTACGCATGGTGACGAACTCTTCGGCGGCCGTCGGGTGCACCCCGATCGTGTCGTCGAAGTCACGCTTGGTCGCGCCAGCCTTCAGCGCGATCGCCAAGCCTTGGACGATCTCCCCCGCGTCCGGGCCGACCATGTGGCAACCGAGCACCTTGTCGGTCTTGCCGTCGACCACCAGTTTCATCAGGGTTTTCTCCTGACACTCGGTCAGCGTCAGCTTCATCGGGCGGAAGCGGCTCTCGTAAATCACCACTTCATGCCCCGCTTCCCGCGCCTCTTCTTCGGTCAGGCCGACAGTGCCGATGTTCGGCAGACTGAACACGGCGGTCGGGATCATCTTGTAATCCACGGGACGGTATTGCTCAGGCTTGAACAAGCGCCGCGCCACCGCCATGCCTTCGGCCAGTGCCACTGGCGTCAGTTGCACCCGACCGATCACATCACCCAGCGCCAGAATCGACGGCTCGCTGGTCTGGTATTGCTCGTCAACCTTGATGAAACCTTTGTCGGTGAGCTGCACATCGGTGTTTTCCAGCCCAAGGTTGTCCAGCATCGGACGCCGGCCCGTGGCGTAGAACACGCAATCGGCTTCGAGCACGCGGCCATCCTTGAGGGTCGCTTTCAGGCTGCCGTCAGGCTGTTTGTCGATGCGCGCGATGTCGGCGTTGAATTGCAGATCCATGCCGCGTTTGGTCAGCTCTTCCTGCAGATGCCTGCGCACCGAGCCATCGAAACCACGCAGGAACAGATCACCGCGATACAGCAGCGTAGTGTTCGCGCCCAGACCGTGGAAAATCCCGGCGAACTCGACCGCGATGTAACCACCACCGACCACCAGTACCCGCTTCGGCAGCTCTTTGAGGAAAAACGCCTGATTGGAACTGATCGCGTGTTCGTGCCCCGGGATTTCCGGAATCTGCGGCCAGCCACCCGTGGCAATCAGAATGTTTTTCGCGGTGAAGCGCTCACCGTTGACCTCGACCTCGTGCGGGCCGACGATCTTCGCGTGGGCTTCGTGCAGGGTCACGCCGCTGTTGACCAGCAGGTTGCGATAAATGCCGTTGAGGCGATTGATCTCGCGGTCCTTGTTGGCGATCAGGGTCGTCCAGTCGAAATTTGCTTCACCCAGACTCCAGCCGAAACCGGACGACTGTTCGAAGTCTTCGGCGAAATGCGCGCCGTACACCAGCAGTTTCTTCGGCACGCAGCCGACGTTGACGCAGGTGCCGCCCAGGTAACGGCTCTCGGCCACCGCCACTTTCGCGCCGAAACCGGCGGCGAAGCGCGCTGCACGTACACCGCCGGAACCGGCACCAATCACATAAAGGTCAAAATCGTAGGCCATTGCTATCTCCTCGGCAGGCCAACAGCATACCCGCCGCCGTCTATTGGGCAAGCGCCGTGAGCAGCTTTTCGCCCGTCTCGGCGAAGTCGGGAAATATCTCCAAATAATAATATTTCTTGTTTGTTACTAAATCGCCGGCCTGCACCTCGTCTTTGAACCAACGGATTTTTTCCCTCGAAGACAAGGAGTCGGCTGCGATGTTCGCGCCCATTACCCGTTCCATGACCCTGACTGTCGGCTTGTTCAGCATGGCGTTGAGTCCCGATCTGCTGGCTGAAACCGATCCTGAAACAGCGCCACAATCCGCCGCCCAGGCGCTGGAACTGGACGCCACCAGCGTCAGCGCCGAAGGCCTCGGCGTTAACACTGAAAACACTGATTCCTACACCACTGGCGCGATGAGCACCGCGACGCGAATGAACCTGTCGATCAAGGAAACCCCGCAATCGGTGTCCGTAGTCACGCGCCAGCAGATGGATGATTTCAAGCTCGGTACCTTATCCGAAGCCATGCGCCAGACCACCGGCATCGTCGTGCAACACAACGACTCGGATCGGGTCAGCTATTCGGCGCGGGGTTACCCGATCAACAATTTCCAGATCGACGGAATGCTCAACACCTTCGGGCGCATGAAGTCAGACTCGGACACCATCATCTACGACCGCATCGAAGTGGTACGCGGCGCCACCGGCCTGACCACCGGCGCGGGTGATCCTTCAGCGACGATCAACATGGTGCGCAAGCGCCCGACTGCCCAGTGGCAGGCACTGGCCGGGGTCAGTGGCGGCAGCTACGACAACTACTACAGCTATGTCGATGTCGGCGGGCCGCTGGCCTTCGATGGTCGGCTGCGCGGGCGTACGGTGCTGGCCTATCGCGACAGCCAGTCGTTCCGCAACAAATACGCGCTGCAGCGCGAGGTCGGCTACGGCATTCTCGAAGCTGATCTGACCGACTCCACGGTGCTTGCCGTCGGTTACGACTATCAGGACAAGCAGGTTCAGGGCACCTCCTGGGGCACCGTGCCGTACTGGAACGCCGACGGCAGCAAGGCCGGCCTCGGACGGTCGACCAACATGGCGACATCCTGGAGTTCCTGGCCGCTGAAGGACAAGACCGCGTTCGTTACCCTGGACCAGCAACTGGGTGATGGCTGGAAGCTGAAGGCCGCCTACACCCACCGCGAAAGTGATACCGACGGCAAGGTCTATTACGGCGGCAGCGGATTCCCCGAGGCCGACCGCAGCGGCATGACGGCCTACATGGGGCACATGCTCGGCACGCAGAAAATGAGCGTGTACGACTTCAACCTGTCAGGGCCGTACCAGCTGTTCGGCCGCGAACACGAGATGATGTTCGGCTACGGCGAGGCGGAAAACCGCTCGACTTCGCCCTACGCCTTCAACAGCCCCCAAGCCGCCGACTACGGCAAGATCCGCGACTGGAAATACATGGGTGACATCGGCAAATTCGCCGACACCGTTACCGGCCTGCCGGGCGCGCGAGGCATCACTCGGCAAAAGGCTGGTTACCTCGCGACCCGCCTGAGCCTGACCGATGAGCTGCATGCCGTCATCGGCAGCCGCTATGGCAGCTGGGACGAATCCAGCACCGATTACTACTATGATGCGCAGCAAAAACTGACCAGCACCGATGCCACCCATCAACGCCAGAATGATATCTGGACACCCTACGCCGGCCTGCTTTACGACCTGACGCCTGAGTACACGGTTTACGCCAGCTACACCGACATTTTCAAACCGCAGAGTAAGCGCGACAGCAACCGCAATTACCTCGACCCGGTGATCGGCAGCAACTACGAAGTCGGGCTCAAAGGCAGCCTGCTCGACGAACGCCTGAACCTGGCGACGGCAGTGTTCTGGAGCAAACAGGACAACGTCGCCGAGCGTGACAACTCGGTACCCCCGGACCCGGTGAGCGGCGAGGAGTTTTTCAAGTCCGGCGGCAAGGGTAACAAGGTCAATGGCTTCGAGGCCGAAGTGTCCGGGGAAATTCTCAGCGGCTGGAACATGACCGCCGGCTACACCTACACCCACTCCGTCGACGGCGAAAAACAGCGCAGCAACACCGCTCAACCACTGAACATGCTGCGGCTGTCCACGGCCTATCGTCTGCCGGGCAACTGGCACGCATTGACCGTGGGTGGCGCGGTGAACTGGCAGAGCGACGTCTATGGCGCGGCTAACCGCCCGGTCGGGCGCGGCGCCAACGGCCGGATCATCACCGAACCGGCGCGGATCAACCAGGAGGCCTACACCGTGGTCAAGCTGATGTCGCGCTATGAGTTCGACAGGCATCTGTCGGCGTCGCTGAACGTCGATAACCTGTTCGACAAGAAGTATTACGACAACGTCGGCTTCTACAACGGCGTGTACTGGGGCGACCCGCGCACGGTGACCCTGAGCCTGGACTGGAAGCTCTGAGCGCACCGGTTCAAACACCCCCCTGTGGTGAGGGGATTCATCCCCGACGGGTCGCAAAGCGGCCCCACTCTTCCAAGGGCATACCGTCAGAGCCCCTCACCACAGCTGTTAACCCCGAGTTAATTCCCCGCCGGGACACTGTGCCCCGAGATCTGCTTCATGGACGAACGGCTCCGACGTTTTTCAGTAGGAGGCACCATGAAAACCACCACCGCCATTCTTGCCGGGCTACTCGCCCTCGGTTCCGCCAGCGCCTTTGCCGAGGGCGGCGCCGAACGCATGCGGCATTACTACGACAACTTCCCGGTCCACCACGCGCCAAGCGAACAGCCGACCGATGCAAAAACCCCGGAACTGAAGGTTCCCAACGATCAGACCGCGCAAGTCACCGAGTCTTATCGCGACTGATTCACCGAGCAACCGATGGACCTCCGATGGCTCCGCTCTGGCCTCGGAGACGACAGTTGGGCGCCCTGTCCGGGGCGCCTTTTTTTATGCCTGCAGATCCTTGATCCAGAACAGCATACGGCCATGTTCCGGGTCGAACATGCCGGGGGCGAAGCCGAATTTGCGGTAGGAGTTCTGTGCCACCTCGTTGCCTTCGAGCACTTCCAGGGTGATCTTGCAGCAACCGCGCTGACGGCAGATTTCCTCGACCTTGCGCAGCATTTTCTGACTCAGGCCGAGGCCGCGAAATTTGCTCACGACCGCCACGTCATGGACATTGACCAGCGGCTTGCAGGCGAACGTCGAGAAACCTTCAAAGCAGTTCACCAGCCCTGCCGGCTCGCCACCGACGAACGCCAGCACACTGAACGCATGAGGCCTGCGCGCAAGTTCTTCCGGCACGCGACGCAACAGTTCCGGGTCAAGCGAATGGCCGCCGCCCATGGGATCTTCTGCGTAATGATTGAGCACGATGCCGATGGCTTCGGCGTGCAGTGGATTGGTGTAACTGGCTTGCAGCACAAGAATTTCTGCGGAATCCATTTCCATCCCCGATCATGGCCCCGGCGTGCAAAGTGCGCACCTGAAAGGCTGTTCGACCTTACCGCGAGGATGTTGCGGGCCACAACCGGATCTTTTCATTTCCAGGCATCAACGCCCCCAGATCAGCTCTTCCGTCCAGCCCAACTCGGCAAAATCCTGAGCACGCAACCCGCTCTCGCCGACGCAGAAAAACTCATCCAGTTGCGGCGGTTTCACCGAGGTCGCGCTGAGCATCGCGTGCACCTGCCCCCGGTGATGGATCTGATGCTCGAACAGGTGCGAAAGCATACGCAAGCGACTGTCATGCTGCGGCGTTTCCCGGGCGATGGTGACGATCCGCCCCAGATCGGCATCGCGCAGTTGTTCGCAATAAGCGATCAGTCGACGATCGACGTGCGCCTGCTCTTCACGCAGCGCTGCGGCCTCGGTAAACGGCTCGTCATGGTTGAAAAACACATAGCAATCAGGATGCGGTTCG
The DNA here is from genome assembly GCF_949767635.1 of Pseudomonas sp. IT-93MI4. NCBI lineage: Bacteria > Pseudomonadati > Pseudomonadota > Gammaproteobacteria > Pseudomonadales > Pseudomonadaceae > Pseudomonas > Pseudomonas sp. IT-93MI4. The sequence goes on from NZ_CATKPP010000054.1 coordinate 371,681, forward strand.
TCACCGCGCAACTCGCGTTCCAGTGCATCAACGTAGAACCAGTCGCACGTCAGGATGTGATTGAGGGTGAGGCGGATACTCGGAAAAAAGCTCGTTCGCGGCGCCGCCAGCTCAGTGGCGTCGAGCTGATTCCAGGCTTTGCCGAGGCGATGATTGGCCCACGCGTTCTGGTAGGCCATGGTCAGTAAATGATGCGACAGCGGTTGGCTCATACTCGCGCCCTCTTCGCTCAGGATTCGGCAAAACGCTGCAACTGCATCTCCTGCAACCGGCTGAGGGTGCGCCGGAACGGGAATTCCAGATAACCCTCGGTGTACAGCGCCTCCATCGGTACCTGGGCCTCAATGTACAGCGGCACCTTACGGTCGTAACACTCGTCGACCAAGGCAATGAAGCGACGCACGCCGTCGTCGTGCACCGACAGTTGCGGCAACTCACGGTCACCGGCCACCACCTGCGCCGAGCCGTCCTCGGTGCCGCGAGCGATGCGCCCTTCGCGTTTCTGCGCGCTGAGGTTCGGCACGTCGCTCAACAGAATAGACCGATAGTTGTCGCACAGTGCGATGAAATCCATCGCGGCAAATGGTTGCTCGCAGAGATCGGCATAGCGGCACCAGAGCACCGTCGCACTGGCTTGCACCACGTTCAGCACACGATGGCCGACGGGCACCGGCTCGGCGCTGGCGGGCTGCCCGGCATTCAGTGCCTGGAACACCGGCTGCAACGCACTGTCCTGCCCCGGCGCCACGACGAAATAACGCTGCAGGCCCGCGCCCGGATGCAGACGATGATCCTCGGCGCCGTTCACCGCCACCACCTGCATGTGCGCCTTGATCGCGGCAATCGCCGGGACAAACCGATCTCGGTTGAAGCCGTCGGCGTACAGCTCATCCGGCGGCAGGTTAGAGGTGCAGACCACCACCACGCCTTCGTCGAACATCACCTGAAACAGCCGACCGAGGATGATCGCATCGCCGATGTCATTGACGAACAGCTCGTCGAAGCACAACACCCGTACTTCCGCCGCCAACTCTTTGGCCAACGCCCGCAACGGATCGGCGATGCCAGTGAGCTGGAACGAGCGCTGGTGCACCCAGCCCATGAAATGATGAAAGTGCTGCCGTCGCGCCGGCACCCGCAGGCTCTGATAGAACTGATCCATCAACCAGGTCTTGCCACGCCCGACCGGGCCCCACAAATACACGCCGGTGACCAAACGGGCACCGGCGTGCAAGGCTTCATGGCATTTTTGCAAGGCCCAGACCGCATGTTCTTGGGCTTCATCCTGGATGAAACCCTTGTGCTCGATCGCGTGTTGCCAGGCGCTTAAAGGAGAGTCGAAAGTCATGCGCGGCAGTATGCCACGATGTCCCTGAAAAACAGGTGCCCTTTTGTGGGAGCGGGCTTGCTCGCGAAGGTGTCGGGGCAGCCAACATCATCGTTGAATACACACCGCTTTCGTGAGCAAGCCCACTCCCACATTGGCTTTGTGGGGGGCAAAGATCGACTGTATATCTCGCGACCTCAAAACAGCGTGCAACAACTGCCTGGAATACAACCTCCTGTGGGAGCGGGCTTGCTCGCGAAGGCGTCAAGTCAGCCAACATCATCGTTGAATGACACACCGCTTTCGTGAGCAAGCCCACTCCCACATGGCTTTGCGGTGTTTTAAAGGTCGACTTTGTGTCGGGCGGCGTAAAGGCAGAGCATTTCCATCGCCAGGGTGGCCGCTGCCAGTGACGTCACGTCCGCATGGTCATAAGCCGGCGCCACTTCCACCACGTCCATGCCCACCAGATTGATCCCGCGCAACCCGCCGAGGATTTCCAGCGCCTGCACCGTGCTCAGCCCGCCACACACGGGAGTGCCGGTGCCCGGGGCAAAGGCCGGATCCAGGCAATCGATATCAAACGTCAGGTATACCGGGTGATCGCCGACCCGCGCGCGAATCGCCTCGACAATCGCCTCGCAGCCACGCCGATGCACCTGGCGGGCGTCGAGCACGGCAAAGCCCTGATGATCGTCATTGGTGGTGCGCAAACCGATCTGCACCGAGCGCGCCGGATCTACCAGCCCTTCCCTGGCCGCGTGCCAGAACATGGTGCCGTGATCGACGCGTTTGCCGCCCTCGTCCGGCCAGGTGTCGCTGTGCGCATCGAAGTGGATCAGCGACAGCGCGCCGTGTTTGCGCGCATGGGCCTTGAGCAGCGGATAGGTGATGAAATGGTCGCCGCCAAACGTCAGCATCGCGCTGCCAGCTTGAAGAACGCGCTCGGCGTGAGCCTCGATGCTTTCCGGAATGGTGTGCGGCGAGCCGTAATCGAAATCGCAGTCGCCGTAGTCGATCACCGCCAGATGATCGAACGGATCGAACGCCCACGGCCAGTGGCGTTCCCAGGCGATCCCGGTGGAGGCGGCGCGAATCCCCCGTGGGCCGAAGCGTGCGCCCGGGCGGTTGCTGGTGGCGGTGTCGAACGGAACCCCGCTGACCGCCACGTCGACGCCGCGCAAATCACGGCTGTAGCGACGACGCATGAAACTGGTGATCCCGGCGTAGGTGCTTTCGGCACTCGTGCCGTACAGGCTGTCGCGGGTCATGGCTTGGTCATTGAGCATCGGCACGTCCATCGGTGTGCTCCTTTTGTTATTGATGGCTACGGAAAGTGGTCCACAGACGCGTGCGCTGACGCATGTCCTTGAGGCTCATGCTGCGGTCGGCGTACAGGCGTTCGCGCATTTCGGCGGGCGGATAGATGTCCGGATCGTTGCGCACCGCCTCATCCACCAGCGGCGTCGCGGCCTGGTTGGCGGTGGCGAAAAACAGCGTATTGGTCAGCTCGGCCACCGACTCGGGGCGCAGCATGAATTCGATGAACGCCCGCGCCGCTTGCGGGTTTGGCGCGTCCTTGGGAATGGCCAGATTGTCCTGCCAGATCAACGTGCCTTCGCGCGGAATCCGGTAGGCGACTTCGTAGGCTTTGTTGGCCTTGTGCGCCTGATCGGCGGCCATGCTCACGTCGCCGTTGTAGGTCAGCGCCAGACAGACACTGCCATTGGCCAGATCGTTGATCTGCCGGCCGGTGGCGACATACAGCACCGACGGCTGGAGTTTCTGCAACAAGGCTTCGGCAGCGGCCAGATCATGCTTGTCGGTGCTGTAGGGATCCTTGCCGAGGTAATGCAGCGCCAGACCAATAACTTCCTGCGGCGAATCGAGCACGGCAATCCCGCAGTCCTTGAGCTTGCTGGCGTACTCGGGCTTGAACAGCAGATCGAGGCTGTTCAGCGGCACGTCCGGCAAGCGCTTTTTCACCGCTTCGACGTTCAGCCCCAAACCGAGTGTGCCCCAGGTATAGGGCACGGCGTAGCGATTGCCGGGATCGACGGCGGCGAGTTTTTCCAGCAGATCGGGATCAAGGTTGGCGTAGCCCTTGAGGCCTTGATGCGGGATTTCCTTCAGCGCGCCTGCTGCCAAACCCCGGGCCAGCACGCTGGACGACGGCACCACCACGTCATAACCGCTGCCGCCGGTCAGCAGTTTGGTTTCCAGCACCTCGGAAGTATCGAAGGTGTCGTAGCGCACATGAATGCCGGTCTCCTGCTCGAAACGCTGTAGCGTCTGCGCCGGCACGTAATCGGCCCAGCTGTAGAGATTGAGGGTTTTATCCTCGGCCTGTGCCTGGATGACCACGGACAACAACAGCGCGGGAAAACACAGCTTGAACACGGGAGCCATGACGAACACCTGACCGGAGGAAGTGGTGGCAGGATGCGCCGTCGGATACATTGCAGAAATATCAAGTTTGTTAACCTGAGTTTATCCCGGAGTAATGTAATGCTCGGTCAGCTTCACGACCTCGATTTGCAGTTGCTGCGCCTGTTTGTGCGGGTCGTGGAATGTGGCGGCTTCAGCGCGGCGCAAGGTGAGCTGGGCCTGAGCCAGTCCAGCATCAGTCAGCAAATGGCCAAGCTGGAAACCCGCCTCGGCTATCGCCTGTGCAGCCGGGGCAAGGGCGGTTTCAGCGTCACGCCCAAGGGTGAGCAATTGCTTATCGCGATTCGCGCACTGTTCCAGTCCATCGAGACGTTCCGGCATCAATCCAACGGCGTCGCTGGACGGCTGATCGGTGAGGTGCGGTTGGGCCTGTCCGAGGCAGTTGATCAGTCGGTGCTGCTGCGGGTGGCGGACGCGATCCGGCGCTTTCGCGAGCGCGATGAGTCGGTGCGCATCGAGTTGATCAGCGCGATGCCCGGGGAGATGGAGCGCTTGCTGCTGCAACAGCGGCTGGATCTGGCCATCGGTTATTTCTCCCAGGTGCAGAGTGCTTTCGATTACCGCGAGCTGTTCCGGGAAACCCAGCATTTGTATTGCGCGCAGGGGCATTCGCTGTTCAGCGTCGATGCGCCGGATGACGCGGCGTTGCAGGTCTGCGATCGGGTGGATCATCCATATCGATTCATGCGCAGTGGCGAGCCGTTCCCGGACAAACGCTTTTCCGCGCGTTCGGAGCAGGTCGAGGGCACCCTCGCCTTCATTCTCTCCGGCAAGCATGTCGATTATCTGCCCGATCACTACGCGCGCGTCTGGGAGGACAAGGGCTTGCTGCGCGCGCTGCGGCCTGGGGAATTGAGTTTCGAAGTGGCGTTTCATCTGGCCCGGCACCGGGCGCAGGTGCCGGGGGATGCGCAGAAGGCGTTTGAGGAGGATTTGCTCGCAGCCTTCACCTGAAAAATTTCTGCCAGCAAATAACCCTGTAGCGAGGGGATTTATCCCCGATGGGCGCGAGCGGCCCGGCTCTTTGGTATTCAGGAGCTGGGCCTGCTACGCAGTCCATCGGGGATAAATCCCCTCACCACAGAAACGGCAACCAGTTCAAACCCCGTTTTTCTTGACCTTTCAGGCAATTTTTGCTCGTTGCCCTCGCCGCCCTCTTGCGGCATCCTGCGCCTCCATTTTCTGACCCGGCCCCGCCTTACGGCGCGCAAAACACCATGACCGCCTCTGAAAAAGTCCCGCGCAACAACGATCTGCTCTACGGCCTCAACGACCGTCCGCACCTCACCGCCACCGTCTTCGCCGCGCTGCAACACGTGCTGGCGAGCTTCGTCGGCATCATCACCCCGACCCTGATCATGGGCGGCGCCCTCGGTCTGCAAAGTGAAATTCCGTACCTGATCAGCATGGCGCTGTTCGTTTCGGGCCTCGGCACGTTCGTTCAAGCCAAGCGTTTCGGCCCGGTCGGTTCCGGGTTGTTGTGCCTGCAAGGCACCAGTTTTTCCTTTATCAGCGTGATTCTCAGCGCCGGGTTCATGGTCAAGGCCCGGGGCGGCGGTACCGATGAAATCCTCTCGACGATTTTCGGCGTGTGCTTTTTCGCCGCGTTCATCGAAGTGGTGCTGAGCCAGTTCATCGGCAAACTGCGGATGCTGATCACTCCGGTGGTCACCGGCACCATCATCACCCTGATGGGCCTGTCGCTGATCAAAGTGGCGATGACCGACATTGCCGGCGGCTTCGGCGCGCCCGATCTGGGCGCCGCCAGCCATGTGTTTCTGGCCGCGTTGGTGATCGGCACTATCGTTGTGCTGAACCGCGTCGACGTGCCGTTTCTGCGCTTGGGTGCGATCGTCATCGGCCTGACCCTCGGCTACGTGGTCGCCTGGCTGATGGGCACCGTGGATTTCGCCTCGATGCCCGAAGTGCCGCTGGTCAGCGTGCCGGTGCCGTTCAAGTACGGCTTCAATTTCGACTGGGTGGCGTTCGTGCCGGTGGCGGTGATCTTCCTGGTTTCGCCGCTGGAAGCAGCCGGTGACCTGACCGCCAACTCGATGATCTCGCGGCAACCGGTCAAGGGTCCGCTGTACATCCGCCGAATCAAATCCGGTCTGCTCGCCGATGGCCTCAACTCGGCGATGGCAGCGGTGTTCAACAGCATGCCGATGGTCACGTTCGCGCAGAATAACGGCGTGATCCAGTTGACTGGCGTGGCCAGCCGCTACGTGGCGTTCTTCATCGCCGGCCTGCTGGTGCTGCTGGGGCTGTTCCCGATGATCGGCGCGGTGCTGCAACTGATGCCTAAACCGGTACTCGGCGGCGCGGAACTGGTGATGTTCGGCACCGTGGCAGTGGCCGGGATCAAAATTCTCGCCGAGGCCGGCCTGCATCGGCGCAACATGCTGATCGTGGCGATCTCGGTGGGCATGGGCCTGGGCATTGCCGCCGTGCCGGAAGTGCTGCGCGAGTTGCCGCAAGCGCTGCGTAACATCTTCGAATCGCCGATCACCGTCGGTGCGTTGTGCGCTATCGTGCTGAATATCTTCCTGCCGGAAGAATTCATTGAGCTGGAAGAAGACAATTTCGATCCGGAAGCGTCGATTCTGCAGGTCATGGAAAACCCCGATCTGCCGGCCAAAGCTGAACCTGCAACGGCAGCGGCGGTCGCACAGTTGAACCGCTGACGCTGCGCCATGAAAAAAGGGCTGAGCCGGCAACGGTTCAGCCCTTTTTCGTTGAGAGACTGTTTATGCGCCGCGTCCACGCCGTCATCCTGTCCCTGCTGCTGTTGTCCCTGAGCGCCTGCGCGCTGTTTCCCAACCGCGATCCAGTGAACATCAACGTGGTCGGCCTCGAACCGTTGCCGAGCCAGGATCTGGAAGTGCGTTTCGCGATCAAGTTGCGGGTGCAGAACCCCAATGAGACGGCCATCGATTACAACGGCATCGCCCTGGATCTGGAGGTCAATGGCCGTCCACTGGCCTCGGGCGTCAGCGATCAGACCGGCTCGATCCCGCGCTTCTCGGAAACCGTGGTCAGCGTGCCGGTCAGCGTTTCCGCGTTCTCGGTACTGCGCCAGACCCTCGGCCTGAGCCAGACACAAACCCTCGACAACCTGCCCTACGTACTGCGCGGCAAACTCGCGGGCGGCGTGTTCGGCACCATGCGATTTGTCGACAGCGGCAAGCTGAGTTTGCCGAAGGCCACTGCTGCGACGTGGTAACCCACTAAACACACAAGTCTCCTGTAGGAGTGAGCCTGCTCGCGATAGCGTCACGTCAGTCAATAAAGGGGTTGGCTGATCAGACGCCATCGCGAGCAGGCTCACTCCTACAGGTTATGTGTCAGTCCTGAGGTTATGCGGTGAAGCGCACCCCCGGTTTGGCCCGCTCATCGACACTCAGCTCAAACACATCCGGCCGCGCATAGTGGCCAACCACGTCATAGTCGTACCGCGCCCGCACCAGCTCATCAGTATCGATCTCAGCCGTCAGCAACCCGGCCTCGCCACGCAACGGCCCCGCCAACACATCGCCCATCGGCCCGACAATCACACTGCCGCCGGCAATCAGCGGCCGATCCGCCGGCCAGTTGGCAATCTCCACGCCCAGCTCGTTCGGCGAAGCCTGCACCTGACAGGCGCTGACCACAAAGCAACGGCCCTCGTGGGCGATGTGACGCATGCTGACCTGCCACATCTCGCGCTCGTCCACGGTCGGCGCGCACCAGACTTCAATGCCTTTGGCGTACATCGCCGTGCGCAGTAGCGGCATCATGTTTTCCCAGCACACCACCGCACCAAGTTTGCCGACCTGTGTGTCGAGCACCGGCAGCGTCGAGCCATCACCCTTGCCCCAGATCAGCCGTTCGGTGCCGGTCGGCATCAGTTTGCGATGCTTGGCCACCAGCCCTGCCTGCGGATCGAAATACAGCGCCGTGCAATACAACGTGCTGCCGGCACGCTCGATCACGCCGATCACCAGATTGGCCCCGGTGCGCGCCGACAAACCGGCCAGTGCCTCGGTTTCTGCCCCCGGCACGTCAATGGCGTTGGCGAAGTAGCGGGCGTAGGCCTCACGCCCCTCGGGCAAGCGATAGCCCAACTGCGTGCCGAAGCCCTCACCTTTCGGATAGCCACCGAGCAACGCTTCAGGCATCACCACCAGTGCCGCGCCGGACTCGCTGATCGCGTCTTCCCAGCTCAGGATCTGTTCCAGGGTTTCACCCTTGCCACCGGGCAAGGCGCCGATCTGCAGGGCGGCGACGATTGATTTGGGCATTACATTCACTCCATCGGGTTCAAGTGTTGCCGATTCTGCGGCGGCGCGGGATCATGAATAAAGACCGACTCACTGCTGAATGATATGAACCAAATGAATATCGCAACCGTCGACCTCAACCTGCTGAAAGTCTTCGAAGCCTTGCATGAGGAGTCCAGCGCCAGCCGTGCGGCGCTGCGTCTGGGCGTGACGCAATCGGCGGTCAGCGCAGCATTGCGTCGATTGCGTGAGATGTATGGCGATCAATTGTTCGTACGCACCGGGCGCGGATTGGCGCCGACACTCAAGGCCAATCAACTGAAACCGGTGGTCAGCGAGGCGCTGAACAAATGTCGGCAGAGCCTGGCGATGGTCGATCCGGCGGCCCACCACTATGACGGCCGATCAGTCACCGTGGGCCTGTCGGATGATTTCGAAATCGCTTATGGCCGGCGCCTGATCGAAGCCATCGCTCGCAGCGCTCCCAAGCTACGGCTGATCTTCCGCCAGACCCACAGCCAGATCGTCGCCCGCGCCCTGATGGAACGCAGCATCGACCTGGCGATCACCGCCGGTGGGTTCGCCGAGCGTCTGCTCAGTCGTCAGGTGCTGGGTGAAGGGGATTATGCGTGTCTGGTCGATCCGGGCAGTCTGGCGCCCGGCCAGCAGAACATCGATTTGCCGGAGTTCGTCGCCCGCGAGCACGTTCTGGTGTCCTCGGGCGGTTTTATCGGCATCACCGATGAAGGCCTGGCGGCGCTGGGTCTGAGCCGGCGGGTCTGCGCCTCGACCACGCACTTTGCCGCGCTGCCGCATCTGCTCAAGGGCAGCGGCGCGGTGGCAACCATCCCCCGCCATGCCGCGCAGGCCATTGCCGAGCTCAGCGGACTGGTGCTGCTGCCCTGCCCGCTGGCGTTGCCGCGTTACCCGATCGAACTGGGCTGGCGCACCAGCACGCAGATCGATCCGGTAGTGATCAAGGTGCGTGAGGCGATTGTCGGGTGTTTCAACGCGGACTGAGGCGCGTGTTACTTGTTGGCTGCCATCAGTCGATTGACTTCACTGCGCACCATGTTGGCGAATTCCGGCGGGGACATGCCATCCAGCTCGGCGCGCACCCACTCGGCCCATTTGCCCTTGCGCTTGGAGCGTTCGCCGAACAACCGCGCGGCTTCGCCTTTGGCTTTGCCCAGATTGTTCTGCCAGAGTTCGAACAGACGGGATTTCTCGTCTTCCAGCGCTGCGCGCTCGGCGAGGGATTTGTCGGCCAGATTGAAACTCATGGGGAAATACCTGCTGCGTAAAATGGCGACATCTTACACGCTCGAGGGAAATCTCCCGCGCAGGTTTTTCTTTCGCACCTAAAATCAGTGCAACTTTTCAGTCAGCGCCACACTCCATTGATCACTGTTCATCCATCTGCAAGGAGTCACCCAATGGCCCGCAAATCCCGCGTGCAAGCCGTCGAAGACCAAATCAAGGATCAGGCATTCAGCGAACTTCAGGCTTTGATCGAAGAGTCCGACAAACTGCTCAAGAGCAGCGCCTCACTGGTGGGCGAAGAAGCCGAGACCCTGCGCGGACAAATCGCCCTGAAACTGCAACAGGCGCTGGATTCTGTTTCGAGCGTGCGTGAGCGCACCAAACCGGCGGTCGAGGCCACCGAGAGCTACATTGGCGGCCATCCATGGCAGACCGTAGCGATTTCCGCCGGTTTCGGTCTGGTGGTGGGCTTGTTGCTCGGTCGTCGTTGATCGACGTCTGACAAAAAACCTGTGGCGAGGGAGCTTGCTCCCTCGCCACATGGGTTATCTGACAATTATTCCCCGGCCAATTCGCGCAACTGCGCCAGCGTCTGCTCCTCCAGCACAATCCCCTCGGCCAGCGACCGCGCGCGCTGCAAATGCCGACGATCACCCGGCAAGCGCTTCAACCCCACCCCATGCATCTGCCGCACCAGTTCTTCGCTGCGCTCGGCAAAACTTTGCCCGGCGGATTTGCTTGGGTCGATGAGGATCAGCAACTGCCCGGTCCACGGGGTCTTGGCCCCGGGATGGTTCGTCCAGTCGAACTCGAAGGAAAAATTGCCACCCGTCAACGCCGCCGCCAGCAACTCGACCATCATCGACAATGCCGAACCTTTATGGCCGCCGAATGGCAACAGTGCGCCGCCCTCAAGAATGGCCTTCGGATCCTGCGTCGCCTGACCGAGACCGTCCACGCCCATTCCGGCGGGCAGACGTTCGCCCTTGCGCGCCGCGATCTGCACATCACCGTGAGCAATGGCGCTGGTCGCCAGATCGAAGACAATCGGCGCACCACCGGCCCGCGGCGCGGCAAAGGCAATCGGGTTGGTGCCGAACAGCGGCCGATCGGCGCCATGCGGCACCACGCAGGTCATGCTGTTGACCACGCTGAGCGCCACCAGCCCTTCTTCGGCAAACGGCTCGACGTCCGGCCACAGCGCCGCAAAGTGATGCGAGTTGCGAATCGCCAACACCGCGATCCCGGCATTGCGCGCCTTCTCCACCAGCAACGAACGAGCAGCGGCCAGCGCCGGCTGGGCGAAACCGTTGCCGGCATCGACTCGCACGAAACCCGAGGCTACGTCCTCGACTTGCGGCACAGCCTGTCCATTGACCCAACCGCTATTGAGGGTCGAAACATATCCGGGGATACGGAACACGCCATGACTGTGCGCACCGTCGCGTTCGGCACCGGCGCAGTTGGCAGCCAGAGTGCGGGCGACGGACGCCGACGTACCGTGGCGCAGGAAAACCTTTTCAAGCAATTGCGTCAGCGCTTCGAGCGAGAGTGTGGACGCAACGGGGGAAGACACGCAATCGTGTGGCGCAGACATCTGAAGCTCCAGACTAATTATTGGAGGGAACAACAGCGTACGAACAGCTTGCCCAGCGATTAACCACGCCCGGTACGGGTGCTGTCAACCGTTGTGGTGCCGGCTTGTCGCGGCTAGCACATTGCGCTGCCGCTGGTGCGGTAACTATGTACCACCTCTGTAATCGATCCGGTCTTTAGTCTCGTGTCTCAATTTACCGGTGCACCGGACGGTGCCCTGAACGAGACCCGATGATGCCTGCTCCCATTCCTCCCCTGCTGTTCCAGCCCATCCTCAACTCCCCCGGATCGTGGCGCGAACTCGGCAATCTCCATCACTTGTCGACTGCTGACTTTCAATGGCTGAGTCACGTGCAACTGGCGACCCACGCACTGCGCAGTCAGCAGACCCCGCCCATGCTTGCCCAGCGCATCCTGCTCAATACCGCTGGTGCGCCAGCGGTGCCTCTAGCCGGCAGTTTCATACTCAGTGCCACCCCGGATGATCACGGGATCCTGTTGTACACACCTTTCGCCGGGCTGAAAAAACATGCCAGCCTCACCGCCCTGACCGCGCACCTGGAACAGCAGCTGAACAGCGCCAGCGAGGACGACCGACTGCTGGCGTTCCTCGCCTTTTCCCAACGCAAACGACTGGCAGAACAGCACGGCATCAGCGTGACCTACCAGCTCGTCGAAGGCGATATCTTCGAAGATCAACGCGCCGTCATCGAGCATTGCCAGCAGCTCAACACGCAAGCGATGCTTGATGAATTGATGCAACTGCCCGAACTTGGCAGTCTGCTCCAGACCATAGTCGACGCACTGCTGACGCCAACGATGCGCGGCGTCGATCAGACACGCACGCGCGTGAACCTGTACGCGACCACGACTGCCACCGGCCCGGCATCGACCGACCTCGCTTCGCGGCATGGGCTTGAAGCGCTGTCGCTTGGCGATGCGCTGCTGTTGCACTATCGCCACACCGGATGGCCGGTTGGCCAGACCCATGAGTTTTCGCACCCCGACCGGACTTTCCAGGCCAGTGATCAGCAACACTGGGAGACAGCCGTCACCACGGCATCAGGCAAACTGCTGGTGTTGCTGTACCAGCAAATGGAGCGCTACTGGAATGGGCCCAGTGCTGACGGGGCCTCGCGGCGCGACGTATTGGCGCAGATCATTCGGCAGCAGGCGCTGGCGGACTTTTTGCTCAAACGCGAGGCTGGCATCATCGATCAGCGCCAATTCGACAGCCTGCTGACGTCGCTGGGTTTCAGTGAAAGTCTGGCACCTCGCGCGGCCGTGGAAACCGTGCGGTTATGGGAGCACCAGGCAAACTTCGTGGAGCTGGCCGGCGCGCTGATGATCGGCCATTCCGAAAGCTGCCTGTATACCCCGACGCACGGCTTGCAGGTGCTCAAGGACTACGCAGATCTAAAATCCATGCTGCTCGGCAAGTTCGCCAGCCCCGGGCACGAAGACGAACTCTATGGTCTGCTGAGTCTCGACGAGCGCCAGCGCTTCCTCGGTTTCGACCGGCCGCAGGTTTCCGGCAAATCGATCGCCGGAGACGTGTTCAGCGTACTGCTCGAATTGATCATCACCAAGCAACGACAGAACATCGACTATGCCTTGCAGTTGTCCCGGCACAGCGACGGCGTCGTGGATATCCGCGCACTGTTCGATAAGGCCCTGGACATCCGCTCGATGCTCCACGAGCGCCTTGTCACCCTGGATGCTCGCGGGCGCTGGAGCACCCGGCCGATGCTCACCGGCAACCCATTGCCTTCAAGGGTGCTGGCGGACACCGCCGCAGCCGAAGTGCGCAAGTTCGCCAGCATCATGCCAACCATCGCCGCAGACTTCGCCGCCCAGCCGTTGACCGTCACAGCGCTGCAGCGTACCTACCTGCAAGGTATCGCAGCGAAGCTGGCGCACGCCCTGTCTGTTGGCATCAATGGCGAAGCACGGTTGAGAGTCCTGGACGGAACGCTAAGCCGTCATGCACAAACCCTGGTCGACACCGTGTTCAATCCGGATCACCCGGATCGCAGCCGCCGCAAGGCACTCAACGGGATTCGGCCGGATGCCTGGTCATTGACGTTACAGGTCGCCGGTGAGAGCGAAGTGCTGCCGCTGGCCAACTGCGTCCTGCTCACGGAACGCGGTGGCCTCGATACGCAGCACTCCGGACGCGCGATCTTGTGGACCCCGGCTCTGGGCCTGGAAGTCTTCCGCTCGATCGAGCACGCCAGACAGGTTTTGAGCCAGCGGCTGCTGGATCCGCAAAAACGCCTGGTGCTGCTGGAAAACCTTTCACCACAGCACCAGAGGTTCCATCAACGCTACACGCTGGGACGGTTACAGCTGATCAGCGGCAATGTCCTGCAGGATCGCACCGAATCAGCGATCGAACACTTTCTCCAGCGCTGTGAACAGGTACGGGGCCGCCATTGGCCAAAGCCACGGGAACATCAGATCCTCAAGACGTTGAGTGAGCAAGTCGTTGAGACCAACCTGCAACGCGCCACCGCTCTGGCGATGGCACTCGGCAAGCAGCATTCACTGCCTGCCTGGCTGGGGATGGCCAGGCTTGAAGATCAGCAGTTGCACCTGGAACTGCTGGAACAGTGGCGGCACAGCGTCATCGACGACGAGGATTATCTCCATGCGCTGCCAACCTTGCGTGATTACATCAGGCAGACGCTTGAAACGCTGCTGAGCACCCGCTTGCACAGGCAGGATCTCGACCCCGAACAGATCACCGTCACCCCGGCGCTACCCCTGATCGGGTCCGCGATGAGCCTGACCGATTTCGCCTTGAACCATGCGCATATTGCCCAGGACACTGCATTCACCCTCAGCTCGAGCACCGACCGGGAGCTACCGACGGGACTCGACCAGCAAGCGGTCAGAAGCCTGCTGTTGTCCTTGAACGTTGCGACAACATTTGCCAATAAGATCACCACGGTGTTGTCCGCGAATGACGTCGACGCCGAACAACGCAAGCTGCGTTTCATCCAGCAACTACCCTGGCAACTGCTGCAACATGCCCATCAGTTACAACTGCAACAACGCTTGTCGACAAAAGCCTTCGACTTGATTACACAGGTGCTCGACATGCCCGATGCCGTCGCTCGTGCGACCGTGCAAGGGGCCGATGCGATTGTCCGGCCGTTGGCGCTGATCAAGACCGCCGGAGCCTCAGCGATCAAGGCGCTGGGGCTGTACTTGATCGGCCCTGCGGAAAAACCCGGCCCTCAGGTGCTTTATGCGCCCTACCATGGAGAACACGCATTCAGTGAGTTCGAGGACGAGGCGGCAGTGATCGCCGCGCTGAATACGCCGGGCTCACTGCAGGACCTGCTGCTGCGCCGCTTGCCGGAAGGTCAGCGTTCGATCTTCAGCGCGTTGTTCAAGGCGAGCAGCGGCCAGACGAGCGAGATGACCCTGGCCACCACCCCGATCAACGGCAACTTGCTGCTGCAGTTGTTCGACGACAATCTGGCCTTGTTGCCACACTTGCTGAGCAGCCATTCGCTGCCATCGGCGCAGGTGGATTGGGACGCCGCGAAGCACCTGTTCAGTTCCGGCATCCAGCAGATCCGGGGCCTGCTGCCGGGTAAACTCGCCTATGTGCAGTTTCTCTGGCAAAGCTACAAGGACTTCATGGGTTCGGCCGAAGCGTTGCAGGATCACCATTGGAAACGTGCGCTGGAAACCTTTGTCGCCGGCGCAGCGCAGATGATCAGTCTCGGGCGACTGGCGCTGGAGTCACGTCTGGAATCTCAAACCGTGGCAGCGCCGCAACCACCGCAGCCAACCACGCTGAGCGCCCCCGTCCTTGCGCAGACAAAGCCGACCGATCCGCTGCGCGCCTCGCTGCAGACATTCGAAGCTCCGACTATCGCCCTGAAGGATCTGACTCACGATGCTGCCGAGGGCACGTATCAGGATCTGACAACCAAAGCGACTTACGCCCCTATCGCCGGCAAAGTCTATCCCGTGGAGCGGCCGGGAGCCGTCTGGCAGATCAAAGGCGCCGAGCAGCCAGGCCCGGTGTTGCAACACACCGCTTCCCGGCAACTGGTGCTGGACCCGGATCGCCATACCGTGCATTTCGGCAAGGCCATGTCGACGATGTTCAACCATTACGCCACCCATCGCCAGGCGCGGTACATGCTGAATATCGAAGCGCAAGGCATGGAGGAAATCCGCGCCCGCCATCCGGAAAAAGCCCGCATGTTGATCGAGGCAATTGATCTGGCCCGGCATTACGCGTTCAACAGCCTGCACAATCTTGCGCAGCTGAGAAACTATGTGCCGGGCACCCGCCTCGATACTTTTCTCAAGTCTTTTTTTGACGTGCAACGGATTGATGCCGACATTCTCGACAAGCTGAAGCAGGCCATCGTGCCGATCTGTGATGCCTTGGTCGATCCAACAGAAGACCTGTTGAACACCAGTCGCTTTGTGGTCGGCTCGAACAGACACAGCAGCTCGGGTGTAATCGCCTTTGTGCTGGGTGGCGATTTACTCAAGAAAGTCCACTTCACCGAAAAGTTCTTCAATCAAGGGCTGGATTGGTACAACACAGGCCTGACCGAACCGTTCAATGTTGACGGGCATGCACGGGCAGCGACGCTGATCCACGAGTTTTCCCATCAGTTCAGCAAGACCGTCGACATTGCCTCCCTGGAAGCGCGGCGCCCGTTTGCTGATCTGATTGCTACGGTGACCGGTTATGGAGCTGCCCGCAAACAGGTACAGACACGATTTCAGCGCGAAGCACTGTCACTGTCCACGCGCCGTGAAGAGCTGTTTTCGCGCTGGAGCGACAACCTTCAGGAGTGGCTCGATATCGACGAGTTTGAGGGCATGGAACATGTGCGCAGGGAAGTTCTCAAGACCACGGGGACGAGGAATCTCGAGGACGCGCGAACGGCATTTCTCAGCCCGACCAACCCGCATCCACGCATCGACACGATATTGCGCAATGCCGATTCGATCGCCTTCCTGATTTGCGAAATGGGCCGCCAGCTGGATCCGGTAACCCAACCTCACGGAGGGCTCAACTGAGGTAAAAAAATGCGCAGGCGGTTGGCCTGCGCATGGTTTATCGCTGGGTGAACTCAGTCTTTCTGGTCACGCAATACATTGCCCGAGGCGCCATCGATGCGGAACTCATATACCGAACCGTCGGCCTTGCGGCCCTCGCCTTTCCAGTAGCCGTCATTGTCGGCCTCGATTTCATAGACTTCGACGTAACCGGCCTTGGTTTTCACGATCTCGATAGCCTTTTCAATGGTGACCCAGCCCGCACCGGGACGATCAGCCATGGCGGCACCGGCGCTGAACAAAGCGGCGGTGGCGATTGCAGCGGCTAAGGTTTTTTTGATCATTTTTTCACTCCATTTGTGGATGATGTTCCTCTGATGTCCTGTTTTTGGGCGTCTGCCGGAAAAATAAGTTCCACTTTGATGGGCAATTGCCATGACGGATGTTCTCGGCACCCGGCTCGCAAGGTTAGAATGCAGCAAATCAGGACGAGTCAATGACCCAAGAATCCCTCTCGGAAGCCGAATACGATGCGATCACCGATGCCGCCGCGCACTGGTGCATGCGTCTGCACGCCGTAGACTGCTCCGCCGAGGAGCGTCTGGCTTTCGAGCAATGGCGCGATGCGCATCCGCTGCATGCATTCGAATACGAAGCGATGCTGGAGATCTGGGACGTTGCCGAACATCTGCCGCGTCCGCCGCTACCCCCAACGCTCAATGTGCCGCTGACCGCTGCGGTGCCCGCCTGGCGGCGCTACGCAATTGCCGCGAGCGTCTGCGCCCTGGCCTTGCCACTGGCGGCGTACGGTGGCTGGAATCTGGGCTGGTTGCCCAACAGCTATCAGCATTTCGAAGCCACCGACAATGTCCGTCAGGTCACCTTGAAGGACGGCAGTCAGGTCGAGCTCAACCTCAATACTGAGTTGACCTTCAGCAATTACAAGGACGAGCGGCGGGTCACCCTGAAAAAGGGTGAAGCGTTTTTCGAAGTCAGCCATGACCTCTCCCACCCATTCGTGGTCAGGGCCGGCGAAGGCAAGATCCGCGTGACCGGCACCCGCTTCAATGTCTGGCTCTACGAAGATCAGGTGCGGGTCAACCTGATCGAAGGCTCGGTGCTGGTAACCAGCAACGCCGCCCTGCCCGGCGACGGCCTGCGCCTTGGACCGGCCATGCAGGCGCAGTACCGGCATGGCGACTACACGCCACAGATCAGCCAGACCTACGCCAACGATAACGCCCTGGCCTGGCGCAGTGGCAAGCTGGTGCTCGACAACCTGGCACTCAACGAAGCCTTGCCGCTGATCAATCGCTACCTGAGCAAACCGCTGAAACTGGCCGACGCCAGTACCGGCGCAATCCGTGTCGGCGGTGTCTACAACATCAAAGAGCTCGGCGGCCTCGTCAACACCCTGCCCAAGGTGCTGCCGGTCTACCTGACGCGCAATACCGAGGGTGATCCGGTGATCAACTCGATGCCGCGGCAGCCACCAAAAACCTGAAACCGGGCACCACCTGCCACGGTTAACTCAGGGCAACAAAAAAGCCGCTGTTCCCGTCAAGGAGCAGCGGCTTTTTCGTTCAGGACACCTTACTGCGCAGCTACTCCGGCAGTCTTGTCCGTCACCTCGCGAACCGTCTGCACCTGATACTGCGGATCGGCAGCGATCTGCTGCTCAGTGAACGGCAACACACTCCACTGCTTTTTCGAAAATACCTCGGTCTGATCGCGAGAGTATTTCGACTCCGGGTCACTCGACAGCGAGAACGCCAGCAGCCCTTGAGCGTGCGGGCCTTTGTCGTCGAAGGTCACCACTTGCAGGTAGCTGGTGCCGCTGACCACTTCGAGTTTGCCGTCTTCACGCGGCACGCTCTGGATCGCGTTGTAGATCCCCAGCGTTCCCGGCCCGCCGTGAATTGCGGTTTGTTGAGCGCCGCTGCTCGCCACCTGAATATCGCCCCAGCGGGTTTCAGGCTTGAGACCCATTTTCTGCGCAGTGGCAGCCGACGCCAGCAGCGCTTCACGCAGTGCCTTGCTCACCGCCGGTTGCTCGATCGCCAGACCGCGTGGCGTGTGCTGCGGGTCTTTTGGATCGAACGGCACACGCCAGACATCCGGCGACGCTTGCAGCGCCTGCATGATGTTCTGGAAATGCACCAGACCAATGCCCGAATCCAGATTCGCCCGGCCATCCCAACCCTTGAGACTGGCACAAACCAGCTTCAACGCGGCCGCGTCCGCACCCAGATCCGCAGCGCAGAACTTCAGCAGATCGGGCAGCACCTGAGTCGCCAGATAGACGTTGTCGTCCATCACCATCTGTTGCAGATCCTTCACCGCCAGCGGCCCTTTTTTGCCGAGTGTGTTCAGGCGCTCCAGCGCAAATCTTGATCGCAGGCCCAGCGGCTGGCCGTCCTGACTGATCAGCGGCGAGAACCCGGTCAGCGGTTGTGCCGGGTTCGCCAGCCACGCGGAATCGTTGGAATGCTGGACGAAGTCCTTGCGCAACAGTTGCGGCAGCTGGCTGGCGGCATAGATGCCCTTCTGCGCAGCTTGCGGATCGATATCCCAGGCGCAAGCGCTGTTGGAACCGTCGAGCACGATCATCTGCAAGCCGATGCGCGGGTCGCTGCACTTGGCCAGTTTGTCGGCGCTGACGTTCGGCACCACCGACAGGTTCATATACAGCGTCTGCCCCTTGTCATCCACGGCCAGGGTGTTGACCCAGGGGATGCCCTGAAGCTTGTACACCGAATCCTGCAGAGCCTTGAGGCTCGACGCCTGGTTCATCGCGTACCACTGCGTCAGCACGCGATCATTGTCCAGGTTGGCGTCGCGCAGGCTGTAGGCGTACTGATGATCCCAGTCGAGTTTGCCCGGCCATTGCACGATCGGGCCGAACTGCGAGCTGTAGACATCGCGCGAGACCGGCACCACCTGACCGTCCGCCTGTTTGACCTGCACAGTGACCGTCTGCTTGTTCAACGGCAGCGACTTGCCGTCGAGCAGGTAGCGGGTCGGGTCTTTCGGGTCGAGTTGCAGACGATACAGGGTGAAATGTTTGGATGAATCCACCGTGTGGGTCCAGGCCAGATGCTGATTGAAACCGATGTTGATCATCGGCAACCCCGGCAAGGCTGCGCCCATGACGTCGAGTTTGCCCGGAATGGTCAGGTGCATCTGGTAAAAGCGCATGCCGCCAACCCATGGAAAATGCGGGTTGGCCAGCAGCATGCCGCGTCCGTTGAACGAGCGTTCGCTGCCGACCGCCACGGCATTGCTGCCGCGATCCAGAGCGAAGCGCTGCAGGCGCGCGTCCGCCAACTGATAGGCCCGGGCATCGCTGCCGAGCTGCGCCGTGGCCTGCGGCGGCGTCGCGCCAGCCAAGGCTTCGGCGAACTGCCCGACACCGCCCTCGACCAACAGGCGCCGAGTGAGTTTGACCAGATCTTCGGCGCTGATATCACGCACCCACTCACCCTGGCACTGTTGCGGGAGACCCTGCTGGCGGCGTTCGGCGAGATAACGGTTATAGCCCGCGGCATAACCTTCCACCAGGTCGTGCACCTGCGCCGGTTGCGCGCCCCAGAAGGCTTTCACCGCTGCGGGAGTGTTGAGCCAGGTGAAGAACAGGTCGCTGACGCGATTCTCGCGTTGTTCGACGGTGAACTGCTCCGGCCCGAAATAACGCGAGCGCTGGCCATTGACCGTGACGATCTCGTTGGCCAGCAGGCACAGGTTGTCCTGCGCGTAGGCGTAACCGATGCCGAAACCCAGTCCGCGTTCATTTTCCGCGCGGATGTGCGGCACACCAAAGGAGGTGCGGCGGATATCGGCACTGGCTTGTGCAGCGGGACTGAACGCATGGGCGGACAGACTGAGTCCGAGAAACGCACCGGCGAGGGCCAGTCCGGTTAACTGTCGGGAAATAATCACACTCGCTCCTGAACGACAAGACAAGGATCGGCGCTTGCGCCGGATCCACTCTGAAATTGATTCATGCGCCTGGGCGCAAGACGGCTGTTCAGGAAACGAATGCGAGAAAAAAAATTTAGCTCGATTGAGGAAGGTGAAATTCACTGATTACGGGAAAACAACGAATAACCGACAAAATTTCTACATATTTCCTTTCATGATTTGTCGTGCTGAAACGTCTTGTTTACTGAGAGCAGTCAAAACGTTTCCTGATCGGGCTCTGAAAAGGAGTAACCCCATGTACAACTCGCAACTACCAATGGACGGTAGCCAGGCGTCACCAGGAGCTTCCATGAGTTCCCGCGCGAGCAGCTTCGCCCCCAGCCCCGAGCGTCAGGGCAATGAGCGTATTCGTCTGTTGCTGAAAAGCTTCGGCCTGCGCACCAGCCTGATTCGTCTGAAAGTCATCGACGCCCTGCTGGTCGCCGCACAAAGCGATCGACGCCTGGGCGTGCGCGGCGTGCACAGTCAACTGCTGGATCTGGATATTCCGTTGTCCTTTCTCAGCGTGCGCGAAGTGTTGAAGCGTCTATGCGCCGAAGGGGTGGTCACCTTCAACCCGGACAAGAGTTACAGCCTGCATCCACGGGCTGCTGCCGTGCTCAATCACGATTGAAGCGTCCCGCGATCGCCGTCAGGGCTTGACCTTGCGGCGCATCACCCCGTTGATCACCACCACGACCACCGCCACACCCATGGCGATGTACTGGAACATCTTCTGACTGATCATCCCGGCATTTTGCAGCCAGGACAGGCCGAGCATGATCGCCAGCACCGACAGGGCGATCAGGATCGAGTATTTCAAACGTTGCTTCTGGGTCATTGCGGGTTCCTGAAACTTTCAAATGTATCCGGTTTGTATCCGGTTGCATGCCATGCACATACCGTGTTGCGGGGATGGGCCTGGCCGAACGCGGTCTCATGTTACAGCCGATGAAGAGTTTTGGCTTCATGCCGGCGTAACCATGAGGATCTTTGAAATGTTCCGTCGAATCACCTGGCTGATTCCCCTCCTTGCCGTACTGACCTTGAGCGGCTGCATCATTTTCCCCCACGGCGGTTGGCATGATGGCCACCATCGTTATCAGGAAGGCCCCGGTTATTACCATCGATAGAACAGGATCGTTCGCCCGCCGGTGCGCCTGAAATACCGGTCGGGATACCTCACCAGCCTTTTCAATGCCAACCATGCCCGCCCGCCAGCGGGCATTTTTGTTGGCGCGGCAGTGCCTAGCCAATGCCTTTTCGATCAGCCTGCGGGGGTCAGTAAATACGCTGTAAGTATTTGAAATTTCATGTCGCAGCAAAGGATTGGCTGCCGCGACAACTCTGCCTCTAGTCTCTGCGAACTTTTCTCGCTTACTGAAACAGGGATGTTTATGCAGAGAACCTTGATCGTAATGACGCCCGTGCAGATTATCGGATTCTGCCTGGCCATTACCGCTTTTGAACTGCTCACCTATATGGCCAGCGACATGATCATGCCGGCCATGTTGACGGTGACCCGCGAGTTCAACGCCGATACCCGGCATGTAGCCAACGCCTTCAACCTGTATCTGATTGGCGGCGTGTGCCTGCAATGGCTGATCGGCCCCCTTTCCGACCGTTACGGCCGGCGTCGCTTGCTGTTGCTCGGTTGTGCGCTGTTCGGCCTGGCGTGCAGCGCCGCAGTCATCACGCAGCGCATTGAAGCCTTTAATGCGTTGCGCCTGATCCAGGGCATGGGCCTGGGCTTTGTGGTCGCCGTCAGCTACCCGACCCTGCAGGAAGTGTTCTGCGAGGCCGATGCCGTGCGCCTCATGGCATTACTGGGCAACGTGGCGCTGCTGTCGCCGCTGCTCGGCCCTTTACTCGGCAGCCTGCTGCTGGAATGGCTGAGCTGGCGACAGATGTTTCTGGGGCTGGCGGCAACGAGTGTGGTTGTCTGGCTCGCTCTGTTTGCCTGGATGCCGGAAACGATCGACGTCGTGCGCCGTGACAGCCAGCGACAGGCTCCAGCGGCGTTTTCGCTCAGGCAGATCGGCCTGGGTTACCTCGCGCTGCTGCGCAACCGACGATTCATCGGCGCCAGTCTGACACTGGGCCTGATGAGCCTGCCGCTGATTGCCTGGATCGGACTGGCGCCGGTGCTGCTCATGCAACGCCTGGAGCTGTCTGCGCTGGAATATGGCCTGTGGCAGATCCCGGTGTTTGCGGCGGTGATCCTCGGTAATTTACTACTGGATCGATTGCTCGTCGGGCACACGCTCGCCCAGGTGATCGGTCTGGCCCTGTGGCCGTTTTGCCTCGGACTGCTGGGGCTGATCGCTGCTGCCCTGAGTTTGGCTGCGCTGCCATTGGCCGTTTGCGCACTGGCCGTGTATGCACTGGGGCTTGGTATGAGCAACGCCGCGCTGTACCGCCTCGCGCTGTTCTCCAGCGATGCGGGCAAGGGGCTGGTCTCGGCCATGATCGGCATGCTGTCGATTGCCGTGATGGGCAGCGGCGGCTCGCTCATCGCCATCATCGGCGGTGGCTCGAACCTGCAATCCTTTTCCCTGCTCGCCGGCCTCGGCGGCCTGCTGTGCCTGCCCCTGCTCTACCGCCTTCTGCGGCACCCGCCGCGCCCACCACACATCAATAAGGATATTCGATGACTCTGTTCCCCCACAGCGATGCGCTTTGCGCATTGCCGCAGCCCTATTGCCAGGAGGCCGTCCCCAAAGGGCTGTTCAATCTGGCCATGAGCGAAATCACCCGGTTTCACGCTCACCATACGCCCGGTTATGGCCACTGGTTGAACGCCCATGCAATCGCTGTCGATGACCTGGACGAGCTCGACGACTGGTCGCAATTGCCACCGATTTTCGCCAGTTTCTTCAAGCAACAGATGCTGCTCAGTCCGACGGGCGAAGACGCCCTGGAACTGACTTCCTCCGGCACCAGCGGGCAGAAGAGCCGCATGCGCTACGACGCGCGCAGCCTCGGCGCCGCGCAGTACATGGTCGAACGGATTTTCGCCCAATATGGCTGGATTGCCCCGCATGCCCCGTGCAACTACCTGTTGCTCGGCTATGAGCCGGAGCAGAAAAACACCTTGGGCACATCCTTCACCGATCAATTCCTGTGCGGTTTTGCTCCCGCCCATCGGGTGGTTTACGCCCTGCGTCGCAATGGTGACGGCCACCAGTTTGATCTGTTCGGCGTGATCAGCGCCTTGCAGGCCTTTGCCGAAGAAGGTCTGCCGGTGCGCATCTTCGGCTTCCCCGCCTTTCTCTGGGAAACCCTGCAACGCATGCGCGCCACCGGCGTGGCGGACCTGCAACTGCCAGCTGGATCGCTGGCATTTTTCGGCGGCGGCTGGAAAACCCGCGCCGCCGAAGAAGTCCCCAGACAAGCCTTATATGCACGGATCCAGCAACAACTGGGCATCGCGACCCAAGACTGTCGCGACGGTTACGGCGCCGTCGAACACGCGGTGCCTTACGTCGAATGCGCCCACCATCACTTTCACGTACCGGTCTACGCAAAAGTATACGTACGCAGCCCGGTGGATTTTTCAGTCTTGCCCTATGGCCAGCGCGGCCTGCTGAATCTGGTCTCGCCCTACATTTCCTCAAGCCCGGCCCATGCCGTGGTCATGAGCGATCTGGCCACGCTGCATCCGGGCACCCGTTGTGCCTGCGGTCTGGCCAGCGACTGGTTCCAGTTGCATGGCCGCGCCGGCACCACGGCCGCGAGGAGCTGTGCCATGGCCGCGTCCGAACTGCTGGGGAGGCACTGATATGTACCTGATCAACGGTCAGTTGCACACCGAGTGCAGCCTCGACAGCGCCTTGCACCAACTTCAGCGGGAGTTGCCACGAAGGCTGCAGATTCCACTGCAAACCAGCACGCTGCTCGCCACTGCCAAGGCCTTCGCCGAACGTCTGCAACAAGAAGAAACGGAACTGCCACTGGCTCCCGGTCAGCGCGAAGCACTTATCGATTTCTGCCAGCCTGCCGCCCTGCAAGCCAAATTGGATCGTGAACTGGGCCTGCGCCCGGAATCGCTGCGCCGTATCGACTATCGACAATCACGCTTCGAGCGCTGGAGTCCGCTGGGCCTGGTGGTGCATATCACTCCGGCCAACGCGCCGCTGCTGGCGTTCTGTGCGGTGATCGAGGGTCTGCTGAGCGGC
The DNA here is from genome assembly GCF_949767635.1 of Pseudomonas sp. IT-93MI4. NCBI lineage: Bacteria > Pseudomonadati > Pseudomonadota > Gammaproteobacteria > Pseudomonadales > Pseudomonadaceae > Pseudomonas > Pseudomonas sp. IT-93MI4. The sequence continues at coordinate 395,752 of NZ_CATKPP010000054.1, forward strand.
AACGTCAACTGGCTGCGGCCCAGCAGCAGTGACGCTGGCTTCACCGCGCGCCTGCTTCAGGCGTTGGTTGCATGTGATACAAGCGGACAACTCAATGGTTACGTGGCGGTGCTGCCGACCCGCACCGAACAGATCGGCCAGTTGTGCAGGCACGCCAACGGTGTCGCGGCGTGGGGCGGCGAAACCGCGCTGCAAGCCATCCGCCAGCAGATCCCGCCAGGCTGTCGCTGGATCGACTGGGGGCACCGCATCAGCTTCGCCTACCTGACCGCGGACGCGGCATCGCCCGCCGTCCTCGATGCGATTGTCGATGAAGTCTGCCGCCTCGATCAGCAAGCCTGCTCCAGCCCGCAGTGGTTGCTGGTGGACAGCGACGACGCGAGCGTACTGAACGATATCGGGGAGCAACTGGCCGCCGCATTCGAACGCCGTGCCGGACAATGGCCGGCGCTTGCGCCGACGCTTGAAGAGGCTTCGCAAATCACCACCTGCACGGCGATGGCCCGGCTGGCCCAGAGTTTTGCCGGGCAGACCGGCCGGGTCTGGAGTGCGCCGGGCTGGCGGGTGATCTGGAGTCATGATCGCCAGCTCGAACCTTCTGCGCTGTTTCGCAGCCTGTTGCTCAAACCCCTGCCCCGCGAGCGGCTCAGCGCTACATTGCTGCCCTGGCGCAACGTGCTGCAGAGCTGCGCCTTGCTGTGCCCCGAGGCGCAGATCGCCGAACTGGCACAAACGCTGATTGCCGCCGGTGTGACGCGCATTACCCCGATCGAGACTATTCACGATGGCTACGACGGCGAACCCCACGACGGTGTTTATGCGCTGCAGCGCCTGAGTCGACGCGTGTCGGTCAGTCTGCCGGCGAACGTGCTGACCCGCCACTCCACGCTCGACCAGCCGCCAGCCCCACCACCACTGACCGGGCTGCCAATCATGAACAAGGCACAATTCGTCGGCCAGCCGCCGACTTCAGCGGCGCAGCTGTTCTTTCGCTCCGGCGGCAGCAGTGGCGCACCTGTGCTTTCCGGCTTCAGTTACCACGACTTCCAGCGCCAGATGCAGGCGGCCGCCGATGGCTTGCTCGCAGCCGGACTGGACCCGGCGCAAGACAGGGTCATGAACCTGTTTTTCAGCGGCGGACTGTACGGCGGCTTTTCCAGTTTTGCCAAAGTACTGGAACAACTGCAGGCCCGACACTGGCCGATGGGCGCCCCGGCGGACGACGATTACCGCGAGATCGCGCAGATGATCGAGGCTCAACGGATCACCGTGCTGATCGGCATGCCCGGCACCCTGCACCGGTTGTTTATCAACGAACAACAAATACTGCGGCGCTATGGTGGCGTCGCCAAGGTCTTTCTCGGTGGCGAACACCTGAGTGAGCAAACCCGCGAGCTCTTGCAAAGTTGCGGCGTCAGCCTGATCCGCTCGGCGATTTACGGCAGCGTTGATGCCGGTCCCCTGGGCCATGCCTGCCGGGCCACGGCAGATGGCGTTTTCCATCTGATGAGCGACATCCAGCACCTGGAAATTGTCGATTTCGAGCATGACGTGTCGGTCGGTGACGGCGAATCCGGTCGTCTGCTGGTGACCTCCCGCGAGCGTCAGGGTCAGTCCGTGCAGCGCTATGACATTGGCGACAGCGGACGCTGGTTACCCGGCCTGTGTGCCTGCGGTCTGACTTCGCCGCGCTTCGAACTGCTGCAACGCCACGGCAATCTGCTGCGCATCGGCACCGATTTCATTTCACTGGTGATCCTGGAGCAGCACCTTCAGGCACCGTTTCAACTGGTCCTCGATCATGGCCCTGACGGCCTGGAACGCATGCGCCTGCACTGCCCTCTGGAGCCGGCCGAGGTACACCGCCGACTGCAGAATTATTCGACGCTGATCACGCTGGTGCAGACCGGTTTGCTCACGCTGGACGTCGAGCAGTGTGCCGTCGAGCAGTTCGCCCGAAACCGGCACAGCGGCAAGACTCCCCTACTGATTGATACGCGCCGCTGACAGCAGCTATCTGCACGCGGCCCATCGCCACTTCATACAAGAAAAAATCATGAACACGCTCATTGAATTGAACAATTTGCTCGGTTACACCCGCCAACATTCGGCCTATTGCCGCGAACACTTCAAAGATGTCGCGGCACCCATCAGCGCTTTGACTGAACTGCCCCTGATCGACCCTGAACAATACTGGCGTGACAGTCAGCATCCGCATCAATGGCCAGTGTTGTCAGGCCCGCTGGAAGACGCGATGGTCTTCAAGACCGGGGGCACCACCGGCTCAGGAAAACTCTCGCTGTTCACCCGCGCAGAATGGCAAACCCTGGTGCGCGATTTCGGCAGCCAACTCACGGCGCAACTGAACCCCGGCGACCGGGTCGCCAATCTGTTCTTCGTCGGCGACCTGTATGCCAGCTTCATTTTTCTCCACGACGCGCTGGCCCATGTCCAGACCCCTGTCAGCGAATTTCCCTTCACCGGGGCCGTCGACAGCGCCGTACTGGCCGAGTCGATCCTTGCGTACCGGATCAATGTGCTGGCCGGTCTGCCGGCGCAAATGCTCAAATTCGCCGCCTGGCTGGAACGCCAGTCACGGATCCTGGAGGGCGTCGAAACCCTGCTCTACGGCGGCGAAAGCCTGTTCGCCGCCCAGTTGCAAACGCTCCAGCGAGTGTTCCCGAACGCACGCATTGCCTCTATCGGCTACGCCAGCGTCGATGCCGGACTGATCGGCGTCAGCACCCGCGATTGCACCCTGGGCGAACACCGGATGCTGGAGCGGCACAGCGTGCTGGAGATCATCGATGAGGTGAGCGGTGCCGTCATCGAAGAGTGCAACCGTAACGGCAGGCTGGTCCTGACCAATCTCACCCGGCGCCTGATGCCGGTGATCCGCTATCCGGTCGGCGACCTCGCCTGCTGGCGTGAACCGGCGGGGACGCCGATGCGCAAGTTCGCCCTGATGGGCCGCAGCATGAACAGCCAGCGCGTGCGGGTGAGCGTGTTGAGTCTGGATACCGGTGACATCGGCGAGCTGGTGCGCAAGATCGCCGCCAGCGATGACTGGCAACTGCTCATCGAACAGCGAGCAAGCAAAGATCTGCTGAGCCTCAAGTGGGTACCCTGCACGCAAACGGCTGACATCAGCCAGGCAAGCTCAACCCTGCGCCGTGCGCTGATCGACCAATACCCGCTGATCGAGAAACTGCAGTCCGATCAATTGCTGGAGCTGAACGTGACCGCCTGTGCGAACGATGAACTGACCTGTCATCCACGCTCCGGCAAACATCAGCGGGTCGTGGATCGACGGGTTTATGACCATCCGCAGCAGGGGCAAGCGTGATGGACACGACAATCATCCGCCGCTATCGCGTCGCCGATGCGCCGGCAGTCAGCCGCCTGTTCGAAGAAATCTACGGCGTTCATTATCCTCAACCCCACGTGTATCTGCCCTGGATGATCAGCCAGAACCACAGCGTCGGTCGCTGGCACTCGCTGGTGGCGGTGGTAAACGAGCATATCTGCGGGCACGCCACGTTGTTTCGCCAATCTGGCCGAACCGCACTGGCGGAGCTGGCACTGACCGTGGTGCACCCGGACACTCGCGGGCAAAACATCGCCACCCAGTTGGGCCAGCAGCTGCTGATTCATGCCCAGGCGCTGGATTGCCGAGGCGTGACGATCAAGCAGGTCACGCACCACCCGTATACGCAGCGCATGGCCGCCGGCCTGGGGTTTCACAGCTGTGGTCTGTTGCCCGATTACGCGCCTTCGCCGTTCGGTGGAACAGGGCGGGAGACGATTGTTGTGGGTCACTGCAGCATCGACGGTTATCGGCGCCCGCTGCCGGCACTCGCCTGGCCGCAGGATTGCCGCGAGCTGATGTCGCGTCTGGAGGCGGTGTTTGGTACCACCGACCATACCGTGCCATGGAAAGGCCCGAAGATCCGCTTCGATCACGTATCCGGGCGCTACGACCTGCTGCTCAAGGCCCTCGATGACAACCTGCTCGAGCAATTGGGACAACTGCCGGCGCACTGGCTGATTTCGATCAGACTCAGACTCGCCCAAGGGTTTTCCAGCGCGCTGCGCAAACTGGCCGATGCCGGTTTCGCTTTCACCGGGATTGTCCCCGATGATCACAGCGACGGCTGGCTGGCACTATTTCATCGTGGCTACCAGGCCTCCACGCTGAGCCTGCACTGTCCACATATGCAGAATCTGCAGGATCAGGCGCAGCAGGCCGGCGAAAGGTATCAGGACTAAAAACGAAAACGGCCCACCCAATCAATGGGTGGGCCGTGGGTGACCGGCTCAGGCCTTGGACTTGACGCCTTGATCCACCGGTTTCGCCGCGTTGCCTTCACCGTAGGTTTTCAGGTTCTGCAGCACATAGATCGCCTTTTTGTATTCAGGGATCAGGTTCTTGCCGTAGGCATTGCCATTGAGGCCATTGTTCTGAATGGCGTCGAGCTGGGTGGCGAAATACTCCAGCGCATTGAATTTTGCATCAGGGTCTTTGGTCACGCCGAAACGGTCGAACTTGTCGCCGGCATTGAGCAATGTAAAGGAGGTGATGTCGGAAATCAGCCCGCGCTCACGCAGAAAAACACTCAGATTGCTCAGTTGCTTGACCGAGACATTCGCCGGATCGAACCCCTTGATATTTTTGCGCAGGCCCTGCTTGTCCATTTCGGCAGTGTTCAGCGCGGTCGGATTGGTGCCGACCTTGGCGAGCATCTGCTGCACCTTGAGGCTTTGCTTGACCTCCTTCTTCGCGCCTGTATTGCGAACCAGCACCCCTGCCTTGCTCTCCCAGCCGCCGACAATGCCGATCGTCATGAGAAGACTCCCTGTGAAATAACCATGAAATGTCCTTGCTGGACTACTTGAATGCCGGGAAGTATCTACCGGCGAACTGGTGGCACCAACCCTTTTAGTGCAGCCGCTTACAATTTTTGTACATTCTCGATACAAATTGCCAGAAGCTCACGGTGCCGCGGTTTCATGGCAGTTTGACGATTGCTCGCGAAGCTTTTTTTTGCGCTGGCTGACAAGAGGGTCGATCCATTTGTATCGGAGTCGACACGCCCCTTCCGTCAGCCCGACACTTTCTTGCACCAAAGTACTTAAAGCTTCCCCGTTCGCCGACGATACGCTGGTGTGACCCCGCCGTTTTTCCCTCGACCCCACAATAAGAATCGCAGCTCAAGGACCGGTATCCATGCCCGCATTCCGCACCATTCAGGCTCGCTACACGTTATTTCTGGTTCTGTTCATCCTGCTGCTGTCGGTGCTGACCGTGGTCGGTATCAGCCAATTGGTCGCGCCCAAGCTGCGGCATACCGAAGAACAGGTGGTGCTCAACCGGATTGCCGAAGTCGCCGAACAGATTCAGGGCGAACTGAACAAAGTCCAGGCGCAGCAGCGCAGCATCACCCAGACCATTCCCCTGCTCGACAGCGCGGCCATCGACACAGTGTTGCCGGGCCTGGTGGATCAATACGGCGAGCTGAAAGTCTTCGGTGGCGGGATCTGGCCACTGCCGGGTCAGCGTGAGGCCGGGCGCAACAAGTTCAGCACGTTCTGGCACCGCGATGCCTCGGGCAAACTGGCGGTGAATACCTTCTGGAACAGCGACGCGGCGCCCAACTATTACGACCAGAGCTGGTACAAGGGCGGCATGCAGACCCCGCGGGGCCAGTGCGCCTGGGCCGCTGCCTATAAAGATGACGCGAGTGCCGAGCCGCGCACCAACTGCGCCATGGCGATCCAGAAAAACGGTGCAGCGTGGGGCGTGTCGACCATCGACGTGACGCTGGGCTTCTTCAACGATCTGGTGGCGCGCAAGGAAAAAGACCTCAACGCCGAAATGCTGATCGTCGAGGCCGACGGCAAGATCATCAGCAACAGCTCGCGCATCAGCGGCCCGATCGTGCTGAAGAACATCAGCGAACTGGCCGCCGGTTCGACCTTCGCCAGTCAGGTCAAGGCCGGCCTGCAAAACCGCGATCAGGCGCAACGCGTCGAGTTCGACAACAACGGCGAAGCCAGCACCTTCTTCATGCGCCCGATCGAAGGCACGCCGTGGTTCCTCGCCACCGCCCTGCCAACGAAAATGCTCACCGCCCAGCGTGACGACGTGCTCAGCAGCCTGAGCCTGTTGCAGATTCCGCTGGTGATCCTGCTGGTGTTGTTGCAGGTGTATGCGATCCGCCAACTGGTGTCGCGGATGAAAGCGCTGAAGGCCAACATCGACTTGCTGTCCAGCGGCGATGCCGACCTGACCCGGCGCATCACCATCCGTGCCGAAGACGAACTGGGCGCCATCGGCCACTCGGTCAACACCTTTATTGCCTACCTGCAGAACATGATCGGTGAAGTCACCCAGGCCACCGGCGCCATGGCTTCGAGCCTGGACGACCTGCAGCGTACGTCGGCCAACACCAGCCAGATTCTGCTGCGCCACGCTTCGGAAACCGATCAGACCGTTACCGCCATCACCGAAATGAGTTCGACGGCCGAAAGCGTTGCGCAGAATGCCGCTGAAACCGCTGCGTTCACCCAGCGCGCCAACGAAAACGCCGATCGCTCACGGGTGGTGGTCGGTGAAGCGACCAACAGCGTGGTGGCCTTGATCGACGAAGTGGCCAGCGCCACCCAGAAAGTCGAGAACATGCAGCAGGACGCGCAGCGCATCACCGAGATTCTCGGGGTGATCGGCGCAATCGCCGGGCAGACCAACCTGCTGGCGCTCAACGCCGCCATCGAAGCCGCCCGGGCCGGTGAACAGGGTCGCGGCTTTGCCGTGGTCGCCGACGAAGTCCGCGCCCTCGCCGCTCGCACCCAGGCCAGCACCTCGGAAATCAACGAGATGTTGACCCGCCTGACCCAAGGCGTGAGCTCGTCGGTCAGCGCCATGGAAAACACCCAGGCCAGCTGCCAGTCCGCCGCCGACGCCACGGCGCGGGTCAACACCGGTCTGGATGAAATGGCCGGCTCGGTCAGCCACATCAACAGCCTCAGCACGCAGATCGCTACCGCTGCCGAACAGCAGAGTGCGGTCACCGAAGAGATCAACCGCAGCATGGTGCAGATCCGGCACATGGTCGAAGAACTGGTGCACAGCGGCCAGGCCAGCGAACTCAACACCCGCCAGTTGCTGGAAGCCAACAACCGGGTGAGCGCGATCATGGGGCGGTTCAAGGTTCGTTGAGCCTGACAGATTTGTAATCTCCCGCTCAGCAGGCTGTCAGGCTTGATCCAGGATCATCCTGCCAGCCTGCCTTGTATCAACTTGAAACACTCCGTTGATGCCCGGCAGGATAATCCGGTCAAAATACTTTCCTTTTTGACCGTCATCCTTGTCGAGAGCCCACCATGCGAACCTCCCTGCGACTGGCCGCCCTCAGCGCCCTGCTCCTGTCCTCCCTGGCCCAGGCCGCCGAGCTGATCCCGATCGAAGTGCACCGCGACGCCAATTGCGGCTGCTGCAAGAAATGGATCAGCCACCTCGAAGCCAACGGCTTCAAAGTCGAAGACCATGTCGAAAGCGACATGAGCAGCTTCAAGCAGCAACACGGCGTGCCACCGCGCCTGGGCTCGTGCCATACCGCGCTGATCAACGGCAAGTTCGTCGAAGGCCACGTGCCGGCGGAACAAGTGCTGGCCCTGAGCAAGCGCGACGATCTGCTGGGTATCGCCGCACCGGGCATGCCCATGGGTTCGCCAGGCATGGAAATGGACGGTATGAGCGATGCCTATCAAGTGATCGGCCTGAAAAAGGACGGCACGGATGTGGTGGTGGCAGACTACCCGGCGCATTGATGGCTGCCGGTTATGTCGGGCTGTTCGCGGCGGCGTTCGGCGCTGCGACGCTGTTGCCGCTGCAATCCGAAGCGCTGCTGGTCGGGCTGATCGCCAGCGACCGTTACTGGCTCTGGGGCCTGCTGGGCGTGGCGACGCTGGGCAATGTCCTCGGTTCGCTGGTCAACTGGTGGCTGGGGCGCGGCCTCGAACGCTTTCAGGATCGACGCTGGTTCCCCGTCAGCCCGAACCACATGGCCACCGCGCGCAAACACTACGAGCGCTATGGTCACTGGTCGCTGCTACTGAGTTGGCTGCCGGTGATCGGCGATCCCCTGACCCTGATCGCCGGCGTCATGCGCGAGCCGCTCGGGCGCTTTCTGCTGATCGTCACGCTGGCCAAAGCTGCGCGTTACGCCGTGGTGGCGATGCTGACCCTGGGCTGGCTCGGTTGAACATTCCGGCCATCGCGTTGCCTGTGGTTAACGTCGCCCTAATCCGGGCGTTCCAGCATCGGCCGATTTCCATGGAGTTTGCCCTTATGTCCGTCACGCTATCCCGCTGGCTGCCCGGCCTGGTCCTGACTGCTGCGCTGCCGCTGTTCGCCCACGCTGCCGCGCCCACTGAAACTGCACCCGCCGATGGCCAGACCTATGGCCCGGAGCTGCAAGGTTTCCAATACCCCTACACGCTCAAGCACTTTGCCTTTCAGTCCCAGGGTAAATCCCTGCAAATGGGCTACATGGACGTCGCCGCCCACGGCAAGGCCAACGGGCGCACCGTGGTGCTGATGCACGGCAAGAATTTTTGCGCCGCCACCTGGGACAGTTCGATCAAGGCCTTGAGCGAGGCCGGTTACCGGGTCGTCGCGCCGGACCAGATCGGCTTCTGCACCTCCAGCAAACCCGATCACTACCAGTACAGCTTCCAGCAACTGGCGACCAACACCCAACAGCTGCTCAAGGCCCTCGGCATTCAGAAAGCCACCCTGCTCGGTCATTCCACCGGCGGCATGCTCGCCACTCGCTACGCGCTGCTGTTCCCGGATCAGGTCGAACAACTGGCGCTGGTCAATCCGATCGGCCTGGAAGACTGGAAAGCCCTCGGCGTGCCGTACCGCACCGTGGATCAGTGGTATCAACGCGAACTCAAAGTCACCGCCCAAGGCATTCGCGACTACGAGCGCAACACCTATTATGACGGCCGCTGGAAACCCGAATTCGACCGCTGGGTCGACATGCTCGCCGGCCTGAGCAACGGCCCGGGCAAAACCCAGGTGGCGTGGAACTCGGCACTGATCTACGACATGATCTTCACCCAACCGGTGTACTACGAGTTCAAGGACCTGAAGATGCCGACCCTGCTGTTGATCGGCACGTCCGACACCACGGCCATCGGCAAGGACCTCGCGTCACCCGAGGTCAAGGCGAAAATCGGCCACTATGAGGTGCTCGGCAAGCAGGTCGCCAAGCTGATTCCACAGTCGACGCTGGTGGAATTCCCCGGCATGGGCCACGCGCCGCAGATGGAAGAACCGGCGAAATTTCACCAGGCCCTGCTCGGCTGGCTGAACAACACCAATCCCGTTCGTTGATGAGGTAAGGCTGATGGCGGTGCAGATTGCAGTGATCGATGACTGGCAGGACGTGGCACGGGACGTGGTCGACTGGTCGGTGCTCGACAGCATCGGCGACGTGACGTTTGTGCATGACTACCCGGCAGACAACGCCACACTGGCCGAGCGACTGGGCCAGTACCAGGTGATCTGCGTGATGCGCGAGCGCACGCGTTTCGACCAGGACCTGCTGCAGCGCCTGCCCAATCTCAAGCTGCTGGTCACCGGCGGCATGCGTAACGCGGCGCTGGACATGCAGGCGGCCGCTGGCCTCGGGATCAAGGTCTGCGGCACCGACAGCTACAAACACGCGGCGCCGGAACTGACCTGGGCGCTGATCATGGCCGCTACGCGCAATCTGCTGAATGAAGCCAACTCCCTGCGCGCCGGTGGCTGGCAGCAAGGGCTGGGCGGCGACTTGCATGGCAAGACCCTGGGCATTCTCGGTCTGGGCAGCATCGGCCAGAAGGTCGCGCAATTCGGTCAGGTGTTTGGCATGCGCGTGATTGCCTGGAGCGAAAACCTCACCGCTGAGCGCGCGCAGCAGGCCGGCGTGACCTACGTCAGCAAGCAGGAATTGTTCGAACAGGCCGACGTGCTCTCGGTGCATCTGGTACTCAGCGAGCGCAGCCGCGGGCTGGTGGACGCACAGGCGCTGGACTGGATGAAACCCACCGCGCTGCTGGTCAACACCGCCCGCGGGCCGATCGTCGATGAAGCGGCGCTGATCAAGGCGTTGCAGAAACAGAAGATCGCCGGCGCGGCGCTGGATGTGTTCGATCAGGAGCCGCTGCCTGAACTGCATCCGTTCCGCACATTGGACAATGTGCTGGCCACGCCACATGTGGGGTATGTCAGCCGGCAGAACTATGCGCAGTTCTTTGCGCAGATGATCGAGGATATTCAGGGGTGGGCCGCCGGGAGCCCGCTGCGCCTGTTGAATTGATCACAACTATTCGACTGCGGTGAATTGACTGACGCCTTCGCGAGCAAGCCCGCTCCCACATTGGAAATGTGTCGTACACAAATCAACTGTGGGAGCGGGCTTGCTCGCGAAGGGGCCTTAATAGACAACACATCAACAAACTGCCCGCACCACAACAGTGCGCCCTGCCTTTCCGCTAGCACAAAATCGTGACCGCTCAGTCACCGTTTTAGCCCTCTCCCTCAAAAAAACCTGCCCTTCGTCGGTGCGTTCCTGCTTGAACACCACGGTTTTCGCTGCCTGCAAACCGATTGTCGAACAATTTACCCGTTTGCTCTCGCCCGCTCTAGGATCTGGCCTAGACTGACTTTCGCGGATTAAAACCGGCCAGTCACAAACCCGAAAAATTGTCGAAACTTTTGCAGATGGCGGCGGGTCATCTGAAAGGCAGGGTCAACGCGACTGGTGCAATCCTTGCAACGGCCCTTTCACCCATTCTGCTTGCGCGTGTTGGGTAGCGTTTGCTCACCGATGCGTGGCGCGTTTGCGCCCGGCCACAGGATTTGGCCACAGCTTGTTCGATACAAGAATCAGATCAACGACACGGGAGATTCATATGATCAGTGCGGCATTGGATATTCAGGGAGAGCGTGCTCAGCAGGCGGTTGGTGAATCGAGCACGGTGAGTCTTCCCGGCAGCCGGTCGATCAACGTCCCGGGCACTAAAACGCTGACGCCGGTCGCCAGCCAGAATCCCAACAAAAAGAAAGTGTTGTTCGTCACCTCGGAAATCGCCGATCTGGTGAAGACCGGTGGTCTGGGGGACGTCTCCGCCGCCCTGCCCCGCGCCATGGCGCACCTGCACGATGTGCGGGTGTTGATCCCCGGTTACCCGCAGGTGATGCACAGCGAGAACCCGATCCACATCATCGGCGAACTCGGCGGCCATGCCGCATTGCCTCCGTGCAAGATCGGCCGTATGGACATGCCGGACGGGCTGGTGATCTACGTGCTGATCTGCCCCGAGCTGTATGAGCGTGAAGGCTCGCCGTACGGTGCCAACAACGGTCGCGACTGGCCGGACAACCACATTCGTTTCGCCCGCCTGGGCCTGGCCGCTGCCGACATCGCTGCCAACCTCGCACAAATTCACTGGTGCCCGGATCTGGTGCACGCCCACGACTGGCCCGCCGGTCTGGCCCCTGCGTATATGCACTGGCGCGGGCAGCGCACGCCGACCCTGTTCACCATTCACAACCTCGCCTACCAAGGCGTGACCAGCCTCGGCTCGTGCCCGGAGCTGGGTATTCCGACCCACGCCCTGCAACAGGAAGGCATGGAGTTCTACGGCAAGATGTCGTTCCTCAAGGCCGGCATGGCCTATTCGAGCCACATCACCACCGTCAGCGCCACCTACGCGCAGGAAATCACCACCCCGGATTTCGGCTGCGGTCTCGACGGTTTTCTCGCCGCCAAGACCCAGCAAGGCTTGCTCAGCGGCATCCCCAACGGCATCGATGAGAGCTGGGACGCCGCGACTGATCCACACCTGTTCGCGCCGTTCGCCATCGGCGACTGGGAAGGCAAAGCGGTGAACGCCGCCCACGTGCGTGAACTGTTTGGCTTGAAAGATTCCAGCGGCCCGCTGTTTGCCGTGGTCTCGCGTCTGGTTTATCAGAAAGGTCTGGACCTGACTGAAGCCGTCTCCGAATACATCGTGCAGAACGGCGGCCAGATCGCAATCATCGGCCGTGGCGAGCCGGAAGAAGAACAGGCCATGCGTGAACTGGCGCTGCGCTTCCCCGGGCAGATCGGCGTGCGCATCGGCTTCAATGAAACCGACGCCCGGCGCATGTTCGCCGGCAGCGATTTCCTGTTGATGCCGTCGCGCTATGAACCCTGCGGCCTGAGCCAGATGTACGCCCAGCGCTTCGGCTCTTTGCCCGTGGCGCGCAATACCGGCGGCCTGGCCGACACCATCGAAAACGGTGTCACCGGTTTCCTCTTCGACGAATCCACTGTCGAGAGCTACCGCGAAGCCCTGAGCCGCGCGTTCAAGGTCTTTGCCTTTCCCGAACTGCTCAATGCCATGCGTTGCCGAGCGATGGCCGCGCCGTTCAACTGGTGCAAAGCGGTCGAACCCTACGCCGAACTCTACGAACAACTGGTCGCCAAGGCGCTGGGTAAAGCCGGCCACAAATAACTCAGGGAGCTTTTCACAATGCCGTTACGGACCCAAGAAAACTGGCCCCACGGCGCGATCATGCAGGACGCCGAACACACTCAGTTTGCGCTGTGGGCACCGGATGCGTTTTACGTCAGTGTCGAACTTGAAAACGGCCAGTCCTTGCCGATGTTACCGCAGGCCGACGGCTGGTTCGTGATCAAGACCCGGTGCCCGGCGGGCACCCGCTACCGCTTCAACATCGATGGTGAACTGGAGGTGCCGGACCCGGCCTCCCGCGCCCAGGACGGCGACCTTGACCGCCACAGTGTGGTGGTCGATCCGCTGGCCTATGACTGGCGCCACACCACCTGGCACGGCCGGCCGTGGAGCGAAGCGGTGATCTACGAGCTGCATGTCGGCGCATTCGGCGGCTTTGCCGAGGTCGAACAGCATCTGGCGCGCCTCGCTGAACTGGGCATCACCGCCATCGAACTGATGCCGCTCGCGCAATTCCCCGGCACGCGCAACTGGGGCTACGACGGCGTACTGCCCTACGCCCCGCAAGCCTCCTATGGCACCCCGGAACAACTCAAGCACCTGATCGACAGCGCCCACGGCCATGGTCTGGCGGTGATTCTCGACGTGGTCTACAACCACTTCGGCCCCGACGGCAACTACCTCGGGCGCTACGCCAAAGGTTTTTTCCGCAAAGACAAGCACACGCCCTGGGGCGCGGCGATCGATTTCCGCCGCCGTGAAGTGCGGGACTTCTTCATTGAAAACGCGCTGATGTGGGTGCTCGAATACCGCTTCGACGGACTGCGCCTAGACGCGGTGCACGCCATCGAAAGCCCGGACTTCCTGCCCGAACTGGCGCAGCGTATTCGTCAGCAGATCGATCCAAGCCGTCACGTCTGGCTGACCGTCGAAAACGAGCTCAACCAGTCGAGCTTGCTTGAAGAGGATTACGACGCGCAGTGGAACGACGACGGCCACAACGCCCTGCACGTGCTGCTGACCGGCGAAACCGACGCCTACTACGCTGACTATGCGCTGCAACCCACCGAACAACTGGTGCGCTGCCTAAGCCAGGGCTTCGTGTTTCAGGGCCACATCACCCGCCACGGCGAACCGCGCGGCGAGCCGAGCGAACACCTGCCCTCCACCGCTTTCATCCTGTTCCTGCAGAACCACGACCAGATCGGCAACCGGGCTTTCGGCGAACGTCTGCATCACCTGGCCGATCCACGCGCGGTGCAGGCCGCCACCGTGCTGTTGCTGCTGTCACCGATGATTCCGCTGATGTTCATGGGCGATGAGTACGCGGCCGAGCAACCGTTCCTGTTCTTCACCAGCCACCACGGTGAACTGGCGGATCTGGTGCGCGAAGGTCGGCGCAACGAATTCGCCGGGTTCAGCGCCTTCGCCGATCCGCACAAACGCGAAAAAATTCCCGATCCGAATGCCGAGCAGACCTTCCACGCCTCGCAGCCTCGCCTGGTCGGCAACGGCAGCGCAAAACAGCAGGAAACCCTCGCGCTGTACCGGCAACTGCTGCAATTGCGCCACCGCTACATCATTCCCAATCTGTCCGGCACCCAGGCGCTTGGGGCGCACATGCTCGGCTTCGGTGCGGTCAGTGCACGCTGGCGCCTGGGCGATGGCAGTGAGCTGCGAATTGACCTGAACCTCAGCGATACGCCAGTGGTCAACCCTGCACAGACCGACGCCGTGTGGCTGTTTCAACAGCCGCCCGCCGTTGCCCTGTCGGAACCGGGCGTACTGCCCGCGTATTGCGCGCTTGTCAGCCTCACGGCCGCAACCCCCTTGCAACCTCTGGATGGAGAGCGCCTATGAGCGATGCGCAACTGGAAATACTCGCAAGCCGCGCCGGCCTCGCCGTCGACTGGATCGACGCCAACGGCCGCCCGCAGAAAGTCGCCCCGGCGGTGCTGCGCAATGTTCTCACCGGCCTGGGTCATCCGGCCAATACCGCACAGGAAATCGACGCCAGTCTGCTGCAACTGCAGCAAGTGCAGCAGGATCGCCACCTGCCGCCGCTGTTGACCGCAGATGTCGGGGTCAGCGTTGATCTGGCCCGCTATTTCGAGCCTGAAACGCCTTGCGAAATCCACCTTGAAGACGGTTCACGGCTTAACCTCAAACTCGACGCCGAAGCGAAACTGCCCGGTTTGATCCCGGTCGGTTATCAGCAGGTGCACATCGCCGACCAATATTTCACCCTGGCCGTGGCCCCCGAGCGCTGCTTCAGCGTCGGCGATGCGGTAGACAACCCGATCCCTCGCGTCTGGGGGTTGAGCGCGCAGTTGTACAGTCTGCGCCGCCCCGGCGATTGCGGCTTTGGTGACACTCAGGCGCTGGAAGAACTGGCGCGGGTGGCCGGCGAGCGCGGTGCCGATGCGCTGGCAATCAGTCCGTTGCATGCGATGTTCAGCGCCGACACCGGACGGTACAGCCCCTACTCGCCGTCCAGCCGCCTGTTTCTCAACGCCTTGTATGCCGCACCGGGCGCCATCCTTGGCGAACGCGCCCTGCGTGATGCGATCGACGCCAGCGGTCTGGCCGAGCAATTCCGGCAACTGGAAGACTTGAAGCTGATCGACTGGCCCGCGGCCGCCGACGCCAAACAGAAATTGCTGCAAGCCTTGTACGATGGTTTCGTC
Organism: Pseudomonas sp. IT-93MI4; assembly: GCF_949767635.1. Taxonomy (NCBI): domain Bacteria; kingdom Pseudomonadati; phylum Pseudomonadota; class Gammaproteobacteria; order Pseudomonadales; family Pseudomonadaceae; genus Pseudomonas; species Pseudomonas sp. IT-93MI4. The sequence goes on from NZ_CATKPP010000054.1 coordinate 410,952, forward strand.
GCGGGCCAGCACCCGTTGCATCCGGACTTCGCCAGTTTCCGCCATGCCGGTGGCGAAGCCCTGGAAAACCACTGCCGCTTCGAAGCTATTCAGGAAATGCGCGCCGCCCGTGGCGAAAGCCTCGACTGGCGCGAATGGCCGGCACACTGGCATGAGCCGCGCGGCGCCGCCCTCGAAGCCTTTGCCGAGGAATACACCGAACGCATCAGTTACTTCGCCTTTTGCCAATGGCTGATCCACCGCTGCCTGGAGCGTGCGCAAACTGCTGCGCGCAGTGCCGGCATGGGCATCGGCCTGATCGCTGACCTTGCGGTCGGTGCCGACGGCGCCGGCAGCCAGGCCTGGAGCTTTCAGGACGAACTGCTCGCCTCGCTCACCGTGGGTGCGCCGCCAGACATTCTCAATCGCTCCGGTCAGGGCTGGGGGATTTCCGCGTTTTCCCCGGAAGGCCTGATACGCAACGGCTTTCGCGCGTTCATCGACATGCTGCGCGCCAACTTCGCCCACGCTGGCGGGCTGCGCATCGACCATGTGATGGGCCTGCAACGCCTGTGGGTGATCCCAAACGGCGCGGCCCCGGCCGATGGCGCTTATCTGTATTACCCGTTTGACGATCTGCTGCGCCTGTTGACCCTTGAGTCCCATCGGCATCAGGCGATCGTCCTCGGCGAAGACCTCGGCACCGTGCCCGACGGTCTGCGCGAAAAACTCAGTGCGCGGGCGATCCTCGGCATGCGCGTGCTGCTGTTCGAACAGGACAACACGTATTTCAAACCGATCCTCGACTGGCCGGACAACGCGCTGGCGACCACCAGCACCCACGACCTGCCGACGCTCAACGGTTGGTGGCATGGCCGCGATATCGACTGGAACGCGCGTCTGGAATTTGTCGACGCCAACGGTGAAATCGAATGGCGTCGCCATCGCCAGCGCGAGCGCGAAGGCCTGCGCGGGGCCTTGAGCCAAGACCCGCAAAACTTCCGCGAAGAGTCCCATGAAGCCGATCAAGTGGTCGATGCCAGCGTGCGTTTCCTCGGTCATACCCGCGCACCGCTGGTGTTGCTGCCGCTGGAAGATGCGCTGGGCATCGACGAGCAGGCCAACCTGCCGGGCACCATCGACAGCCACCCGAACTGGTCGCGACGCCTGCCCGGCAACAGCGAAGCCTTGCTTGATGGCGCCGATGCCGCGCGCCGTCTGGAACTGCTGGCCTGTGCCCGCCTGCAAGCTGCCGAGCGTGACCAATGAACCAGACCCTCATCCAACCCCTGCGCGCCACCCTGCGCCTGCAATTTCACAAGGGTTTCACTCTGGAACAGGCGGTGCCGCTGGTGCCGTACTTTGCCCGCCTCGGCATCAGCCACATTTATGCCTCACCGCTGCTCGCGGCCCGCGCCGGCTCGATGCACGGCTACGACGTGGTCGACCCGACCCAGGTCAATCCGGAACTCGGCGGCGAACCGGCGCTGCGGCGTCTGGTCAGCACCCTGCGCGAACACGGCATGGGCCTGATCCTCGACATCGTCTCCAACCACATGGCCGTCGGTGGCGGTGACAACCCGTGGTGGCTCGATCTGCTGGAGTGGGGCCGCCTGAGTCCCTATGGCGAGTTCTTCGACATCCAGTGGCACTCGCCGGACCCGTTGATGGAAGGCCAATTGTTGCTGCCGTTTCTCGGCAGCGATTATGGCGTCGCGCTGCAAGAAGGCACGCTGAAACTGCATTTCGATGCGCAGCAAGGTCGCTTCCACGTCGAGCATTACGAGCATCACTTTCCGATCTGCCCGAATGACTACGGCGAGTTGCTCAAACCGGTCGAATCTCTGAGATCCCTGGCTGATCGTTTCAGTACCCTCAGCTACCAGACCGACGCCCATGCGCTGGCAATGCCGCTCAAGGCTGAATTGAAGGAGCTGGCAAGCGATCCGCAAATTCTCGCCGCGATCGAGGAAAGTCTCGCGCATTACGACTCCACGACTGCAGAAGGCTTCGACAAGCTGCATCAATTGCTCGAACGCCAGAGCTACCGTCTCGCCAGTTGGCGTACCGCTGCGGACGACATCAACTGGCGGCGCTTTTTCGACATTAACGAACTCGGCGGTCTGCGCGTTGAGCGTCCGGCCGTGTTCGAAGCGACTCACGGCAAGATCTTTCAGTTGATCGTCGAAGGCTTGGTCGACGGTTTGCGTATCGACCACATCGACGGCCTCGCTGACCCGCGCGGTTACTGCCGCAAGTTGCGCCGGCGCCTCGACTTGCTTGCGCCGGATCGGCACTTGCCGATCTACGTCGAGAAGATTCTCGGTGCCGGCGAAACCCTGCGCACCGATTGGGCGGTGGATGGCAGCACCGGTTACGAGTTCATGAATCAGCTGTCGTTGCTGCAACACGACCCCGATGGCGAACATGTACTCGGCGACCTCTGGCAGCGACGCACCGAGCGTCCGGCGGCGTTCATTGAAGAAGCGCAACTGGCGAGGCAACAGATCCTCAACGGCTCGCTGGCCAGTGACTTCGAAAGCGTCGCCCAGGCGCTGCTGCAAGTGGCCCGCGACGACCTGATGACCCGTGACCTGACCCTCGGCGCGATCCGCCGGGTATTGCAGGCGCTGATCGTGCATTTCCCGGTGTATCGCACTTACATCAATGCGCTGGGTCGCGCGGCTCAGGATGAACAGTTCTTCCAGCAGGCCATGGACGGCGCGCGGCAGACGCTGGGCGAAGGCGACTGGCCGGTGCTTGACTGCGTGGCGGCCTGGCTCGGTGGCACGCCATGGCGACACAAGTCGCGCGGGCGCTCGCGCAAGATCCTCAAGCACGCCTGCGTGCGTTTCCAGCAGCTGACTTCGCCGGCAGCGGCCAAGGCTGTGGAAGACACCGCGCTGTATCGTTCGGCGGTGCTGCTGTCGCGCAACGACGTCGGCTATAACACCGAGCAGTTCAGCGCGCCGGTCAGCGACTTCCATGCGGTCAATCAGCAACGCCTGGACGCGTTCCCCGACAACTTGCTGGCCACCGCCACCCACGACCACAAACGCGGCGAAGACACCCGCGCACGACTGGCGGTGCTCAGCGAACGCAGCCACTGGTATGCCGAACAAGTCGAGTTGTGGCGCGCCCTCGCCCGTCCGTTGCGCGACGATGATCAAGTGCCGTCGTCCGGCGATGAGCTGATCCTGTATCAGGCGTTGCTCGGCAGTTGGCCGCTGCAATTGCGTGATGACGATCAGGCAGGTTTCAGCGACTACGCCGAACGCATCTGGCAATGGCAACAGAAAGCCCTGCGCGAAGCCAAGTTGCAAAGCAGCTGGAGCGCGCCCAACGAAGCCTACGAAAACGCTGCGCAGACGTTCACCCAACGCCTGCTCACCGGTGCAGAAGGCGAGCTGCTGCGCGCCGCGCTGAGCAAGACCGTCAACAGCATTGCTGCGGCCGGCGCCCTCAACAGTCTGGCGCAAACCTTGCTGCGCATGACCGTGCCGGGGGTACCGGATCTGTATCAGGGCAACGAGTTCTGGGACTTCAGCCTGGTCGATCCGGACAACCGTCGGCCGGTGGATTACGCCGCGCGCGCGCAGGCTCTGGACGGACAAGCGCCGCTCCCGGAGCTGCTGGCGAACTGGCGTGACGGGCGTATCAAGCAAGCGTTGATCGCCCAGGTGTTGAACCTGCGCGCCGAACACGCCGAGCTGTTTCGCCGGGGCACGTATCAGGCCTTGGAGGTGCTGGGCGAGCAGGCGCACAACGTGCTCGCATTCGCCCGTGAGCACGAGGGCCGCTACGCCATCGTGATCGTGCCGATCCGCTGCGCGACGTTGCTGGAAAAAAGTGCCGTGCCACAGGTGGATGCGCTGCGCTGGGGCGATACACGGGTGGTTTTACCGTTCGCCGCCTCTGACACAAACCTGAAGGGACTTTTTCACAGCAGCGCAGTCAGAAAAAACAGGGAGCTGAACGTCAGCGCCGCGCTGGGGGATTTCCCGGTCAATCTGTTTACCCAACTCTTTACGTAACGACGAGTTCAGTTCAGGAGCATTGCGATGAGTACCGACGATAAACGCATCCGCGAGTTTGCCTATCAGATCTGGGAATCGGAGGGCAAACCTGAAGGTCATGAAGCGCGTCATTGGGAAATGGCGCGCAAGCTGGCCGAAGCCGAGGCTCTGGCGCCGAAGAAGTCGCCAAAGGCTGCGGGCAGCAAAACTACCGGCAAGACTGCGACCGGCAAAGCCAGCGAAAGCAAGACCCCGGCGGCCAAGCCCAAGGCGCCTGCGGACGCCAAAGCCAAGCCTTCCAGCGCCGCCAAAGTGATTCCACCGGGCGAAAAAGCCGCCGAGAAAAAGCCGCGCGCCCCCCGCAAGCCCCCGGCCAACTGACACACCCGGATTATTGAACTGAATGACCGTGTGGCGGGTTCGCTCGCCACCGAGGACTCACTCGTCCTCAAGAAACATACAACCTTCCTGTAGGAGTGAGCCTGCTCGCGATAGCGATGTATCAGGCGAAATCGCGATTGAATGTCAGACCGCTATCGCGAGCAGGCTCACTCCTACAAGGTTTTGTATCAGCCGAGAATTTCCCCGATTTGCAGGAGCAATCATGACCCGTCCAAAGAATGCCGAGCCCGCAGCGCACGCTGAACCTTCGAGAATCCGTGAAGGCCTGCCCTTCCCGCTCGGTGCGACCTGGGATGGTCTGGGGGTTAACTTTGCACTGTTTTCCGCCAACGCCACCAAGGTTGAACTGTGCATTTTCGACGATGCCGGCGAAGTCGAACTCGAACGCATCGAACTGCCGGAGTACACCGACGAGATCTACCACGGCTACCTGCCCGACGCCCATCCTGGGCTGATCTACGGCTACCGTGTCTATGGCCCGTATGACCCGGCGAACGGCCATCGCTTCAACCACAACAAACTGCTGATCGACCCGTACGCCAAACAACTGGTCGGCGAGTTGAAATGGTCCGAGGCGCTGTTCGGCTACACCATCGGCCACCCCGATGCCGACCTCAGTTTCGATGAACGCGACAGCGCGCCGTTTGTGCCCAAGTGCAAGGTCATCGACCCGGCGCATACCTGGGGCAACGACCACCGCGTCAGCGTGCCGTGGGACAAAACCATCATTTATGAAACCCACGTACGCGGCATCAGCATGCGTCACCCTTCGGTGCCGGAGAACGTGCGCGGTACCTTTGCCGGGTTGATGGTCGACGACGTGCTCGAACACATCCGCAAACTCGGCGTGTCGAGTGTGGAATTGCTGCCGATCCATGCCTTCGTCAACGACCAGCATTTGCTGCACAAGGGCATGACCAACTACTGGGGCTACAACAGCATCGCCTTCTTCGCCCCGGATCCGCGTTACTTGGCCAGCGGCAAGATCGCCGAGTTCAAGGAGATGGTCGCGCACCTGCACGAGGCCAATCTGGAAGTGATCCTCGACGTGGTCTACAACCACACCGCCGAGGGCAACGAGCAAGGCCCGACCCTGTCGATGCGCGGCATCGACAACGCCTCGTATTACCGGCTGATGCCGGACGACAAGCGCTACTACATCAACGATTCCGGCACCGGCAACACCCTCGACCTCAGTCACCCGTGCGTGCTGCAGATGGTCACCGACTCGCTGCGTTATTGGGCCAGCGAGATGCACGTCGACGGTTTCCGCTTCGATCTGGCGACCATTCTCGGGCGCTATCACGACGGTTTCGACGAGCGTCACAGCTTCCTCGTCGCCTGCCGTCAGGACCCGGTGCTGCGTCAGGTGAAAATGATCGCCGAGCCTTGGGACTGTGGCCCCGGTGGCTATCAGGTCGGCAATTTCCCGCCAGGCTGGGTCGAGTGGAACGACAAATTCCGCGACACCGTGCGCGCGTTCTGGAAAGGCGACGACGGCCAGGTCGCTGACTTCGCCAGCCGCATGACCGCGTCCGGCGAGATGTTCAACCAGCGCGGGCGGCGGCCGTACTCGTCGGTGAACTTCATCACCGCGCATGACGGTTTCACCCTCAACGATCTGGTGTCGTACAACGACAAGCACAACGAAGCCAACGACGAGAACAACCAGGACGGCAGCAACAATAACCTGTCGTGGAACCACGGCGTCGAAGGCCCGACCGACGACCCGGAGATCAATGCGCTGCGCCACCGGCAGATGCGCAACTTCTTCGCCACGCTGCTGCTGTCGCAGGGCACGCCGATGATCGTTGCCGGTGACGAATTCGCCCGCACGCAGGACGGCAACAACAACGCCTATTGCCAGGACAGCGAGATCGGCTGGGTCAACTGGGACTTGAGCGAGGACGGCAAGGCGCTGCTCAAATTCGTCAAACGCCTGATCAAGCTGCGTATGGCTTATCCGATCCTGCGTCGCGGGCGCTTCCTGGTCGGCGAATACAACGAGGACATTGGCGTCAAGGACGTCACCTGGCTCGCGCCGGACGGCACCGAGATGACCACCGAGCACTGGCATGACGCGCACAACCGCTGCCTGGGCATGCTCCTTGACGGTCGCGCGCAGGAAACCGGGATCCGCCGCAAAGGTGCCGATGCGACGTTGCTGCTGGTGGTCAACGCCCACCACGACATCGTCAACTTCAGCCTGCCGGAAGTGCCGGAAGGCAGTTTCTGGACCTGCATGATCGACACCAATCAGCCGTCGATTCGCGGTCAGGAACGCTTCGAGTTCGGCCATGAGTATTCGGTCACCGGCCGTTCGCTGCTGCTGTTCGAACTGCAACGCGAAGAAGAAGACTGATATGGACCTGCACAGTTATCTGGCGCGCCGCCCGCCGGACTATCGCGACACCGCAGCGCTCGGCCATTGCCTGCGGGCGCTGGTCGAGGCCGGTCTGGATCAGTTGCCGTTACCGGGCAGCGGCCGCACGCTGGAGCGTTTTCAACGTCTGGCGGAAGTCGGCGGGCATGATCTGGGCTTGTGCAAACTCTACGAAGGTCACACCGACGCACTGGCGATCATCGAACAGCTCGGTGGTTCGCCCACACCGGGCAGCACTTGGGGCATGTGGGCGGCTGAACCACCGCAGGCTCGGGTGCAGGTGCGACCGGCCGGGCACATGGTGCGCCTCGACGGGCGCAAGGCCTGGTGCTCCGGGGCGGCGGTGCTCAGCCATGCGCTGCTCACCGCGTGGGACGCCGAGGACCGTCAGCAACTGGTCGCAGTGGCACTTGATCAACCGGGCGTGACCATCACCGATCAGGGCTGGCAAGCGGTCGGCATGGGCGCCACCGGCAGCGTTGAAGTGCTTTTCGACGGCGCCGAAGCCCAGGCCATTGGCGAACCCGGCGACTACCTGCATCGTCCGGGTTTCTGGCAAGGCGGGATCGGCATCGCCGCGTGCTGGTACGGCGCGGCAAGGGAGATCGCCGAGGCGCTGCGTAAACACTGCGCGCAACGTCAGGAGCCGCACGCCCTCGCCCACCTCGGCACGGTCGATGCGGCGCTGTACGCAGCCGCCAATGTGCTGCGTTTCAGTGCGTTGCACATCGATACGCATCCCGAAGCCAATGCCGAACTGTTAGCCCGACGTGCCCGCGCCGTGGTCGAGCAATCGGCTGAGCAAGTGATGCGCGAGACCGGTCGGGCGCTGGGTGCCGCTCCGTTCTGCAAGGATCGGCACTTCGCCCGGTTGAGCGCCGATCTGCCGGTGTTCCTGCGCCAGAGTCATGCCGAGCGTGATCTGGCGGCCCTTGGCCAAACGCTGGCTGAACACCCCGAGGAGGCCTGGACGCTATGAATGCCGCTAATAAGCCCGATCCGATCATCGGCCACCAAGGGACTTCGTTGCTGCAATGGCAACATTCCCGGCACCTGGCGGCGCTGGACAGCGTCGATGTCCTCAGTCTGGTGCCACCGGGCGCGCGGGCGGTGATCGTCGCCCCGCACCCGGACGACGAAGTGCTCGGCTGCGGCGGAATGTTGCAGTTGCTGGCCGCCGCCGGGCGTCAGTTGCAACTGATTTCGGTCACCGATGGCAGCGCCAGTCATCCCGGTTCCGAGCGCTGGCCAGTCGAACGCCTGAGCGTGGTGCGGCCGCAGGAATCGGCTGAAGCCCTGCGCCGCCTCGGCGTGCCATTGCACCGGATGAAATGGCTGCGCGGCGGTTTCAGCGATAGCCAGGTCGCCGCAGATGAGCCGTCGCTGGTCGCGTTCATCGAACGCCACCTGCGCCCCGGCGACGTGGTGTTCAGCACCTGGTGCGAGGACGGCCACTGCGATCACGAAGCCGCCGGCCGCGCCAGTATCGAAGCCGCACGGCGGGTTGGCGCCACCTGCCACGAATTGCCGGTATGGACCTGGCACTGGGCCTCACCCGAAGACGCCTCGGTGCCATGGCAGCGCGCGCGCAAAATTCTGTTGTCCGCCGAGCAAGTGGCGCGCAAACGCCACGCGGTGCATGCGTTCGCCAGTCAGTTGGAGGGCGATCCGCAAGCCGGGCTGCAACCGGTATTGGCCCCGTACGTGCTGGATCGTCTGCTGCAACCGTTCGAAGTGGTGTTCCTATGAGCGTCGATGATCGTTACTTCGACGGATTGTTCAGCGCTAACGATGATCCCTGGGCCTTCCGCGAGCGCTGGTACGAACAGCGCAAACGCGCTATCACCCTCGCCGCCCTGCCCCGCGCGCATTATCGGGCGATCTTCGAGCCCGGCTGCGCTAATGGCGAACTCAGCGCCGAACTCGCCGAGCGCTGCGACCGCCTGCTGTGTTGCGACACCGCCAGTGCCGCGGTGAATCTGGCGCGTACCCGGTTGAGCCTGTTTGACCATGCCGAGGTGCGCCAAAGTCGCCTGCCCGGTGACTGGCCGGAGGAAAAATTCGACCTGATTGTATTTAGCGAAATCGGCTACTACCTCGATGCCCAGGATCTGACAGAAGTGATCCGCCGCATCAGTGAATCCCTGACGGCTGACGGCCAGTTGCTGGCCTGCCACTGGCGCCCGCCCATCGATGGCTGCCCGCTCAACGCGCGGCAGGTACATGACCTGATTCACGAGCAATTACCGCTACCGCGTCTGGCGCTGCATCAGGAGTCCGACTTTATCCTTGAAGTCTGGAGCCGTGAGCCGCGCTCGGTGGCCGCATTGGAGGGCCTGCGATGATCGGCATTCTGATTCCCGCGCACAACGAGCAAGACCTGCTGGAGCAGTGCCTGACGGCCGCCGTGCGCGCCAGTAAACACGGGCTGCTGGCCGGCGAGCCGGTTGAAGTGCTGGTGGTGCTCGACAGCTGCACCGATCGCTCGGCGCAGATCGTCAGCGGCTTTCCGGTACTGAGTCTGCACATCGACGCGCGTAACGTTGGCCAGGCCCGGGCCGCTGGCGCGCAGGTGTTGCTGGAGCGTGGCGCGCGCTGGATCTCCTGCACCGACGCCGACAGCCGTGTGGCCGAGGACTGGCTGGTGGCACAGTTGGGGCTGGGGGCGGACGCGGTGTGCGGCACGGTAACTGTCGAACATTGGGATCCGACATTCGACGAAAGCGCGCAAATCCGCTATCACAGTCACTATCAGGCGCGGGACGGGCATCGCCATATCCACGGCGCCAATCTCGGGGTCAGTGCCGATGCTTATCGTTGGGCCGGGGGGTTCGCCCCCTTGACCTGTGATGAGGACGTGCAACTGGTGCGGCAACTGGAATTGCTCGGTGCCGACATCGCCTGGAGCCATCGCCCGCAAGTGCATACCAGCGCCCGTCTGGACAGCCGTGCCCGGGGCGGATTCGGGGACTACCTGCGAAAATTGGTACAGTTAGACATAAAAAAAGCGGATCAGATTGATCTGTGACGCGACGAACCGGTTTTCATGAGCAATACTCTGCTGCGCGGCAATCCAGGGTTCGGAGCGTCGCACAGCAATCCATTCGCCTTCACGGGTCGAGCGCACCTGCCTTTCTACGGTGCAGATTCGATTGAGGGCCTGACTCGACAAGGACGTAGCACCCATGAAACCGTTATTCCTCAACGAAAACCCGCCGCCGGTACAGATCTGGAACAGTTCCCCGCAGTTGGACAACATCCCCGTCATCAACACCCATAGCCTCGTTCCCCCCGGTGCTCGCGCCGTCGTCGTCGCCCCGCATCCGGGTGATGAAGTGGTGACCTGTGGCGGGCTCCTGCAATTGCTCTCCAGCCTCGGTCATCCGCTGCAACTGCTGTCGATCACTGATGGCAGCGCCAGCCATCCCGGCTCGCGACAGTGGTCGGAAAAACGCCTGAGCGTGTTCCGTCCGCAAGAGAGCGTCGAAGCCCTGCGTCGGCTCGGCCTGCCGATGCACAGTCTGAAATGGGTGCGCGGCGGGTTCACCGACAACGCGCTGCTCGAGCGCGAGACGGAAATCAGCAGTTTCATCTCACGTTATCTGCGCCCCGGCGACGTGGTGTTCAGCACTTGGCGCAACGACGGCAACGACGACCACGAAGCGGTCGGACGTGCCAGTGCCAACGCGGCGGCGCAAGCCGGAGCCACCTATCACGACGTGGCGGTCTGGGCCTGGCACTGGCCGGAGCGCGAGCAGAGCCTGATCCCCTGGGATCGTGCACGCAAACTGCGCCTCGACACCTGGACAGTGGCGCGCAAAAGCCACGCCACCCACGCCTATGCCAGCCAGCTCAAGGGCGAACCGGCGATCGGCATCGCGCCGATGCTGCCGCCGGTGATCCTGGAACGGATGCGCCTGCCCTACGAAATTGTCTTCATCTGAAACACCCATCCCCTGTGGGAGCGGGCTTGCTCGCGAAAGCGTCGGTTCAGTCACCTGTGATGTTGAATATGCCGGCCTGTTCGCGAGCAAGCCCGCTCCCACATTGATAGGCGGCGATCCAGTGGCCAGGGCTCACGACCGTTCATCGCAAATACCTCCCTACCTGTAATTTCTGACAGTAGCCAACGCTCGCCACCTGCCCCTAAATAACCCAGAGCCTTTGCCCCCCACGACTCTGGAGTCTTCAGCATGCTTATTCAGCCCCCTCGCCTCCCGCCCCCCGAGACTCTGCGGCAACTGGAAATACCCGACCGTACGCAGCCAGCCCTGGAGGGAGGGGTGTGGGGGATCAATATTGCCGCCGCGCAGTTGCTGGCGCCCGACAAGGGGCTGAAAGTCTATTGTCCACCCTGGGACCGTATGGGTTTAGGTGACCACATCGAGCTGCTGCTCGACGGTATTCAGGTCGACCAGACCACCCTCGTCAAGCCAGAGGATGTCGGCGAGCGTGTCACCCTGTATGTCCCGCCCCAGCGCTTCGTGACCGGGACCTATACGCTGCAATATCGGGTCAAGGTATTCCAACAGACTCCGGAAACTTCGCTGCCTCCGGTGAATATCTTCGTCAAACTCGAC